>NZ_JTJR01000034.1 GCF_001678475.1 Gallibacterium genomosp. 3 | reverse complement strand
TGTTAAAGAACAAAAAACGACGCTTTCTTTTTCACTTCACACTGCAGCGTCGTTGCGGAGGTGCATTATAGTGATTTAAAAACTCCTTGCAAGTGCTTTTTTGCTTTTTTTTGAATTTTTTTATCAACTGTTGTTTTTTACAACAATCCATCAATTTTACCCTCATAAAATAAGGACCATATACTTAATGTAATAACATCAAACTATATGACCCTGCAGCTTTTTAAGCACTCAAAATTTATTCTTTTGGTAAGCGTTTAATCGAAACTAATAATCCACCCCAAATAATCGCCAGTGCGATAACCATCATAATAATTGCAATTGTACTCATTAGTCTTCCTCCACAACAAATTTCTCTTCATTTTTCCAAGGTAAGTGTGTTAGTAAGAAAGCCACAACCACTAAACCAAATGCCATTCCCCAACCAAAGGTATTAACAAACCAGTTTGGATATCCTTCATAACCTTCACGGAATACTTTAGCGCCTTCACTAAACAACATAAATGCAAGAATACCTGTAGTAATAACAATACATAAACGCCAAACAAACCCAATTTTGAATGATGATGTCTTATTGATGTGATTTCCTAATAAACCAAGTTGTTCGTGGGAAACAATGATAACCAATGAACAGAACGCTACCGCCACAATACCAAAGTAGTTTACGAATTTATCCATCACATCCAACATTGGTAATCCTGTTGTTGTTCCAAATAACACCACAGACAAGAACATCATTGGAATACCCACAATAAAAGTTGAAGGCACACGACCAAATTTCAATTTGTCTTGAACTGAAGCAATAATTACTTCAATAACAGAGATGAAAGAGGTTAATGCTGCAAATGTAAGTGAACCAAAGAACAATACACCAAGTACTGGACCAAATGGCGCATTATTGATAATAGTTGGGAAAGCAAAGAATGCTAAACCAATCCCGCCTTTTGCAACTTCATGAACTTGTTGTCCGCTTGATGCTGCTATAAAACCTAATGCAGCAAATACGCCAATCCCGGCTAATAATTCAAAACTACTATTCGCAAAACCAACAACTAATCCAGATCCTGTTAAATCTGAATCTTTCTTCAAATAAGAAGCATAGGTAATCATAATCCCGAAACAGATAGACAAGGAGAAGAAAATTTGTCCATATGCCGCAATCCATACACTAGGATCAGATAATTTCTCCCAATTTGGTGTAAATAGCGCGTCTAAGCCCTTACTTGCACCTGGTAAGAACAAGGCTGAAATAACAAGGATAACGAACATAACAACTAATAATGGCATTAAAATACTTGATGATTTCGCAATCCCTTTTTGTACTCCTAATGCGAGTACACCTAATGCCACTAACCATACGGCAATTAACGGCCCAACAACCATACCAACAAAATCAAAACTTACCCCTTGTGCAATATCGCCCATTTTAAGGAATTCACCCACAAAGAAATCAATAGGTTTATCACCCCATTCACCATTTATTGAGAAATATGTGTAAGATGCTGCCCAGCCAAGAACAACCGCATAATAGATACCGATAATGACGTTGACTAATACTTGCCACCAGCCAAAAATCTCAAAATTTTTATGTAAACGTCTGAATGCCAAAGGTGCAGATCCGCGATGTCTATGCCCAATTGCATAATCTAAGAATAATAGTGGGATACCCGCAGTTAATAACGCAATAATGTAAGGAACAATAAATGCACCGCCCCCATTTTCATATGCGGTATAAGGGAAACGCCAGATATTACCAAGCCCTACGGCAGAACCAATAGCTGCTAAAATAAATGCTCTACGCCCCGAAAAAGTTTCTCGTGCTGTGTTTTTCACTTCATTACTCATTTAGCCCTCCTATATTGGACTTTATCATTATATTATTTAGAGTAACTTAATATAATTAAATAATCTTAATAGTCAAACGCTATTTATTTGAAATAAATGAAAAAATTCAGACTATGTTCACTTTTTTGCCAACAATAAAACTAGTAAATTTCTTTATTTTTAGAGAGATTTTCTTAAAATCACACAAAAATAGCTTTTTCTCCTATTTTTTAACAAAATTTTTAGAATAAAAAACCAGATAAAATCTTAAGAAAAAATTTTTCACTTTTCTGATAAAAATTAAGGCTGGAAATACCAGCCTTAATCTTATTATTCTCAATTTATTTGATGATTAGTTGCTTTTTCTTTTTGCTCTTAAGCCTAGCAATAAGGTAATCGCAAATGTCACCACGAATGAAATCAACATACCAATGCAATAAACGGCAATGCTATCTGGTTTAATTGAGATAATTCCCGGTAATCCTGCAGCACCTAACGCTTGTGCTTTAGCATGAAAGAATGCAATAAATGCACTAGAAACACCAGAACCACTCATTGCTGCAATAAATGGATAACGGTATTTTAAATTTACCCCAAACATCGCTGGTTCAGTAATACCTAATAACGCACTAATTCCAGATGGTAATGCAATACCTTTTACTTTAGTATCACGAATTAAGAACAATACCCCTAAACAAGCCGCACCTTGTGCTACATTAGACATTGCCGCAATCGGGAAAATAAAAGTACCGCCAGTATGTGCCATATCTGCTAATAATTGTGTTTCAATGGCAATAAAAGTTTGATGCATCCCAGTGATAACAATTGGCGCATAAAGTGCTCCGAAAATTGCACCGCCAATAAAACCAGTTGTGTCATACAACCAAGTTAACGCATCCCCAATTAAGAAACCAAGCTTATGGGTAATTGGTCCAACAAAAGTGAAAGTCAGAATTCCAGTAATAAATAATGCGAGTAATGGCGTCAATAAATTATCTAATACTGATGGGATAATCTTACGGAAAGTATTTTCTAATTTTGCCAAGATCCAAGTTGCGGCTAATACCGGTAATACAGAACCTTGATATCCTACTTTTTCAATATGGAAACCGAGAATATCCCAATAAGGAATATTGCCAGATAAGCTTGCTGCACTAAATCCCCATCCATTTAGTAAATCAGGGTGTACCATCAACATTCCTAATGCTGCACCTAAAAATGGATTGCCACCAAACTTCCTGCTCGCCGAAAAGGCTAATAAAATCGGTAAGTAAACAAATGGAGCATTAGCAAAAGTATTAATCATTGCCGCTAAATCAGTTAGATTTGGGTAAGCTTCAATTAAAGATTTACCATCAATAAACAACCCTTGTGCAGTAAACACATTTGCTAACCCCATTAACAAACCACCAGCTACAATTGCCGGAATAATTGGCACAAAAATATCTGCTAATCCTTTTACTAATCGTTGTAATACATTTTGTTTTTCTGCACCTAAGTTAGCAACATCACTTTTTGTCATATCGCCTAAACCTAAAATTTCGGTCATAGCATCATGTACTTTATTTACTGTACCTGCACCAAAAATAATTTGATATTGACCAGCGACAGCAAACTGCCCTTTTACGCCTTCAATCTGTTCAATTCCTTCTTTATCTGCTTTATTTTCGTCCTTTAATACTAGACGTAATCTGGTAGAACAATGTGCTACGCCACTAATATTTTCTTTACCGCCCAACTTCTCAATGAGCTGATTTGCAATTTTTGGAAAATCCATTGGTTTTCTCCTAGTAGGTGGTTAAGTTATCAACAACGCGGATTATAGCTAAAACGTTTTAGTAAAATCTATCTAGTCAGCCAAGAATATGTCAGATTTGTGATCCAGATAACATTTTTTAAGGAAAATTTATAAATAAAATTGCTGAACTAAAACGGTTTAGCTAAAATTTTACCATCAAAAAAAGCAGAGGAATTAAACAATGAATAAAGTATGGGTTTTGGGCGACGCAGTTGTGGATTTATTACCTGATGGTGAACAACATTATTTACGCTGTCCCGGCGGTGCGCCTGCCAATGTGGCAGTCGCTATCTCTCGTTTATCGGGCGAAAGTGGCTTCATTGGGCGAGTAGGTAATGATCCTTTAGGTCGCTTCTTACGTCAAACATTATCGACAGAAAAAGTAGATACGACTTATATGTACCTTGATCCAGAACATCGCACTTCAACTGTGATCGTAGATCTTGATCATTATGGTGAAAGAACCTTTACTTTTATGGTGAATCCAAGTGCTGATCAATTTTTACAACCTCAAGATCTACCTACTTTTCAGGCAGGTCAATGGTTACATTTTTGTTCTATTGCTTTAATTCATCAGCCATCTCGCTCTACAACCCAACAAGCTGCTCAACGCATAAAACAAGCTGGTGGCTTCGTTTCTTTTGATCCTAATTTGCGTCCTAGCTTATGGGTCGATCAAGATACAATGATTAAGGAAGTCAATAATATGATTGAGGTTGCTGATGTAATTAAATTTTCTGAAGAAGAGATCTGTTTATTAAGCGGGTTATCTGATTTAGAACAAGCAATTAATCTAACACGCCAACAATACCCAAACAAATTAATCTTAGTTACATTAGGAGAGGCTGGCGCTATTTATTTTTACCAACAAATCAGTGGTAGTATTGCAGGTAATAAAGTCAAAGTTGTAGATACCACAGGTGCAGGAGATGCTTTTGTTGGCGGAATGTTGCAAGGTTTAGCACAATATGATCAATGGCAAAATGCACAAGTATTAGAACAAGCGATTATTCAAGCAAATATTTGTGGTGGTTTGGCTACCACAGCAAAAGGGGCTATGTCAGCATTACCCACTTACCAGCAACTACAACAACTTTTAGCATAATCCATTATTCGGAGGGCAAGATGATTATTTTTAACCAAGGTAAATATCGCAGTATTCATACAGCTAAACCTGATGAACTAACCCAACTTGCTGCACAAGTTGCTACAGATACTGATCATCGACCACATTATCATCTTGCACCACCAACAGGTCTGTTAAATGATCCTAATGGTTTGATTTTTGATGGCAGTTATTACCATATTTTTTATCAATGGTATCCCTTTGGCCCTTTACATGGGATGAAACATTGGCGTCATTATCGTACCCAAGATTTCCACCATTTTGAGCAAGCCGATCCTTTAATTCCTGATGAATTATTTGAATCACACGGCTGTTACTCTGGTGGTACCATTAACTACCAAGATAAAATTGTCGTTTTTTATACAGGAAACACTCGCCGATCCGAAGACAATCAGCGGATTCCTTTCCAAAATATTGCGATTTTTAACCGTGACGGCAAATTGTTGGTGAAACGTCCCTTACTGACTTCTGCCCCTACTGGTTATACCGAACATTGCCGAGATCCCAAACCCTTTATTACCCCAGAAGGAACAATTCGTTTTATCTTAGGAGCACAACGACAAGATCTATCAGGTACAGCCTTACTCTTTGAAATGGCTAATTTAGATGATACACCACACCTGTTAGGTGAACTGTCATTATCTCCATTTGATAACCAAGATATTTTTATGTGGGAATGTCCAGATTTGAGTAAATTGGGTAATAAAGATCTCTTTATCTGGTCACCACAAGGCAAAAAACAGCAACAATATCAATTTCAAAATAACTATCATGCGACTTATGTAATTGGTCATCTACACAATCGCCAATTGCAAGTAGAACAATTTGCAGAATTAGACCAAGGATTTGATTTTTATGCGCCACAAACCTTTTCTGGTGTAAATACAAGCGAAACAACCATACTGCTTGGTTGGTGTGGATTACCCGATTTACAATATCCAACTGATCGTTATCAATGGCATTCAATGCTAACACTTCCTCGTCAACTCTGGTTGCAAAACAATCAACTCTATCAACGTCCGATTGAACAAGTGTATCAACAATTAGACCAATTACAGGATTATCACATTCAAAGCCAAATTGAGGTCCCTACTCTAGCCCAAAGTTATTTACGTTTTAATGTGCAACACGATTTTTCATTACAATTATTTAGTAATGACAAGCAGCAATATCTCAGTTTAACTTATCAAAATGGTCTATTTTGTCTTGATCGCAGCCATACTGAACAAACAGAAAGTATGCTGAAATTCGGGCAACAACGTTATTGCCAAATCGAACAGTTACAACAAGTGGAGATTTTTATCGATCACTCGATTATCGAAATTTTCTTTAATCAAGGTGAAAAAACAATGACATCTCGCTTTTTTATCGAAAATAAACAAAATATTCTTTCCGTTAAACAGCCAATGACCATTACAATAGGAAACGTCTTACCAATTTGTTTTGACAAGGATACGTTATGAACATAAGCACAAAACGTTTAACTATTGCTGATATTGCACAGTTAACGGGTGTTTCAAAAACAACTGTAAGTATGGTATTAAATGGCAGAGGCGATAACTTCCGCATTAAACCAGAAACACAAGAAAAAATTCTTGCTATCGCTAAAAAACATCACTACAAAGCGAATAGTGTTGCTCGTGCATTACAGGCTCAACGGAGTAATACTATCGGTTTAGTCATTCCTGACTTTTCTAACTTAGGGTTTGCAGCTACCACAAAAACATTGGAAAGACTCTGCCGTGATAACGGATTACAACTTATCATTGCTTGTTCAGATGAAAATGTACAACAAGAAGCAATTGCCATTGAACGTTTACTTGATCGACAAATTGATCTTTTAATCACTACACCAATTAAAGTTAATGCTGCTCACTATCGAGCTTTAAATATCAATGTTCCCGTAATCCAACTCGACCGCTGTACTACAAAAAGCCATACTCCTTATATTGTGACTGATGATGAAAGTACTGTTATTGAGCTGATTAATACGCTTTGTAAACGTTATTCATTATCTGAATTCTATTATCTTGGTGGGCAAGCGGAATTACGTCCAAGTACAGCACGTTTATCTGGCTTTAAACAAGGATTACAACAAGCAGAGCTACCGTTACAACAAGAATGGATTATTCAAACCTCCTATTATGCCGATAGCGCTTATTTAGCTATTGAACAACTTTATCAAAAATTAGGGCGTTTACCTCAAGCTCTGTTTACAGGATCTTATGCTCTCTTAGAGGGAGTATTACGTTTTCTGAATGATCACCAGCTCTTAGATCATCTCACTACGGGGAAAATGCACCTTTCAACCTTTGATGATTATGAATTATTAAATTGTTTACCTTTTAAAATTAACTCTATCCAACAAAACCATCAGAAAATTGCTCAACAGCTTTTTTTAATGTTACAAGCACTGCTAAAAGGTGAGAAAGTGAGTAATCAAATTATTCCAGCTAAGATTATTTGGCGGGGTTAATGTGTTTTTATTGCAAAAGAAAAGCTCGCTGAATGATAAAGTCTATTTAATATTTTTCTCTAATTATCATTTAGGTTCCGCCCTAAAAGGTGAATGAAACAAATAAAACAATCCCTCACACACTGACTATTCCGCATCCAATAAGCTTTTCAAGCAAGTGTGAGAGGGAACTCAATAAACATTTATGAATATTTGTGAATAAATTTAGGCTTGTTCGTAGTCTGAATCTTTACGCAAAATTAAAGATTTTTCTACTCAATTATCCCCGAATTTGTTGTTCAATAATACCACCACCAAGACAAACTTCATCAAGATAAAAAACGGCGGATTGTCCTGGTGTAACAGCCATTTGTGGCTTATCAAAACGCACTTCAATCATATCATCATTAATCGGAATAATTTCACAAGCCACATCTTGCTGACGATAGCGTGTTTTCACTGTGCAACGTAATCTTTGTGTTAAAGGTTGACGATTGACCCAATGTAACTGACTTGCAATTAACCCTACTGAAAATAAACGAGGATGATCATGACCTTGAGCCACAATTAATTCATTATGTTCAAGATCTTTATCCACTACATACCAAGCTTCATCTCCTGCGTTTTTTAACCCGCCAATGCGTAAGCCTTTCCGTTGCCCTAATGTGTGATACATCAAACCATCATGACGTCCAATCACTTCGCCATCTACTGTACGAATATCGCCTGGTTGTGCTGGTAAATAACGAGCTAAGAAATCTTTAAATTTGCGCTCACCAATAAAGCAAATTCCAGTCGAATCTTTCTTCTTGGCTGTCACTAATCCTAACTCTTCAGCTATCTGACGCACTACTGATTTTTCTAACTCCCCTACCGGGAATAAGCTTTGCCCCACTTGTTGGCTACTTAATGTATATAAGAAATAACTTTGATCTTTATTACCATCTAAACCACGCAATAATTGTGCGCTATTATCATCTCCACGACGACGCACATAATGCCCTGTTGCAATATAATCTGCGCCAAGATCTTCCGCTGCATATTCTAGAAATGCTTTAAACTTAATTTCTTTATTACACAAAATATCTGGATTCGGTGTGCGACCCGCCTTATATTCTTGTAAAAAATGTTCAAATACATTATCCCAATATTCTGCTGCAAAATTGATTTTATGTAAGTGGATACCAAGACGATCACATACTTCCTGCGCATCAGCGAGATCCGCTGCCGCTGAACAATATTCTGTACCGTCGTCTTCTTCCCAATTCTTCATAAATAATCCTTCAACCTGATAGCCTTGCTGCTGCAAAATATAGGCTGATACAGAAGAATCGACACCACCTGACATACCAACAATCACTTTCTTTTGCTGATTTTGCGCAAATTGTTCAGGTGTAACGATAATTAAACTGGTAAATGTTTTTGAAATTAATGTCATTTTTCTTCCTTTGTTTTAATTTTTTCCTGCAGACGACACTTTATATAACTGATTAATCAAAATGATCCCCAACAAAATACATCCTGCTCCCAAGAAAAAAGGCCATGTTGGTGTTTCATTCAAAAAGAGCCATGCCAATAACATTGAAAAAATTGGCTCTGATAATCCTGTAACCTGTACTTTAGCTGCACTCAAACAAGCTAATGCACTGGTAATACAATAAAATCCTAATAAAGTTGGCAATATAGCCAATCCGAATAAATTCATTACCACATTGATATCCCAATCAATGGGCTGTAATTTTTGCAAAAATGGAATGATTAAATAAATCGTACCAAATAACATCAATAATTTTGTTAATGGTAAGCCGCCATCTAAGCGAAATTTCTTAATAAAAACAGAAAATAATCCATAGCCTATCCCAGCTAATGCGGCATAAATGACTGCTAATATCCCACTATTACCCGACCATGAAATAACAAAAATACCAATAATAGCAA
The DNA here is from genome assembly GCF_001678475.1 of Gallibacterium genomosp. 3. Taxonomy (GTDB): domain Bacteria; phylum Pseudomonadota; class Gammaproteobacteria; order Enterobacterales; family Pasteurellaceae; genus Gallibacterium; species Gallibacterium faecale. The sequence goes on along the minus strand of NZ_JTJR01000034.1, from coordinate 70,742 downwards.
CCAATGTTCCTATAATTTCCACCCAATAAATTGGTTCTGCTAATAGAAGCCATCCTCCTACTAATGCGGATACTGCTGCCGAAGCCATTAAGATCACAATAATATTTGCTGCTAAACCATATTGATATGCTGTTGTTTCAAAAAAGAAGAGGACAAAAATACCTAACAATGCACAAAAAGCAATTTGTAACCATAATTTTATTGTCAAAGTATAGCCTGGTTGAATCGCCTGTTGTTGTTCAACCCGAGGTTGTCGCCACAATAAAAGAGTAATTAAAACAAATGCGATAAATGTTTTAAAAAAAGCAATGGCTTCAATGGTTAAGCCGTGACTGATTAAGACTTTACTAAAAATACCAATACTGCCATTTAATGCAGCAGCTGATAAAGCAAGAAAAATCCCTATAACCGGTGTTTTTTGTCCAGCCATACTATTCCCTTATTTCTTCTTCACTCTGTAGTTTACGTCCAGACTTGTCAATATAATACCAATGATGACTTTCACAATAATGGTATTCATTATTGGAACCCGCCACGGACTGTATTTTCCCCTCATCAGTGACTTTGGCCTTACCATTTTCAAACGGGAACGCACAAACAAATCGAGGTTTAATTCTTACAACGCCCTTGGCATCAACGTAACCAATACGTCCTTGCTGATCAACCACTCGAGACATACCATCTCGCACATAATCATCACCATTATCAAATTGATAAGGTTGATATGACGTTTGAGTTGTACAACTAACTAGGGAAAGTATAGATAAAGAAAAAATAAGCTTTTTCAATGCCATATAAAAAGATTACTTGCTATTTTCTTTGTATCAATTTCGAGGTACATCGATCTATGAATGTACCTCGTTTTAGATTTTATAGGATACGTCCTGATTCTTGTAATTTTGCTTGGCGTTCTGCTTCTTTTGCCATTCTCGCTTTACGAGCATCACAAGGTTCTGGGCAATCACAGACTTTCTCCAATCCTAGTGAAGAGATTCCTCCACAACTACCACTAATAGTTTTGCGTTTAATCATATATCCGATTGCCATAGCAAAAATTACTACAACGAAAAATCCGAAGGTAATTACAAATAATTTCATCACTTACTTCCTTCTTTCTTGGTGTCCATTAACTTAGCAAACGCTGTTGACATTTTAGTTTCAAACCCTTTATCAGTTTTGATGATCATATAGATCGCTAAATTTTCTTTTTCAGCGGCTGCTAATGCCTTTTCTGCACCCAATACAAATAATCCTGTCGCATATCCGTCTGCCAACATACAGCTTGGATCAACAACAGTAATCGAAGCGAGATTATGTTGAATTGGGTAACCTGTTGTTGGATCTATTTCATGTGAAAAACGTTTACCATTCTCTTCAAAATAATTACGGTAATCCCCAGAAGTCGCCATTGATAAATTACTTAGCCCTACAATCTGTTCCACTGAACGAGAACCATCAAATTCAGGTTTTTCAATCGCAATTTGCCAAGATTGCCCTTTTTCATTTACCCCTTTAGTATGGATCTCACCGCCAATTTCAACTAAGTAATCAGTAATACCAATACTTTCTAAATAACCTGCTACTTTATCAACGCCGAACCCTTTCGCAATGGAAGAAAGATCGACATACAATTCAGGAATTTTTTTCACCAATACAGGTTTTCCATCTACCTCAGTTACCGCTAATTTATCAATACCTGTCCAAACTTTACGTGCTGCAACCTCTTCCGCACTAGGCTCTTTATCAGCACGTTTTTCTGGACCGAATCCCCATAAATTGACCAATGGTCCGACGGTAACATCTAATGCACCATTTGTCTTCTGATGCAAATCAATCGCAGCTTTAACGACTTCTGCAAAATCTGCTGATACAGGAAATGGTTTATTAATCTCTTTACTTTGATTAAAACGACTTAATTCCGAATCTTTCTGATAAGTCGACATTTGATTATTGACTTCTTTTAATACATCATCAATTTTTTGATGCGCCATTTCTGGGCTTGTATCAATACCATGATCAATATATTTGATATGGTAAGTCGTTCCCATTGTCTTACCAGAAAGTGTGACAATTTCCGCTTGTTTACCACAAGCTACAAGAAAAAAGGCTAGTCCTACAAGGACCAGCCAATGAGTTAGTTTTTTTAATAGCATAATTAATAAATGTTTAATTTATCAACCACCGAAATCATCTAACAAGATGTTTTCGTCTTCTACACCAAGATCCTTAAGCATCTTAATTACTGCTGCATTCATCACTGGTGGTCCACACATATAGTATTCACAATCTTCTGGTGCTTCATGATTCTTCAGATAGTTTTCATAAAGTACATTGTGAATAAATCCAGTGTAACCATCCCAATTATCTTCTGGTAAAGGATCAGATAACGCAACGTGCCATACAAAGTTGTCATTTTCACGTTGTAACATATCGAAATCTTCAACATAGAACATTTCACGTTTTGAACGCGCACCATACCAGAAAGAGATCTTACGTTTAGAGTGTAAACGTTTTAATTGGTCAAAGATATGTGAACGCATTGGCGCCATACCTGCACCACCACCGATAAATACCATTTCTGCATCAGTATCTTTAGCAAAGAATTCACCGAATGGACCAGAAATTGTTACTTTATCACCTGGTTTTAATGACCAAATATAAGATGACATTTGACCCGGTGGTACATCTGGGTTTCTTGGTGGTGGTGTTGCAATACGCACATTCAACATAATAATCCCTTTTTCTTCAGGATAAGATGCCATTGAATATGCACGAACAATAGGTTCATCCACTTTAGAAACATAACGGAATAAATTAAATTTTTTCCAATCTTCTTGATATTCTTCAGGAATATCAAAGTCACTATATTTTACTGTATGTGGCTCAGCTTCAATTTGAATATAACCACCAGCACGGAATGGTACTTCTTCACCTTCTGGAATGGCTAATTTCAATTCTTTAATGAAGGTTGCTTTGTTATCATTAGAGATAACTGTACATTGCCATTTTTTCACGCCAAAAATTTCTTCTGGTAATTCAATATCCATACTATTTTTAACGTTAACTTGGCAAGAAAGACGATACCCTTCTGCTGCTTCTCTTTTATTGATGTGTGATAGTTCTGTTGGAAGAATATCACCACCACCGCTTTTTACTTTAACGCGGCATTGACCACAAGAGCCACCGCCTCCACAAGCGGATGAAACGAAAATACCCTGACTTGCTAACGCACCTAACAATTTTCCACCTGCTGGTAAAGTAATTGCTTTTTCAGGATCATTGTTAATGCTGATAGTGATATCACCAGAATTAACTAATTTTGATTTAGCAAACAGGATCAATACCGCCAATACCAAAATAATGACGGTAAACATCGCTATTCCTAATGTAATTTCCATGCTTTATCCCCTTTTACAACTGGATGCCTGAGAAAGACATGAAACCAAGTGCCATTAAGCCTACTGAAATGAAAGTAATACCTAAACCTTTCAATCCTTTTGGCACATCAGAATATTTCATTTTCTCAGTGATACCTGCCAATGCAACGATAGCAAGCATCCAACCTAAACCTGCACCAATACCATAAACAACGGATTCACCGAAATTATAATCACGTTGTACCATGAAAGATACGCCCCCGAAAATCGCACAGTTTACAGTAATTAACGGTAGGAAGATCCCTAATGCGTTATAAAGTGCTGGGAAGAATTTATCTAACACCATTTCCAAGATCTGCACTAATGCGGCAATTACGCCGATAAAGGTAATAAAGTTTAAGAAACTTAAATCAATCCCTTCGACTAATGCACCATCTTTTAAAATCAAGTTATAGACAACATTATTTACAGGAACAGAAATACCTAATACAACTGTAACAGCAATTCCTAAACCAAATGCAGTCGATACTTTTTTTGACACTGCTAAGAAAGTACACATTCCTAAAAAGAAGGAAAGTGCCATATTTTCAATAAATATGGATTTTACAAATAAACTTAAATAATGTTCCATTGTATTAATCCTTCTCTACTTGCTCAGGTTTTAATGTTCTCAAGCCCCAAATCACAAACCCAATAATAAAGAATGCACTTGGTGCGAGTAAGAATAAACCATTGGTTTGATACCAACCACCATCTTGAATAGTTTGTAATACTGGAATACCAAACAATTTGCCAGAACCAATTAGTTCACGTAAGAAAGCTACAATAATTAAAATTGCAGCATAACCTAAACCATTTCCAAGTCCATCAAGAAAACTATCAATAGGTTTTTCTTTCATTGCAAATGCTTCCGCGCGTCCCATTACGATACAGTTAGTAATAATCAAACCAACAAACACCGATAATTGTTTAGAAATTTCATACGCATAAGCACGCAACACTTGGTCCACTAGAATTACTAATGACGCAATAATTGCCATTTGCACAATAATACGAATACTGTTTGGAATATAGTTGCGAATACAAGAAATAAAGAAACTTGAAAACGCAGTTACTAAACTCACAGAGATACCCATTACAATTGCAGTCTCAAGTTTAGTTGTTACTGCCAATGCAGAACAGATACCTAAAATTTGCAATGCAATCGGGTTATTATCCAATATTGGTGAAAACAATAGTCCTTTGATTTTCTTTGTATCAGCCATTGTTTAATGCTCCCATTCTAACTTTCTCTAAGAAAGGACCTAAACCTTTCGGTCCAAACCAGAATTTAAATGTGTTATCCACACCATTACTGGTTAAAGTTGCACCTGAAAGTGCATCAACACCATATTCCTGATCTGCCGAACCACCTTTACTCACGTGCAATGCGACTTCACCATTACTGTTGTAGAGCTTTTTACCAACAAAAAGTTTCTGCCATGCTGGATTAGCGATCTCACCACCAAGCCCAGCGGTTTCACCTTGTTGATAATAAGTCAAGCCATCTACGGTATTACCATCTGGCTGTACCGAGATAAACCCGTACATTACAGACCATAATCCAGTCCCATAAATAGGCAATACAACCTGTTTCACTACACCATCACTTCCTTTCACCAAATAAACTTCTACAATATTGGCACGACGACGGATTTTAGCAATATCTTCACTTGCATCTAAAGCAATACTTGTTGCTGGATCTTTTGCTTCTTTGATGGAGTCAAAATTCTCTTTACTCGCAACAAAATCACCAGTATTGAGATCAACTAAACGAGGCTCAATATTTTCAGCAAACGCTTTTTTAATATCTGTATTTGGTTGTAATAAACCAGCAACACTCAAAATATTTCTTTGCTTATCTAGCAATTTTTGCTCTTGTTGCGTTGGCTTTAAAAAGACCGCTGCACCAGACACAATCACAGAACAAACTAAGCTAAGTAGCACAACGACAACAATTGTTCCGAATACACTATCTTTCTTAAACATTACGTGCTCTCCTACGTTTGATATTTGCTTGAACAACAATGTAATCAAACAATGGTGCAAATAAGTTAGCAAATAAAATAGCTAACATCATACCTTCTGGATAAGCTGGGTTTACCACGCGAATTAATACACACATTACCCCAATTAATGCACCATACCACCATTTACCTTTGTTTGTGAATGAAGCTGAAACAGGGTCAGTTGCCATAAAGAACATACCTAACGCAAACCCACCTAATACTAAATGCCAGTACCAAGGCATTGAGAACATTGGATTAGTTTCTGATCCAATTACATTGAAGAGTGTAGAAGTTGCGATCATACCGATCATAACACCAGCAATAATACGCCAAGAAGCAATACGAGCGAATACAATCACAGCAGCACCGATTAATAGCGCTAATGTAGAAACTTCACCAATAGAACCTGGAATATTACCTAAGAAAGCATCCATCCATTGAATTGGTTGACCAGTAGTTACTTGTTTTAATGCACCTTCACCGCCTGCTGCCCATTGAGACAACGCAGTTGCGCCAGAGAAACCATCTGCTGCCACCCAAACAGAGTCACCAGAAATCTGTCCTGGATAAGCGAAGAATAAAAACGCACGTCCCGCTAATGCTGGGTTCATAAAGTTTTTACCTACCCCACCGAACACCTCTTTTGCTACTACCACACCAAATGTTGTCGCTAATGCCGCTTGCCATAAAGGTAAAGTTGGCGGAACAATTAACGCTAAAAGAATAGAAGTAACAAAGAAACCTTCATTGATTTCATGTTTACGGATAGTTGCAAATAATACTTCCCAGAAACCACCAATAATAAATACTGTTAAGTAAATTGGTAGGAAGAAAATAGCACCTAATGCCATTTTCGCTAACACACCTGCATCAGGAGCAACTAAGCCTAACGCATTAGCGAATGCAAAGTGCCAATCATTGGCAACATTTTGTGCAAGGTTTTGTGCAAAATCACCAACACTTAACGCAAGAATTGATTGTGCACCTACGTTAAACATTCCATAGAACATTGCTGGGAATAATGCCAACCACACTAATACCATCATACGTTTAGAATCTAACGCATCACGGACATGAGAAGCTTTCGCCGTTACTGTACCTGGTGTATATAAGAAGGTCGCTGTTGCTTCATAAAGCGCATACCATTTCTCATATTTACCACCAGGTAAAAATGCAGGTTCCATTTTCTCTAAAAGATGTTTTAAACCCATTTTTAACCTTCCTTCTCGATCTTATCTAAGGCTGCACGCAGCATTGGACCGTATTCATTTTTACCCGGACATACAAAGGTACAAAGTGCTAAATCTTCTTCATCTAGCTCTAAGCAACCTAATGCTTGTGCACTATCTGTATCGCCTGCACTTAAATCACGTAGTAATAATGTCGGGATAATATCTAATGGCATAACACGTTCATAGTTACCAATTGGAACCATTGCACGATGTCCACCATTTACCGCAGAAGTAAAGTTAAAGAGTTTCTTACCAAAATGGCCTAATACAGTACGAGTAATAGAGAATTTATTCGCACCTGGCATAATCCAGCCTAAGAATTCTTTGTCACGGCCTTCTGCAATCACAGAAACTTGTTGGTGATAACGACCTAAATAAGCAACAGGACCTGTTGCAATTGTACCGTTAAGCACAGAACCAGAGATAACACGATTTTCACCATCTGCCAATTCCCCCGCAGTTAATTGACTAAGATTCGCACCTAAGCAAGTACGAACTAAACGAGGATTTTTGACTTGTGGGCCTGCTAAAGAGATGATGCGTTCAACGCTTAATTCACCTGTGGTGAATAATTTACCGATCGCAATCACATCTTGGTAATTGATATACCAAACAAATTTATTGATGCTAACAGGATCTAAGAAGTGAATATGAGTACCACTTAAACCAGCAGGGTGTGGACCAGAAAACTCTTCAACACGCACATTTTCTGCATTTACGTTAGGTACTGATGCACCAGCTGCTTTACATACAAAAAGCGTTCCTTCATGTAAACGGCTTAATACAGTTAAACCATGTTGAAACGCTTCTGCATTTTCTTTAATCACAACTGCTGGATCTGCTGCTAATGGATTAGTATCCATTGCATTAACAAAGATAGAACTTGGTTTACTATCTACTGTAGGAATTTTACTAAATGGACGAGTGCGGAATGCTGTCCATAAGCCAGACTCAATTAAATTTTGTTTGACTTGTTCAGCAGTAAGCGTCGCTAATTGATCAACGCTATACTTAGCAAAAGTAACCTCTGTGTCGCCTTCTAGCTTAATCACAACAGATTGTAAAACACGCTTAGCACCACGATTAATCGCAGTTACCGTTCCTGAGGCTGGAGCAGTAAAAACAACACCCGGATTCTTTTTATCTTCAAAAAGCACCTGACCTTTTTTTACTACATCACCCTCACGCACCTTCATCGAAGGACGCATACCAACATATTCTTCGCCAAGTACGGCAACTTCAGAGATGGTAGCTCCATCGTGGATTACTTGTGCTGGCTTCCCAGCAATAGGAAGATCCAAGCCTTTTTTAATTGTAATCATATCGTTTGCACTACTTTTCGTTGGGTTAAACATAACGATCACTACAATATCAAATTGTAGTGATCTCTCGTTTGAGTAGTTTCAAGCAAATCATCTATCTTAATGCGTGTAATTTTGTTAGAGAACCCACAATTTCTCTTTTCAAATCAAAGTGATAATCTCTCACAAAACATTAAACAATGATTACACTGTCCACTTAAATTTAAAACTCAAATCTGTAAAAATTCTTGTTCAGGCTAAAATCATTAACCAAAATAATAAATTAAATAATTAATAATAATTGCAAGATGTGAACAAGGATATAAAAACGGCTTATTCTAACCAAAACTCCCCTCTTAATTCTAGTCAATGACTCTTATTTTTAAGAAAAATGTGAAAAATTTGATATTTTTCAAGAAAACTACTTGCAATTTATCTCGAAAAATCAAACAAATACTACTTTAGAAGTAGATTACTTACCGTGTCCCATACAATTCGGAGAAGCCGGTACAGCCGGTAAATTTTGCCACTCTTCTGATGTATAAAGATGTAACGCCAAAGCATGGACGCCAGTAGCCAGTTGCTCTTCTAATAACTGATAAATTAAGCGGTGACGTGCTACTGCTTGCATCCCACTAAAACGTTCACTGGCTAAAATAATCTTAAAATGAGATTCACTACCTTTGCCAGAGCTGTGCATATAACTTTCATTAATAATTTCTAAATAAAGCGGGGATAATTCCTGCTGTAATAAATCGGTAATTTGTTGCTGTTTACTCATAATTTCTTTTGACTAATGCTGTAATTTATATAAATATCCGCTATTTTATACGATGTCTTTCATCTCATAAACCTTACAACGAATAAATAGGAACACGAATTATGTACAAAACATTAAAACGCTTATCTCTCGCCAGTATTGTCATTGCCAGTTTCGCACTTGCTGGTTGTCAAACACCACCAAATACTATTACCTTCAATCCACCTGCTGCTGTCGGTCCATTTAATACCCAAAACCAAACAAGCAGTGTGAGTGTTGCTTCACGCGATTTACGTGCAAACCAAGCAGTTTCACAATACACAAATAATGGTCAATTATTCCCTGTTTACGCACAACCTTCAGTTGCAGAGTTATTCCAACAATCATTGCAACAAGACTTAAATAGTAAAGGTTTCCGTGTATTACCGGGCAATGCACCAGCTAATGTTACAGTAAACATTAAACAGTTCTATGCGAATGTGAACCAAGGTAATGTGCGTTATAAAGTTGATGCCTCAGTTCAATTAACCATCCAAGTGCAAAGTGCTAAAGGTGAATATAGTAAAAATATCGAAACACGCCGTTCACAAGAAGGTGCTTTCACTGCGAAAACAGAAGAAATCCAAAAAGTGCTAGGTCAAGCATTTGACGATGCGGTGAAAGAAATTCACCAAGATCAAGAAGTGGCTAACGCCATTAATCGTTTATCTCACTAATAAAAAATTCCCTCGTTCAGCTATCCTGATACGAGGGAATCTTTATTCAATACAATAAATCAAACTTAACCGCGTAAGCTTTTCACTAAAGCAACTGCTTCTGCTGTTAATTCTGTTACTTTAGCCCAATCACCTGTCGCAACAGCATCATTTGGAATCATCCAAGAACCACCAATAGTTTTAACACAATCAACAGCAAGATAATTCGCCACATTTTTTGGTGAAACACCGCCAGTTGGGCAAAAACTTAATTGTGGTAATGCAGCGGAAATTGCTTTTAATGCTGGTGCACCACCATTAATTTCTGCTGGGAAGAATTTAAGATGATCATAACCAAGTTCTAATGCTCGCATCATTTCTGATGGCGTTGCTGTTCCTGGAATTAAGGCAACATCACTCGCTGCTGCGTGTTTTAATAAGGCAGGTGTTGCCCCCGGAGAAATCACAAATTTTGCCCCTGCTGCTACTGCTTGATCATATTGTTCAGCTGATAATACTGTGCCCGCCCCCACTAACGCATCTGGCACTTCTTTACTTAATAATTTAATTGCATCTAATGCCACTGAACTACGTAAAGTAATCTCAAATACATTAATGCCACCTGCTTGTAACGCTTTTGCCATTGGTAAAGCATCTTCTAATTTTTTAATCACCATTACCGGCACAACTGGTGATGCACTAAACACAGCTTGAGGTTGTAAAATCCACTTCATTACACTTTCCTTCCTATATAAATGAAACACAAAACGGCAATAAAAGTAGCACAAGACAATAGAATTGAATATAGAAAATCTAATTTTTTTGAATCAAAATCAAAAAACCGATTAAACAGTAGCAAGTTACCCAATAAAAATGTCGGAGGTTATCCGACATTTAAAAAAGAGAGATTATCGATAATAAAAATTATATATTAATTTCCCTGTAACTGAGCCTGCTGTTGGATTGCCTGTTTTAGTATAGAAAACATTATAATTTTTAGTATAACTCCCACCACGAATATTTGTCGCAAATTGTCGAGTACTATTTACATTAACAAATTGTGAAGAAAATGCTGTCTGATAACGAATTGCAACATCATTATTTTGTTCATAAATTTTTAAACCAACATTACGTGCAGCTCCAGATATTGTCGTATCTGTCATCAACACATCGGTTGTATTACTATTATTTATCCCATCGGTATACGTAATATAAGCATTATTAATTGTTGCATTTTGACAGTTTAATTGTAGTGGAAATGTTCCGCCATAAACCTGATTCTCATTTTTCAACTGTTGTAAGAAAATAGTCTCTAATATCACTCTCCTATCAGGTGACAAGGCTAATTCACAGGTTCTACCTAATGGAATATCATTCACTGCTTTTAATGTTAAATTTAACACTCTATTACCAAAATATGTTCCTGGCTGATACCCTGAGAAAACACAGCGTAATTCCATATTATCAGCTAATAATGAATGGCCAGCTTCCAAAACATTAGTACTAAACACCCCATTATTAGGAGGGGTTAACGTTACTTTCAGTGTTAAATAACCACCTGTACCTAATTCATCTATAAGTTGCCATGTTTGCCAATTCCCATAAATTTGTTTTAATGTTGGTGAAGTCGAACTTGCCGCTTCAACTTTTAAACCAAAATAAGGTGCATAATCCTGAACAATTCTGTTATATCGAATTTCATAACGTAATGTTCCTGAATAATTTGCTCCACAGACCGACTTTCCTGGATTTGGAAAATTCGCTGTATAGACGATTGTACCATCAGTATTTTTTACTCCTGTCATCATTAAATTTTCAGCTACTACCAAGGTATTTAAACCAAAGATTAAACTAAAATATGTACAGAACTTGCTTACTTTCATCTGCTTCATTCCTATTCCACTTGACACTGCACTGGGATAATCAAAGGTTGCCCATTATCATTTGTATCAGAAATTTGATAGTCAAACTGACATTGCTTTTCGCCCCAATTCAGCTGTAAAGTTCCTTTATTTGCAATACCTCGGGTATAAATCCGTCCACCTTGAGAAACAATGCCAACCGATTGTTTCTTTTGATCAAAGACTTCTGTACCAATTGGCGGATATTCACTCAAATTAGTTAGTTCAAAGAACACAACACTTCCTACTTTAGTCGAAAACTCAACCAGAATGGCACTATTTGCCCGCGGGATAACCTCTTGTTCCGTAGAATCTAACTCCACGCGATCAGGAATTTCACTGGTGTCGATACCAATATAATTAATCGCATAAGGATCAACATACGGCACAATCCCATTACCAAAATAATCAATTTCATTCCCAATAGCGCCTTTAATTCTTGCGCCTCTTGCCCCTTTAGCATGAATAATCGCAAAATTATCACTCAAATCATTAGATAACGTGATACCTTTCGGGTGAGCAACAACCGCCCCAGAAATATTCATCGACATCTGTTGATTATGTTGGTTATCTTGGCTCCATGAAGCGCCTAGACGTGCTAATGAACCATAATAGCTAGTATTCAATGAGAAACTACTATTATTTCTTTGTTTATAAAAAGTCAGGTTATAGTTATAGCGATACTCTTTACCTAGTACACCCGATAATGAAGTACCGCTAGCATATCCATCAGATTGACTATGCGTTAAGGTTTGTGACAAGTAAATAGGATTATCATTTCCTAGTGGAAGCGAGAAATTAAGATATATTTGATTCTCTTTTCTGCCCTCATTATCGCGTAGTTGGGAAAATGCAATACTATAATTTAGGCGTTTATAAGAGTTACTATAACCAAACTGGTATTCATTTTGGCGTTGACTGGTTTGCCAATAGGTTCGCGTTGTACCAATTAAATAGGTCGAACCCCAGCCATCTTTCAATGGCTGATTAACTGAGATCTGGAATTGATTTTTCGGACGATAATTATACAAACCAAAGTCTAATGATTGCTCATCATCAAACTCACTCTCATTCACTCGTACCACATCATGTAGACTATAATAATCCTTGGAAGAATAGCGGTACGCTGCTACGGTAACATTTGTATTTGTTGGTTCAATATGTGTATTATAACTGGCATATAAGCTATATCCTTTCTTTCTTACACCTGAATTTTTGAACCTTGCATTGGAGAAGACCGCATTTGTGGCAAAAGCGCCGATCGGCGTATTAAAAGACAATCCCACTAACTCTGCATGATAATTCTTAGTAAGATTAGCTCCTAAATTCAAAGTAATATCATTACTTAACCCATACTGCCATACAATTTGCCCGACCTTGGTATTTGAGAATTTATTATCGTAACGATAACGCCCTACTGAAACTTGATAGCGGCTATACCCTGGACGCACTAATTCCGCTACCGCGGTATAAGGCACTATAAAGGAATGACGTTCACCATTGGCTTCTAATACTTCTACTTGAATATCGCCTGCATAAGAATCTGGATAAAGATCATCTATCTCAAATGCCCCTGGTGGTACATTCACCTCACGCAGAATATTCCCATTTTGGCGAATGGTGACATGCGCATTGCTATTTGCTGTACCACGAATAATCGGCGCATAGCCACGTAATGAAGTCGCTAGCATACGTTCATCAGAAGTTATCTGGATACCACGTAAAGGGAAACTATCTAACAAACCGCCACGTGTATAGAAATCACCTACTGTAAGCTGTCCTCGTAAAAATGGTACATCACGTTGTGCATAAGTGATGACTCGTTGATAAGGCAAACGTTGATTATCTTGCCAACTTAGTGAGCCACGATGATGCAATGACCAACCAAATAGATTCACTCCCGCATCAATGCTTACATACTTTTGCGTTTCTGTTTCACCACCATAACGATAACGATATTGCGAAGCATCATAGCGTACAAACGCAACTGGGACACCATCTTGCCATTGTGCTGGCGAAATATAACCGACTGGACGTTGCTCTACTAATGCTTGGGGTAAATCAATATTCAGTTGTAAGGTAGAAATATCAAAATTAACTTTTGCTTCAGGTACTAATTGTAAACTTTGGCAATCATCTTGTAAGGCAGAAGATTCTATAACCGCCTCCGGTTTTAAATCTAACAATGCTAAAAGGGTTTCGCTACGGCATAATACAGCCTGTTTTTGCTTAGGAAAATCAGCAAAACGCAAATTAATTCGCCCTCGTAAATGGCTATTCACATAAACATCCGCCACATAATTCCCTGCTGGGATAGGATTACCATAACTAAAACGGCTAATATCAATACTTTGTTTAATATTGCCATTTAAAAAAGCTGCATCAAACTCTGCAAAGTCATTTGCCAAACTAACCCGATAACAACTAGCTAATATACTTATACATAATAGCGTACGGGCATACTTACGATAAGATGGTAAGATTTGTTGCAACATTGAATTGTTCATGGTTATTCCTTTTAATAATAGGCTGATTAGCCTTGTTACTGCGTTTGGCTAACGCCTTTTAGAACTCCACCATAATCATTCAGTAATGACCAAGTTACTGTAGCTTGTCCTTTGAGAGGTCGAGAAAGTACATAAGTCGTTTGTGAGAAAGGGGCAACCATATCAATATCTTTTGCACTTGCTTTATTCCCCCCTTGTTGCACGTCTATACTAAGATAAGACATGTAATAAGGAGTTGGGTTATTCACCACAATCACAGATTTCCCTTTCTCATTGTTTAAACGGAACTGCACTTTGTTATAACTGTCATTCACAGACATATTTAATTCCACTGGGCGGAAAAACAGTTTAATTCGGCTACGGAACGCAATTTGTAAGTAATTTGGGTGTTCTGCTTGTTGTTCAGCCGTTGGTTTTGGCGGAATATCTAGCAGATTAAAATAAAACACGGTCTCCCGATCATTCGGTAACGGTTCGCCAGTATAAGTAATCCGTAAAGTTTGTCCTTTATTAGCCTCAACTCTTGTAACTGGTGGCGTAATCACAAATGGTGTTTTCACTTGTTCAGGCGCGACATTTGGATCGCCATTATCAATCCATGATTGAACTAATGCAGGTAATTTATTCTCATTATTTAATTGCACATTGACTGTTTTTTGATTAGAGGGATAGATAATGCGGGTGCCAATAATAATCACATTAGCTTGTACCAAAGTAGCACAACATAAACTTAACATTAAGACTAATTGGGTAAGTCGTTGATATAAACGATACATCATAATACCTTGCAGGATAAAAATAAATTATCGAACGGTTCCCCGTTCGACAAAGATAGGATAGAAAATATTAATTATTGATAATCAAGGATATAATCAACATAGCCACGAACACCGCCTGGTGAAAGTGTTGCACCATTACCTGTAGCTGTAAGAGGAAGTGTAGAGTAATAACGAACTGCGTAACGTAAATTTACATTACCGCCTGCTGTAGCTGTACCCATATCAGTAAATTGTGAGCTTTGTCCATTTGTTCTATTAGCATCTGTATTAATATCAATTGGAGTTACACCATCTTGATCAAGTAATTGTAACTCAACCCCCTGAGCAGCAGTTGTAACTGAGGTTGGTATTTGTGTTGTTCCTGGTGCAGTAGCATGCCATGTGCTGTCTTGATTCGGAGAATCATTATTTTGGAATACATTCTTGATACGTCCACTAGCATTAACTTTACTATTACCAGCAAAATATGCTCTTACTTTAGTCACACCACCTTGAGCTGTACAATCTACTAATTCAATTTTGAAGCCTGTTGTACCTGCTGTACTTCCTACTGTTGGGAATGCATTTTTTGACACAGTTGGTAACACAACGCGTTTATTCCCTTCATTATCTTTGATATGACAAGTCACATCAACAACTCGCCCTTCAAATGTAATTGTTCCACCTTGTTTATGAGTATCTGTCCCAACACCAGTAGCTGCTAGCACTACTTGTGATGTTAAAGCACTGACTAATGCTGTTATTAAAAAAGATTTTTTCATTTTTAAATTTCCTAAAGTTATATGTAAAAGAGATTACATTATATAGATATTCAGGGGGGGGGGAAGAGTATTTATTGATTTAAATCAATATTAACCATATATAATTACCAATTAATTTAATTGCCTTTATCTATTAAAATAAAAAATTTGGCTTGATTCACTAAACAATCACTCAAAAATTTACCGAAAAACACACATAACCATTTGATTAATAAAATAAATAAAATTATGCAACATAAAGTTACTATATAACACAAAAATAAATAATGTTTGGTAAAATTATCAAAATGAATTTATTTACTTTTCAAATATAATACCTATAAAGTAAATTTTACATCACCAGACATACAATAAAATAAGGTAGTAATACAGATATAAAAAACTGTTGAATAGCTTACGCTACCCAACAGTTCATTCAATCTTTATAAACGCGAGTGAAATAATACGTTATAAAATATTGTCAAATTCTACAAAGACTTGTTGTGGCCATACACTTGATTGAACTTCACCGATATGTTTTTTATGTAATAAGAACATTACCATACGAGATTGCCCAATCCCACCACCAATAGTTTGCGGTAATTTACCGTTAATTAAATCTTGATGCCATGCAAATTGTAAACGGTCTTCATCGCCTGTAATCGCTAATTGACGGCGTAATGCAGCTTCATCCACTCGAATTCCCATTGAGGATAATTCAAATGCAGTACCAAGTTGTTCATTCCACACTAAAATATCGCCATTTAAACCTTTGTAATCGCCTTCTGACACAGTTGTCCAGTCATCATAGTCAGGTGCACGTACATCATGTGGCTTACCATCAGATAATTTGCCACCAATACCAATTAAGAATACAGCACCGTGCTCTTTACAAATTGCATTTTCACGCTCTTTGTCGCTCATATTTGGGAAACGTTTTACCAAATCCTCCGAATGAACAAAGGTAATCTCTTTCGGTAAGGTCGCAGGGATATGAAAATGTTGTTCTACTAATGCTTCTGTTTCACGAATGGCACGATAAATCGAACGCACAGTATCTTTTAAATAAGCTAAAGTCCGTAATCCCTCTGGAATTACACGTTCCCAGTCCCATTGATCAACATACACAGAGTGAGTACGGTCTAACGAATCTTCATCTGGGCGTAATGCCTTCATATGCACAAATAACCCTTCACCCGGTTTGAAATCAAAACGTCCTAAGGTATGGCGTTTCCATTTCGCTAATGAATGCACAACCTCAAATACAGCCCCTTCAATCTGTTTGACTTTAACTTGTACTGCTTTCTCTTTACCTGATAAATTGTCTTGAATCCCGTTACCAACTTGGCTGATGATTGGCCCTTGAACTTCAACTAATCCCAAATGTTCTGCTAATTTTGCTGTGAATGTATTCTTCACAAAGCTAATTTCTTGTTGTTGTAAAATAAATGATTTTTTCATGATAAATTCTCTTCCAAAAAATAACGGCGCTTATTATTCAATAAACACCATTCTTTTCAAACACTTTTACGGATTATTTCAATAATCGTTAGAATTTATCTAAAAAAGAAATATTATTTTTATCTTTTTTCTAATTTATAACTTCTCAGCATGATGAATCAGGACAAATTTTTCCCAAAGTTCATCTTGGTTTTCATCATGCAGTGGATCTTTTGTGATGCAATTTGTAATTGGACAAACCTTTTGGCAGGTTGGCGTTTCATAATGCCCAACACATTCTGTACATAACGCAGGATCGATCACATAGATCTCATCGCCCATTGAGATCGCTTGATTTGGACACTCTGGTTCGCACATATCGCAGTTGGTACATTTATCTGTTATTAATAACGCCATAATTTTAAAAGGAAGTAAGTTCGCAAAAGTGGCTTATTTTACATGGTTCTTTCTATTTTTATAATTGCTTTTTTTTGTAATTTATTTTATCTATAAAAATAAATCAGAAACTAGTCAAAATAAATTTGATCTAGACCACGCTTTTATTGCAATGAGCTGTTATAATGATTTCATTCTTTTGAATCTAAAAATCACTCCTATTTAACTTTTAAGAGGGCTTAAAATGTCAGTAATTAAAATGACCGATCTTGATCTTGCAGGTAAACGTGTTCTTATTCGTGCAGACCTTAATGTTCCTGTTAAAGATGGCAAAATCACCTCCGATGCTCGTATTAAAGCATCTCTTCCAACAATCAAATTAGCATTAGAACAAGGCGCAAAAGTGATGGTAACTTCTCACTTTGGTCGTCCAACTGAAGGCGAATATAACGCTGAATTCTCTTTACAACCTGTTGTAGATTACCTAAACGATCTTCTTAATGTTCCTGTTCGTTTAGCAAAAGATTATCTTGATGGCGTTGAAGTTGCTCCAAATGAATTGGTTGTGTTAGAAAACGTTCGTTTTAACAAAGGTGAGAAAAAAGACGCTGACGATTTAGCACAAAAATATGCAGCGCTCTGTGATGTGTTTGTAATGGATGCATTCGGTACTGCACACCGTGCGCAAGCATCAACCCACGGTGTGGCAAAATTCGCGCCTATCGCTTGTGCGGGCCCATTACTTTCTAACGAATTAGAAGCATTAGGCAAAGCATTGAAAAATCCACAACGTCCAATGGTTGCTGTGGTTGGTGGTTCAAAAGTATCAACTAAATTAACTGTATTAGATTCTCTTGCAAAAATCGCTGATAAACTTGTTGTGGGAGGCGGTATTTCAAATACTTTCGTTGCAGCGCAAGGTAACAATGTAGGTCTTTCTCTTTATGAAAAAGATTTAATTCCTGAAGCACAACGTTTAATGGCAAGTTGCGATATTCCAGTAGCAACTGATGTTCGTGTCGGTAAAGAATTCTCTGAAACTGCACCTGCAACTGTGAAAAAAGCAACTGAAGTCCTTGATGATGAAGAAATTATGGATTTAGGGGATGAATCAGCAGAAGCAATCGCTGAAATCATCCGTGGTGCAAAAACTATTCTTTGGAATGGTCCAGTAGGGGTATTTGAATTCCCTAACTTCCGTAAAGGTACAGAAATTGTTGCGCGTGCTATCGCAGAAAGTGATGCGTTCTCTATCGCAGGTGGTGGTGATACATTAGCAGCTATCGATCTTTTCGGTATCGCAGATAAAATCTCTTATATCTCAACTGGTGGCGGTGCGTTCCTTGAATTCGTTGAAGGTAAAGTATTACCAGCAGTAGAAATTCTTGAACAAAGAGCAAAAGGTTAATCATCTTTCTTAGAGAGGGGAGTAATTCCCTCTCTCTTCTCCACTTAAAATAGGAAAATACTATGTCTAAAATTTTCGATTTCGTAAAACCAGGTGTATTAACTGGTGATGAAGTACAAAAAGTTTTCGCTATTGCAAAAGAAAAGAATTTTGCGATTCCTGCAGTAAACTGCGTAAACTCAGATTCTGTCAATGCAGTATTAGAAACAGCTGCTCGTGTAAAAGCGCCAGTAATTATTCAATTCTCAAACGGTGGAGCCTCTTTCTACGCAGGTAAAGGCATTAAATTACCTGAAGGCAAACGTGCTGATGTACTTGGTGCTATTGCTGGTGCGAAACACGTTCATGCATTAGCTGAACACTACGGCGTTCCAGTGATTCTACACACTGACCACGCTGCGAAAAAACTTCTTCCATGGATCGATGGCTTATTAGAAGCTGGTGAAAAACATTTTGCTGAAACTGGTAAACCACTTTTCTCTTCTCATATGCTTGACCTTTCAGAAGAACCATTAGAAGAAAATATCGAAATTTGTAAAAAATACCTTGCTCGTATGGACAAAATCGGTATGACCTTAGAAATGGAATTAGGTATTACTGGTGGTGAAGAAGATGGTGTAGATAATTCTGATCGTGACCCAATGGATCTTTATTCAAAACCAGAAGAAATCGATTTAGTTTATACTGAATTATCAAAAATCAGCCCACGATTCACTATTGCAGCCGCATTCGGTAACGTACACGGTGTTTATAAACCAGGTAATGTAAAACTTACTCCAGTTATCCTTAAAAAAGGCCAAGACTACATTAAAGCAAAACATGGTTTAGCTACTGACAAACCAGTTTCTTATGTATTCCACGGTGGTTCAGGTTCAACTCACGAAGAAATTCAAGAAGCAGTTTCTTACGGTGTTGTAAAAATGAACATTGATACTGATACTCAATGGGCAACTTGGAACGGTATCTTACAATACTACAAGAAAAACGAAGCTTACTTACAAGGTCAATTAGGTAACCCAGAAGGCCCTGATGCACCGAATAAGAAATACTACGATCCACGTGTATGGTTACGTAAAGGTGAAGAATCAATGGTTGCTCGTTTAGAAGAAGCTTACCACGACTTAAACTGCCGTGACGTTTTATAATCAATAAACACTTTTCTTAATAATTAATCTGTTTGCCCCTGTTCCGCAGGGGCTATTTTATTATGACACCAACATCAACAGCGACAACACAAAATACTACACCAACTACATTGAAAAGAGTGACGTTTGCTTTTCTATTTATGGCTTTCTTAACCGGTATAGGTTCTGCTTTTCAACTCCCCGTGATGAGCCTTTTTTTAGCCAAAGAAGTACAAGTTTCATCTTTTGCAGTGGGGATTTTCTTTGCTGTGAATGCATTAGTTGGCATTGTATTAGGGCAAGTCATCGGTTTTTATTCAGATCGACTCGCTGATCGCCGTTGGTTAATTTTGTTATGCTGCATTATGGCAGCCGGTGGATATGTCATTTTTGCATATAGCCGTAACTATTGGGTACTGCTCACCCTAGCAGTCACACTCTTTGGTTTAGGATCAGCGTCTAATCCACAAATTTTCGCTTTTGCCCGTGAATATGCTAATCGTAAACAACGCCAAACTGTGATGTTTATGTCGATTATGCGGGCACAAATTTCTTTAGCGTGGATTATTGGCCCACCATTGGCTTTCTGGTTAGCCATTAATAAAGGATTCACATTTCTCTTTTTAATTGGTGCGGCAACATTTCTATTAAGTGGATGTTGTGGACGTTTTCTCTTACCACCACTTAACGACACACAACAAAAAAGTACAAAAACGACTGCATTACCTCAAGCACCACAACAAAATAAAACATCGGTTATTTATCTCTCTTTAACCTTAGTCATTATCTTTAGTTGTAATAGTATGTATTTGATTAATATGCCGTTATACATTACAACACAATTACATTTGCCTGAAAATTTAGCTGGTTTTCTGATGGGAACTGCTGCTGGATTAGAAATTCCTGTGATGATTATTGCCGGTTGGCTAAGTAAATTTATTGCCAAAAAACGCTTAATGATTGTTGCTCTACTCTGTGGTGTAATCTTTTATCCTTTACTCTTGGTCGTTACTTCTACTTGGGGATTAGTTTGTTTACAACTATTAAACGCCATTTTGATCGGTATTTTGGCTTCCATAGGAATGACCTATTTTCAAGATTTAATGCCATCTCAATTAGGTTCGGCAACAACGTTATTTACTAATAGTGCGAAAAGTAGCTGGATTGTTGGCGGTCCAATAGCTGGGTTTATTGGTGGTGCTTATAGCTATTATGATACGTTCTATTTTTGTTCTGTTTTAACGTTATTGGCGCTTTTTTGTCTTAGTCGAGTGAAAAATGTTTAAGGGGCTCCTACCAGCCCCTCTCCATCAACTATCAATAAGGCTCTAAACCTAATACCTTACGACCATTCACACTCGCAATATCCACCATCGCTTCTAAATGTGGAAAACGGCATCCTGCAGAAAGTAGGCTCAACTCTTGCCACATATCACCTTCACATAATGGCACCATATAGTCACAAATATTATCGGTGCCAATCGCAACCGTAATCCCCTCTGGAATCATTTCATCTGCTGGTGTCAATGCATTATGGAAAGGCATTAAGTCTTCTTTACGGTTACTATCAATCCACGCCATTGGGCAAGCGATCATCATCATTTTTGCCTTACGCATTTTTTCATAGAGTTGATAACGATATTCTCGAGAATGAGCTCCAATGGAAATGCCATGAATTGCAACAACTCGCCCTTCCATACCATGCTCAATAGATTTATCACAAAGCTGTTCTGTTTCTTTTTCTTTTGGGGTATTAAATTGATCAACGTGAACGTGCAACATTTTTCCTAATGATTTGGCTTTATCCATTAAGATATCCATTGCTTCAAGGCCTTTACCATAATCTAATTCATCTCGATACGGTAACCCACCAATGATATCAACCATCTCTGAACCAAGATCAAACCAATATTTTGCTACGGGATCAATCACACCTTTTAAGGTTTGGTTGGCAAATTTCAGCACAATATCATTTTTATATACTTCTCTGGCTTTATGCGCAGCGATAATTGCGCGATCTTCACAAATTGGGTCAATATCAACAAATGTACCAAATGCCGTCACCCCTTGTGAAATCATCAACTCAATCGCCTGACTAAAACGTGCATAATAATCCTCGACAGAAGAATTACGTTTCACTTCATCGACTAAATCCCATTTTTGCTGCAAATTACTATTATGATAAATATGCATTTTTTCTGGTGTCATTGTAAATGCACGGTCAGCATGAGCATGAGAATTTACCCAACCGCCTTTTTTAATAATTTCATCTCGCACATAGGCTTTAAAGGTACGAATATGGTTCATCGAAATTGCTCCAGTTTTGCAGTTAATTTAAGTAAACATCACGCTGGAAGGTAAATTGCAGGCAAAAAAAAATCCTCAATAATGAGGATTTTAAAAATAAATAACAAACAATAATGAGCTTAATTTTACCACTTGTGAATAAACCGCTTTTTCCATTCTGTTTGTTGTATAACTTTGCATTTCTATCTTTCCAGTGTAGGCACTGGAGGGGCAGTATAAAGAGTATTCCAACAAAACTCAACCGTTTTATTGGAATTATTTTTAACCAAGAATCCCTTGTAAGAAGATCCCAAAAATAATCAATGGAATAATCACACCCAAGGCTAAACGCAATAATACTAACCAACCTGAATTCGCTGCACCAAGCTGCACTTTAATCTTATCCCAACGCCACCAAGCAACAAATAAGGTTAAGAAGATCTCACCTAAAGGCATTAAGATGTTTTGCGTTAATTTGTCTAAGGCATCGAAAATGTTGTAACCAAAAATGGTATAACTACTCCAATCACCTAAAGAGAGGGAAGCCATTACCCCCAATAAGAAGAATAAGGCAAAGGAGATAATCCCAGCTTTTAAGCGATGTAATTTGAACTCATCAATCAAGAAACTCACTAGCACTTCTAATAATGAAATGGATGATGTTAATGCCGCAACCAACAACAATGCAAAGAACAAACTCGCTAATAAATGCCCCAAAGGCATACTCGCAAACACAGCTGGCATTGTAATAAAGGTTAAACCTGGACCAGCATCTGGTTCAAAGCCAAATGCAAAGACTGCCGGTAATACCATTAATCCTGATAAAATACAGGTTAATAATGTTAATAAGATCACCCAAACAGAAGAGCTAACTAATTTTGCTTCAGGTCCAACATACGAACCATAAGTAATCATAATCCCAATACCGAGTGATAAAGAGAAGAAGGCTAAACCTAATGCTTCTAACCAAGTTGTTCCGGTAATTTTGCTAAAATCAGGCAGTAAGAAAAATTTAATTCCCTCTATCGCACCAGGCAGAGAAGTTGCACGACTAATTAGCACCAACATAAGCATTAATAAAATTGGCATTAAATATTTAGAGATACGTTCTATGCCTTTTTCTACCCCTGATACCACCGTAAACAGCGTTAAAAAGCCAAAGATAAAATGATAGATTAATGGTTGCAAAGGATTGGTAATAAAATCAGTAAAAAGCTTACTGTTACTAGTTGGATCAGTAGAGTTCGCAATACCACCCGTTACCGCTTTAACAAGATAAGCAACCGTCCAGCCACCCACTACACTATAAAACGAGAGGATCAGAAATGCGACTAATACTCCCATAATGCCAATAATTGTCCATTTCTTATTGCCTAATTTACGAAATGCACCAATAGGCCCAAGATGTGTTGCTCGCCCGATTGCCATTTCTGTGGACATCAAAATTAAGCCTAGGGTTAAGCAAATAAAAAGATAAATTAATAAAAATGCTCCACCACCTTGTGTCGCAGTAACATAAGGAAATTTCCATACTGCCCCAAGACCAATTGCTGACCCTGCTGAAGCCAAAATAAAGCCCAAGCGAGATCCCCATTGTGAACGCGCCATAAAATAGTCCTCAAATGTATAAATTTATAAAGTTTTTAAAAATAGAAGCCATACCAAATCTGTGATTTGGTAAGTGCTACACGACAAATAGTAATCACTCTAAAATCTGTTTTCGCAAAAAAATCGAGTTCTCACCTTGCAGGGGAACGATAATGGCGATAGAGTTTATTTTTGCCGTCAAAATTGCGGCACATTATACCTGATAACCATCTAATTGAAATAAAAGAACAATGAAAGATAGTACTCTGATCAACCTTTTCCTTGATGATCTTTGGTTAAGTAAAAATTTATCGCAAAATACAATTGCTAGTTATCGTTCTGATTTAAAATTTTTTAGTCAATGGTTGGAACAACATCAACTTGATTTACAACAAGTGCAATATCTTGATTTACAAACTTTTCTCGGTGAACGCTTAGACTTAGGCTACAAAGCAACAAGTTACGCCAGAATGTTGAGTTCATTACGCAAACTGTTTCAATATTTATACCAAGAGAAATACCGAGCAGATAATCCTTGTGCCTTATTATCATCACCAAAATTACCTGCACGTTTACCCAAATATTTAACTGAGAGTCAGGTTACAGATCTATTGAATACACCTGCTACCGAAGATCCTTTGGAATTACGTGATAAAGCAATGCTCGAATTATTGTATGCTACGGGATTACGGGTAACGGAATTAGTTACCTTAACCACCAACAATATTAATTTACAACAAGGCGTGGTACGGATTATTGGTAAAGCCGATAAAGAACGATTGGTGCCAATGGGGGAAGAAGCTAACTATTGGGTACAACAATTTATTCTATATGGGCGTACAGTCTTATTATCTGGGCAAAGCAGCGATATTTTGTTTCCTAGCCGACGTGGTACCTTAATGACAAGGCAAACATTCTGGCATCGTATTAAACATTATGCAGTACGTGCGAATATTGATACTGATAAATTATCGCCACACGTGTTACGCCACGCGTTTGCGACTCATCTTGTCAATCATGGCGCAGATTTGCGGGTAGTTCAGATGTTGTTAGGACACAGTGATCTTTCAACCACTCAAATTTATACCCACGTTGCCAAAGAGCGATTAAAGCAATTACACGCTCGTTATCATCCTCGTGGATAAAAATAAAGGGGATTACTCATCCCCCTCTTACTAATAATCAAACCTTAATTAAACTCATCTTCGGCCCAAACGGCTCAAAATGAATAGTTTGTTGCGGACGATTTAATCCTTCTAATAATCCAATAACAGATTCCATAAATCTCACAGAACCGCATAAATAAATATCTGCATTTTCTGGTAAATGTTCTGCTAAATATTCTGCAGTAATACGTTGTTGATCTGCACTATATAATGTTGCGGCATGAATAACATTCGCTTTTGCCAAATATTGTGCTACCTCTGCTTTAAATGCTTCTGTTTCTTGATTCTTCGTTGCGTTGATCCAAACTAATGGACGTTGTGCATTTGTCGCTACTTGTGCATCTAACATCGCAAGAATTGGCGTAATACCAACACCACCACTCAATAACACCACTGGACGATCATTTTGTTCTAGTAAGAAATCACCTGCTGGGGCAGAAAGGTTAATTTTATCGCCAACTTGCACTTCATCATGTAAATAATTAGATACTACACCTGAGATACCTTCTGTACTTTCACGTTTCACCGCAAATTTTAATCCAGCACTTAAATCAACAGAACAGATTGAGTAATGACGCAATGCTAAATTATCATCTGCTTTTGGTTGGACTTGAACAGTAATATATTGACCAGCTTGGACTGTTAATCCATTTAAAATAGCATCATTTTTTACAGTAAACTCAATAATGTCATTACTTACTGCACGTTTTCCTACTACTTCAAATGGTTGGAAATCTTGCCATGCTGCTTCATCATACATTTTTTGTTCTACTTGGATGAATGCATCTGCAATCACTTGGTAAGCTTTTGCCCACGCATCAATAATTTCTGGTGTCGCTGCGTCTTGTAATACTTCTTTAATCGCAATTAATAAATGCTTACCTACGATCGCATAATGTTCTGGCTTAATCTGTAACGCTCTATGTTTATGACCAATTTGAATCACATGATTAAGAATCGCACCTAAATTATCAATATGTTTTGCCGCTGCTAATACTGTGGTCGCTAATGCTGTTGGTTGTTTACCTTGTTTTTGGTTGGTTTTATTAAAAATGTTCAACAGCTCTGGATGATCGTTAAACATATTTTTATAGAAAGTCTTAGTAATTGTTGTACCGTGTACTTCTAATGCGGGTACAGTTGCTTTAATCAAATCGATAGTTTGTTGATCTAACATATAGCCTCTCATTAACGTGTTAAAGAAAAAGAAATATTTTAAATATGGATTTATATGTTAGGAAAATCTCGGGTTGGATACAAGCAAATGCCCGATTTAACGGGCAATTTGCTCAATTCGAGGTAGGGACTTAGGTAAGAAAAGTAAAGCTAATGCAACGATGATTGCCATTCCCCAAAATGCATAACTTGCTACATAGGTATATAACACCCCTGATAATGCCGTAAGAAGCGCTACCGCAATACAACTGCTCAAACCATTATACAGTGCTTGTAATTTCGCAATATGGGTATCAGGTTGTGCTGAGATATAGCGTACTGTGGCAAAATGGGCTACTGCATAAGTTAATGCGTGAAAAGTTTGCAGTAAGGCAAGCTCAACAAATCCTGTCATTAATGGAAAACAGAGCCAACGAATTATCGCTGCACTAATACTTAACACAAATAATGCCGTAATATTCCAATTCTTAAATAGCCTAGAAGCAAAAAAGAATAATGCAACTTCAGCAATGACTGAAATTCCCCACAACCAGCTTGTGGTTTGGATACTTATGCCTTGGGAAACCCAATAAATTGTACTATACGCATAATACGCACCGTGTGATCCTTGAATTAGCGATACTGCAATTAATAAACGTAAAGTATTTGATTCTCTTAATAAATCACGATAACTAATTTTGCTATTCTCTGTTTGGACTTGAGTTGATTTAGGCAATACTGTGGGTACAGGTAATTGCACCAAAGTATATAAAATTAACAAACTGCCTAATACCCAAATAATTGCATCATTACCTAAATAATTGATTAATCCGCCAAAACAGACAACACCAATTACAAATCCTAATGAACCAGTTAAACGTACCCGCCCATAGTCTAAACCAATTTGTTGATTCCAAATGCTTGCCAAACTATCTTGTAGTGGCATACCTGCACCATTCAATACACTAAATAAACCAAACAAGATAAAAATTAGAATAAATGAATGCCAATGTAATGCACTCAGCCCCATTGCTAAAATAACAATCGCTGAACCTAATGCTAAGTGACGCAACATTGTAGGCAAATAAGCCGTATCTTTAATCCTACTAGAAAAAAAGATTCCGCCCAAAAAGCGGAATACATAAGCAAAGGCTAATAGTAAGGCAATATTTTCATCAGAATAAGATTGTGCTTGTAACCATACTGGAATTAATGGCACAAATACTCCATAAGCACAAAAATAACCAAGATAATTCAGAACCAGCCAATACTCTGAACGAACTTTGATCAAAATAATTTCTCCATTTCTTCTGCACGATCAATCGCTGCTTGCATTGCTTGTTTAATCGTTACTTCCAGTTGTTGTTGTTGGAATACATTAATTGCAGCCGCCGTAGTACCACCTTTTGAGGTCACTTGTTGTCTTAATGTTTCAATCGAAGTACGAGGATTAGCGACCACCATTTCTGCTGCACCTAATGTAGATTGTTGTACTAATAAACGAGATTGCTCTTTGCTTAATCCCATTTCAATTAAGGCTTTTTGCATACCTTCCATAAACAAGAAGAAATAAGCGGGGCTACTTCCAGATGCCGCAATAATTGTGTTGATATCGGTTTCTACATCTACCCAACAAACTTGTCCCACTGCTTCAAATAATTCTCCTGCATATCCTTTAAATTCTGGCGTTACACTGCTAGTTGCAAATAATCCCGACATTCCCTTAGAAATTAAAGCCGGTGTATTTGGCATTACTCGCACAAACTGCTTCGCCGTTGGCAAAAAACGTTGTAATGCACCTACCGAAATTCCCGCTGCAATCGAGATAATCCATTTATTACTTAGATCGAGTTGATTAAAACTCTCGCAGGCTTGCTGCATATTTTGTGGTTTTACTGCTAATAAAATTACATCCGCCTGTTGAACTGCATCTGTTGCCACCAACGTAGTAAATACACCACGCTCATTAAACGTATGATGTTTATCCAGATTGTGTTCACAAACAATAATATTTTCTACGATATACCCTTTTGCCAATAAACCAAAAACAATAGCAGTAGCCATATTGCCGCCACCAATAAAAGCAATTTTTTTTTGTTGCATAGGATTTTCTCTCTTAATCAAGTTACAATAGCTTCCGCTGTCCGCGACGTATAATAATATAAATGAAAGGAAACGCCTATGTATTGGTTTAAAAATATTCTGGTTTACCGTTTAACAAAAAAATTAGATTGGGCATTAGATGCCTTACAAAATAATCTTACTCAACACCAATTTATCCCCTGTGGCTCGACAGACCAAAGTAAATTTGGCTGGCAATCGCCTTTATCAACCAGTGAATTATTACACTTTAGTGTTGGCGGTCAGATTTTATTAGTCGCCCATCGAGAAGAAAAAATCTTACCAACTAATGTGGTTAAAGAAACATTAGAAAATCGTGTTCAAGAATTAGAAGCCGCACAACAACGCAAGCTGAAAAAAACCGAAAAACAAGCCTTAAAAGACGATGTTGTCGCCACATTATTAATGCGTGCTTTTAGTCGCCATCAACGCACAGCACTCTGGATCGATACCACACAAGATTTAATTTATATTGATGCGGCTTCTAGTAAGCGAGCTGAAGATGTATTAGCACTCTTACGCAAATCATTAGGTTCATTACCCGTGATTCCATTTGCGTTTGCTGAAGAATTACCAACTACGATGACTAACTGGTTACTGAAAGATGAATTACCACAATGGCTAACGTGTTTAGAAGAGGGAGAGTTTAAAGATCTCGATACTGGATCAACTATTCGTTGTAAAAACCAAGATCTTTATGAACAAGATATTCAAGGACATTTAACTGCTGGTAAAGTGGTCACGAAGCTGGCCTTAGATTGGGAAAATCATTTCTCTTTTGTACTTAATGAAGATGCTTCGTTAAAACGCGTAAAATTTGCCGATGTCGTGCGTGAAAAAAATGACGATATTTTAAAAGAAGATATCGAACAACGTTTTGATGCTGACTTTGTGTTAATGACGGGCGAGTTATCTTTATTAATGAAGAACTTGATTGAGCTATTAGGCGAAAAAGCGTTGCCTTAGTTGCTATAATAACTGAGGTTATAAATCTATTATCTCCTCATACACTTACTTACCTTGTCACTAATCAGGTTTTTGACACAAGTGTGAGAGGAGATCCAACCAATATTTAAAGACTTGTACTTATAGAGATTAATCAGCACGTTGGCTGTTACTTGAGTGTAAAAGTGACTTCACCTTGTTTACCGATAAATCTCACTTCCGGAGATAACTGAACCTGAAATTTATCCCTGACTTGGTTACAAATATAACGAGCTAATGCCACGACATCTTGTCCCGTTGCATTGGCTTTATTGATTAATACCAATGCTTGTTTCTCATGTACCGCTGCACCGCCAATTTGATAACCTTTTAAACTACATTGATCAATTAACCATCCAGCCGCCAATTTCACGCTACCATCTGCTTGTGGGTAATGTGGCATAGTAGGATATTGTTGATAGATTTGCTCAAATTGTGCCTTAGAGATCACAGGATTCTTAAAAAAACTGCCAGCACTGCCAATCTGTTTTGGATCAGGTAATTTACTTTGTCGAGTTAAACAAATTTGCTCGAAAACCTGTTGAGGCGTAATTTGTTCTTTAGCTAATTCAGAAAGATTGTCATAGGTTAATACTGGTCGCCAATCTTTAGCTAATTTAAAGTGTACTGCCACTACCGCATAACCATGTAAGTAACGATGTTTAAACACACTTTCTCGATAAGCAAATTCACATTCCGTCTTGTTTAAACGAAACTGGTTACCTGTTGCTAGCTCTACCACATCAACCGCTTCACAAACATCTTTCAGCTCCACGCCATACGCACCAATATTTTGTACTGGTGCTGAACCGACACATCCTGGAATTAAGGCTAAATTTTCTAAACCACCAATATTCTGTGTAACACAATATTTGACTAATTGATGCCAGTTCTCTCCAGCATTTACCTGTAAATAATGGTAATGCTCATCTTGCTGATGCTGTATCCCTTTAATGCGATTTACTACCACAATTCCAGCAAAATCCTCAACAAACAAAACATTACTTCCCTCACCTAATAATAAGATTGGGAGTTGTTGAGCTTGGGCTTTCTGCCATGTACTACATAATTCATCAATGGTTTCAATTTGTAGAATCTGCTTTGCTTGTGCGGCAACACCAAAGGTGTGATAGGGTTGTAAAGAGGTACCTAAATCCTGCATGACTTATCCAAATAAAATGATTAACCAAACTAAACCGCAAGTTACCATCGCCACAAATACAGCTGCTGATCCAAGATCCTTCGCGCGCCCGGATAGTTCGTGATACTCTTTACCGACACGATCTACAATCGCTTCTAAACCGCTATTAAGCAACTCAATAGCAAACACCATCAATACCGAAGCCACCATAATTGCAATTTCAATTTTGCTTTTTCCCAAGAAAAACGCTAATGGGATTAAAATAATTGCCGCCCCGACTTCATGGCGAAAAGCCGCTTCATACTTAAATGCTGCACGTAGCCCTTGCATCGAATATTTCGCGGCTTTAAAGAAATGTGTAAGTCCAGTATATTTCTGCATAATATTCCTTAATTGGTAATTCGTTTCGCTTCAATGACATCATCTAATTTTGCGAGTCGAGAGAGAATCTTACTTAGCATCTGTACATTATTTAATTCAATTTGCATATCAATCGTGGCTACTTGGCGTTTTGTATCGCTACGGCTACTTACCCCTAAAACGCTAACTTTTTCATTCGCCAACACCGTTGTAATATCACGTAACAACCCGTTACGGTCACTTGATATGATACGAATACCCACATGTACACCACATGAATAATTATCTCCCCAAAGGGCTTCAACAACCCTTTCTGGATTTGCTGCCTGTAATTCAGCTAATTGATCGCAATCCGAACGGTGAATGGAAATCCCGCGACCTTGTGTAATATAGCCCACAATATCATCACCAGGTATCGGCTGGCAGCAGCGTGCGATATGATGCATTAAATTACCAACACCTTCAACGACAACATGACCTTTTTTCTTCTCTTTTTGTTGTTGACTATTATTCGCTGATTTATTTGAAATATGTTTGAGAATTTCTTCATCTATTTCTTCAACAGATGGCTTTAATAACTTACTTTGTAGAAAGTTAATTAATTGATTTAATTTAATATCTCCGCCACCAATACCTGCATAAAGATCCTCTAAATTGCGTAAGTTATAACGAGGTAACGCATACTGTTCGATCTGTTTTTGGGTAAGACCAATCCGATTCATTTCACTTTCTAACATTTCGCGACCAGCCGGAATATTTTTGTCACGATCTAATTTTTTAAACCAGGCATGAATCTTTGCTCGCGCTCGTGCAGTATGCACAAAGCCTAAATTCGGATTTAACCAATCTCGACTTGGGTTGGGATTTTTCTGTGTAATTACTTCAATTTGATCACCCATCTGTAATTGGTACGTGAATGGTACGATCCGCCCTGCGACTTTCGCTCCGATACAACGATGACCAATTTCACTGTGGATAGTATAAGCAAAGTCTAATGGTGTTGATCCTGTTGGTAAATCAATTACCTCACCTTTTGGTGTAAACACATACACCCGATCATCAAACACCTGACTACGCATTTCAGCTAACACTTCGCCAGAATCAGCTAAATCATCTTGCCACGCTAAAAGTTTACGCAACCACGCAATTTTTTCTTCATAACCACTACGCCCTGCTGTTGCTCCCTCTTTGTATTTCCAGTGAGCTGCAACCCCAAGTTCGGCATCATCATGCATTTTTTGTGTACGAATTTGTACTTCAATCGGCTTGCCACCTTGCCCTAACACTACAGTATGGATCGATTGATAACCATTAGGTTTTGGATTGGCAATATAGTCATCAAACTCTTTAGGCAGGTGTTTAAAGTGGGTATGCACGATCCCCAATGCGGCATAACAATCTTGTAATTTCTGAACAATAACTCGCACTGCACGAATATCATACAGATCACCAAAGGCTAAATTTTTCTTCTGCATTTTGCGCCAAATGCTATAAATGTGCTTCGGTCGCCCATAAACCTCTACCTCACTGATACTCTCTTTTAAATAACCAGTGAGTTCTTTTACAAAGTCTTGGATATATTGTTCACGTTCTAAACGGCGTTCATGTAATTGGTTGGCAATGTGACGATATTGCGCTGGATGGAGATAACGGAAACAGTAATCCTCTAATTCCCATTTAAGTTGTCCAATCCCTAAGCGGTTAGCCAGTGGTGCATAGATATTGGAACACTCTTTGGCAGCTAAAACTTTATCCTCTTCACTAACTCGGCTATCCGCTGTGCGTAGGAAGGTAATACGTTCTGCTAATTTGATTACAACACAACGGAAATCTTCAACCATCGCTAATAGCATTCGGCGAATATTGTCGATTTGTACACTATCCGCACCACGTGAAGTATTTAATTGACGAATATTATCCATTTCAAATACACCACGTACTAAGCGTTCAATATTTTTGCCGAACTCTATTTGTAAGTCTTCTAGAGAGATAATCTGATTTTCAACTAATGGAAAGAATAACGCAGCAACGAGCGTACTTTCATCCATATTTAATTCAGTCAGAATCGAAACCATTTCAACGCTACTCGATACAATATCTTTAGCGTATTCATTTTCTGTGATTTTTGGTTCAAGATAGTGCCACGCTTTGGTAAGGGCTTCTTTAGTTCGTGGTGTAATTGCTAAAGTATTTAGCCACTCATCAAAAACAAAACCCGTTAAATTTTTTAAATGTGTTTCTCTTACTGCAACCATCTTCTCGTTCCTGTATTTGACTATCTGTCTAAATTTTCAGCAAAACCACTTTCCCGATCACATCGGAAATCTTGCTGCCCAGCATCTTCTTTGAACACTCAAAATTAGATTAAATTATTTTCTTAAAATATATCAATTCCATTGTTTAATCTAGGATCTATGGATGTTTTATTTTTTCATAAATAAATTAAAACAACCCGAAAATGAGAATAAAAAGGATAAGTAACAACTTTACTCATAATAAATTGAGTATTTTAAACCAAATATAGAAACTTAGATAATGTATCTCTCTTAGAATAAGAAAAAATGTTGTGACGAAGTCAATAAAAAATCTATCTAATCAAAATACTATACACACATTCCAGTAAGATAAGAGATAAGAGAATATTAATTACTCGGAAATATTTTAGATATAGAGATTGAATCAATACGCCAATACCAATCCAAGTAATAGTAGCTATTGTTCCAATGGTTGCGATTAACAGTCCACAAGCTAATAATACATAAAAACTTGTACTATAATCTGTAACATAGCTAGTCAGTGCAGTCACTCCAAATAGATAAATTTTTACATTCACAAATTGTAAAATAAACCCTCTTGAAAAAGAGGCTGACTTGTTAACTTCTCCTGACTCTGGCTTACTACAAGCTATATAAATCGCAAGAAAAAGGATATAAGCTGCTCCAATATATTTCATCATCAGAAATACACTAGGTAAAATAGAACTGATGCTATAAACAAAAATAACACACAAGGCTTGTACTATATAATATCCAGTAAAAATTCCTAAAAATAATGGCTTACCTTTCCGATAGCCGAAATTAGTTACTGTATTTAACGCCAAAATATTGCCTGGACCAGGAGTAAATGCATTGATAAAACAATACATTAGAAAATTACCTATTACATAAACCATCATAAAATCACCTCTCCCATTATTATAACTTGGAAGCATTTATAATAGATAATACTTATATTTTATGATTTTATATAGAATTTTCCTATGTTTAAAAATTAACTATCGGTATTTTCTAAGTGCTTCAATATAAATTTGTGCTAACTCAGATAACATTTGATTTTTATTAATAATGTATCCAATATGCATAATCTCTTGTTCATTCAATGGAATAGCAATAATCTCATCTCCATGGAGATATTTAGGAAAAATGCCACTAGAAATAGTATAACCATTTAACCCTATCATAAAATTAACTATCGCAGCCCGATCACTCACTTTAATGTTTTTCTCAGCTGGAATACTGCTGAATAATTCTTCTGAGAAATAAGCTGATTCATAATTACCTTGTACAAAACTTAATTTTGGATAGGGTTGTAAATCTTCTAAATTAACCATTGTATGATTAGCTAAAGGATGATCTTTATGTAAGAACACATGAGGAGAGGCAGAGAATAGTTTGTGAAATTCTAACCCATTCTTTTCTAATACTTTTTTTAGTATATTTCTATTTTCATTACTAATATACAGAATACCTATATCACTAAATCGATTTCTAACATCTTCAATTATTTGATATGTTGATGTTTCATTTAAAATAAATTCAAAGTGTTCTTGTCCAAAAGATTTCACTAATTCAACAAAAGCATTTGCAGTAAAAGTATAATGCTGTGTTGATACACAAAAACGTTGTTTTGGTGCTTTATTACTTTTATATTTTGACTCTAAGAGTTCCATTTGTTGCACCACTTGGCGAGCATATCCTAAAAATTCAATACCCTCTTTTGTTGGAGCGATTCCTTTACGACCTCTAGTAAAAATACAGATACCTATTTCTTGTTCTATTTCTTTAATCGCTTCAGATAAGCTAGGTTGAGATAAATATAATGTTTTAGCAGCTTCAGTTATTGAACCAACTTCAGCGACAATGAGTAAATATCTTAATTGTTGTAAAGTCATATCTCTTTTTTACCTAACTGTTTATTTAACAAACAGTACCATTGATTCCAAATGCCCTGTCTGTGGAAACATATCAATCATTGCACTTTTCACTAAACGATAGCCATTTTCTACTAAAATCTTAGCATCACGAATCAACGTAGCTGGATTACAAGACACATAAAGAATTTTTTCTGGTTGTAATTCAAGAAGATGGCTTAGTGCAAATAATGCGCCTGAACGAGGAGGATCTAATAAGACTTTATTAAACTTTTCTTTTGCCCAAATTTTATCAGCAAATGAGCTATCTAAATCCGTTTGATAAAAAGTAACATTATCCAACTGATTTCTCTGTGCATTAGCAGTCGCTTTCGTTACCATATCTACCACACCTTCTACCCCAACAACATACCCTGCTTGCTCTGCGAGCGGTAAACTAAAATTTCCCATCCCACAAAACAGATCCAAGACACGATCCTTTGCAGATAACTCTAACCAAGAGAGTGCTGTCGCCACCATCTGTTGGTTAATTGCCGCATTAATTTGAATAAAATCACGAATATCAAATTGTAATTTTAAGTTTCCTATTTGGTAATAAGGGTATTCTTCTGTCTTGGCAATCACCTGATTTTCTTGCTCACTGATAAACAGCATTAAATGATTTTGCTTCACAAACTGAGTAAGCTGTTGATTATCCTCTTCTGTCAATGCTCCCAAATGACGTAATAGCATTGCCACGCCATTATCTGCGGCAACTAATTCAATATGGCCTAACTTTTTAGGTTGTTGCCATTGTTGAAATAATGTTCGTAATGGTACAAGCAGCTGAGATAATTGCGGAACAAGAGTTGGACATTCATCAATACTTACTAACTGACTACTTTGTTGTTGGCGAAAACCAAGCTCTACTGATTTTGTTGCGGTTGAATACTGTAAGCTTAATTTGGCTCGGCGACGATAATGCCAAGCTTCATCAACAATCATTTTTTCATATTGAATCTCAGGCGAGATTTTTTGTAATTGGCGCAATAATGCGTGTTGTTTTGCCTCTCGTTGCGCTTCTATAGTGAGGTGTTGCATCTGACAACCACCACACTGAGCATACCAACGACAAATAGGCTCTTGCCTAATTGGAGAACGATTTTGCCATTTTACCGCTTTGCCAATACCATACTGCCGTTTTTCTTCTTTCACCTGAAATTGTACTTGTTCTGGTGGTAACGCATTTTCAATAAACCACGTTTTCCCCGCAATTTTGGCAATACCTAACCCTTGATAATCTACATCTTCGATTGTTGCAATCCGGTTTTTACTAGGTTGTGTTGTTTTTGTCGGCTTACGATAAAATAGGACCATAATTCAATTTAATTTGTTGGATATAAAATACTTAAATGTTGTTGGAATAATTCTCGGCTTTTTAATGGCTTACTACCTAAATAAGGCTTTAATGCCAAGCGAGTAAAACGTTTTGCTGCTTGTAATGTTTCTTTTTCGGTAAAAGTTAACTGGGCAAAAGCACGTAAATCACGACCATAAAATGTCAAATTATCTTTTAACAAAGAAGCGATAAACCCTTTCTCCTCACGATATTGATACATCATATTATCAATAACGGCTTCGCCACTACCTGCACAATGTTCAAAATCAACGCCATAGCCCAATGACTTGAGTAAAACAAACTCAAATCGGCGTAAAATGGCTTCCACTTGATCACCGTGTGTTGCTAATCCAGTTAAACAGCGTAAATATTCTTCGAATAACTCCGGATAGGCAGTTTCATGTTCTAACGTTCTTGCCACTAATTCATTCACATAAAAACCGCTATATAATGCAACGGTCTTCATTGGGAGGGTGACTGATATCGCTTCTGCTTTGGTTAATACTTTTAATTGACCACGTCCGCTCCAACGTAGTAATAACGGCGTAAATGGTTGTAGTAAACTTTTTAAGGGGGAACGTTTTGAGCGAGCACCTTTTGCCAATAAAGTAATACAGCCGTAGTTTTCTGTAAAAACATCAACTAATAAACTCGTTTCACTGTATTCTCGGCGATGTAATACAAACCCTCGTTGCCAATTGTCGATAATACACCTCCGTTGAAACTACCCAAAAATGATGGATTATTTTAACAAACAATCATAATTCTCTACTAATTCTTCTTCATTATTCTTAGCAAAAATTGATAAGATAATGCCCTAGTCATTCAAACGGTGAAAATAAATAAAATGAAGCAATATAATAAATTACGCATTGAGTGGGATTGTCGGCGTGGGATGTTGGAATTAGATAAGATGATTATGCCTTTTTATAAAAATGTTTTTGATCAACTATCTGATCAACAAAAAGATATTTTTATTGAATTACTTACCTATACTGATCCTCAGTTATTCCGTTGGCTAATGAATCAAGAAAAAGCCCCAACTCAACCATTACAAGAGATGGTGGACTTGATAAAACAAAAACTTCCTACATTTTAACAGACAAATTTTTATTAAAAATTTTTGAACTTTTATCAAAAATCGAACTCTAACGCTTCGATGCACTGCTTGCTGTAACAACAAGGAAGCTGTTAGATTAAATAGATGAATGGAGATTTCACTTACATGAGTGAAGAACTAACAGATCAAATTTTAGTTGAAAAAGCACAGCAAGGTGATAAAAAAGCGTTTAATTTGTTGGTCGCTCGTTATCAAAACAAAGTCGCTGGATTGTTAACACGCTATGTATCAGCAAATGATATTCCTGATGTTGTTCAAGAAACCTTTATTAAAGTCTATCGATCTTTAGAATCGTTTCGTGGAGAAAGCGCTTTTTATACTTGGGTTTATCGCATTGCAGTAAATACCGCTAAAAATTATCTGATGACACAAGGAAGACGTCCTCCAACAGAAGATCTTTTAGCGGAAGATGCGGAAAGTTACGAAATAGGCTCAAGATTACGTAATATTGATACACCTGAAAATTTAACTCTATCAGATGAACTGAAAGATATGGTTTTTAAAACTATCGAATCACTCCCTGATGAATTAAAAACAGCCATTACATTACGTGAACTTGAAGGCATGAGTTACGAAGAGATTGCCGAAATAATGGATTGTCCTGTGGGTACTGTGCGTTCTAGAATCTTCAGAGCACGAGAATTCATTGAAAACCAATTAGCACCGTTGATAAAACATTAGGATTTGATGAAGGGGCGGAAAATTATGCAACACAAAGAACAACTTTCAGCTTATATGGATGGTGAGGAAGTCAGACGTGACTTCGTTGAAGATCTTTGCCAAGACCAAGAATTGCAAAAAACATGGACAACTTTGCATATTGCTCGTGCAGTAATGCGTAATGAAAGTTCTGTTATCCTTGATGCCTCATTTACTGAGAAAATGGCAAAACTTATTGAAGATGAACAAACTATTCAATTACAAGAACAACCAGCTCCAGAAACCGTTGTTCCACCAAAAGTTTCCTTTTTCTCTAAAACTAAAAAATACTTTGCGCCAATCTTACAAACCGCGGTGGCTGCGAGCGTTTGCTTAATCGCTGTGTTTAGCATTCAAACATTAAATAAAGATAAAAATAGTGATGTCACTATTTCTCCAGCGTTACAAACCTTACCTTTTACTCAATCAGTTCAAGAAGTTAGCTATAATGTTTCACATAAGAACGTACCAAGCAAAGAGCAACTTGAACAACAGAATAAAAAGTTAAATGAAATTCTTCAAAATTATCAATTACAACGCCGTTTATATTCAGATTCAAAAACAGAATAATTGTATTCCGCCAGATAAAAACATCACCACCTTTTTGGTGGTGATGTCATTTTTGTAATACAATTTCATCTTAATCAAGATGATTGTAGCAAATAGCCATAGGTTCAATATGTTCCAAAAATTCTCTAATATTATTAGCTTGCTGTTAATTAGTGCTTTTTCTTTCAATGTTTCTGCAGACACAAATCCTGTAGAACAGCCGATGACAAGTTTAGTACATATGCAAAATGCCTTTCAGCAACAAAACTATTCGATGGCATTTACCTATGGTGAAGAGAGTGGTAACTATGCACTTAATTATCGTCATGTATTTGATCAACAAGACCATTATGCACAATTACTCTATTTAGATGGTCCTAGAACTGAAATTTGGCAAAAAGGAAATACTATCAGCTATTTCTCTGCTAACTATGCTCCTTTTAGTATTCGCAGTAACAATATTATTGATTCTCTCCCTAATATTGTTTACAGCGATTTTCAGCAACTCTCGCAATATTATGACTTTATTCCATTTGGAAAGGATCGTGTTGCTAACCGAATTGCTAATGTCATCAAACTAATGCCTAAAGATGAATTCCGTTACTCTTATGCTATTTGGATTGATGAACAAACTTATCTTCCTTTACGAGGTGAAGTTCTCGATCGCAATGGTAATACAATTTCTCAATTTAAGGTAATCACCTTAGACACTTTAACTAATCCGCAAGCTCTTATTGCTGCGGCAAAACAGTTAAGACAACCGCCCGTTGTGTCAATTTATAGCCCTAATACTACCGATTACAAATGGCAACCATCATGGCTACCAAAAGGATTCAAGTTAGTCAAATTTAACTCTGATGGTTTATCACCTTCCATTGAAACTCAACTTTATAGCGATGGACTTTTCACCTTTTCATTATATTTATTAGAACAAAATGATATGCCAATTAATGAGGCGTGGCGGCAAGGTATAGATACACTGTATGCTGAAGTGGTAAATGGAAAAACAATTGTGTTGGTTGGACAAATACCTCTTACTACAGCCCGTCGTATTGTACAAGATGTTAAATTTGCAGGAGGTACACAATGATTACTGAAAAAGCTGTTGTCATTGATTATCAAGCTGGAGTTGTCACTGTCGAATGTCAAGCTAATCAAGGATGTGGAGGTTGTGCAGCAAAAGCAAGTTGTGGCACTGCTGCACTTACAGAATTAACAGGAAAATCAACACGATATCAATTCACCTTTCCTTGTTCACGACCAATGCGCATTGGCGAAACGGTAGAAATTGGTTTGCCGGAACAATCTTTACTTAGATTAGCTTTTATTGCTTACACTATCCCACTATGTGTATTAATCATCAGTGTTTTACTGGGAAGCTATTGGTTCTCTCAAGAATGGCAAAATATTTTATTTACTCTACTCACAACGACTATGGCTTTCCTCGGCGTAAAATTGATTAATCACCGCCTACAAAAACAACAGAAATATCAACCACATCTCATTGAGCGGATTCTATAATCCGCTCTGTTTTTCATACCAAATTTTATTAATATAAAACAAAATCCTACCGGAAGGCGTTTCCACATTGACTTCATCATCAACCGCTTTCCCAATTAAAGCTCTTGCCACTGGAGAATCAATTGAGATCCAATTTTTTGCTGGATCAAATTCATCACAGCCCACAATGCGATATTGTTTTACTTCACCCTCTTCTGTTTCCAGCTCAACCCAAGCACCAAAAAACACTTTTCCCTCTTGGCGAGGATGATAATCAACAATCTGTAATACTTCTAAACGCTTGGTTAAAAAACGTACCCTGCGATCAATTTCACGTAAACGACGTTTACCATAAATATATTCTGCATTTTCACTTCGATCGCCTAAAGCCGCTGCATCAGAAACTGCTTGCGTTACTTGTGGTCTTTCCACTTTCCATAAATATTTCAGCTCTTGATCCAAGCTATTCCAACCCGCTCTGGTAATATAATTTGATTTCGCCATAGATTATTGTTGATATTTAAATTTAAGAAGATCTCGACGCTCTTTTTTATTTGGCCGCCGTTCTGGATTTGGCATAGATAACGCATTAGCTTTTCTTGCCCAAGCAATTTGTTCTCTTTTCTTAATACTTTCTTCTGTTTCCTGATAAAGTTGTTGTGCCAGCGGTGCAGCTCTACGTTGGTTTGACAAAGCAAGAACTTCAACTTCTTTCTCATCGTTACCTTGTCTAAGTTTAATCATCGCTCCCACTTCAACCTCTTTACTTGGTTTAGTACGCTGTCCATTATAATGAACCTTACCTCCATCAACCATTTCTCGAGCTAAAGTGCGAGTCTTATAAAAACGTGCCGCCCATAACCACTTATCAAGGCGGCATACTGGAGATTGTTTAGTGATTTCTTTCGTATTCATTTGAATGGATATTCAATGTTTTTTGGATAATTTGTTGAATTTGTTCTAATAATGTATATCGTTTACGATACATTGAGCGTTTGTTACTAGGAATCATATTTAAATCTTTTTGCTCTATTCCTATTGGTAATTGCCAGTATTCTGATAGAACACCACCGCTTTCCATAAACATAGTATCATAGTTAACAAAATACCGTTTAGTCTTAATAAATCTAGATTTATTCTGATATTGTTGCGGAATACCTAGCAACTGTTTGTATCCTAGTGCTTTCGTTAATATCTTCATAATCTCAATCATTAAATAAGCGGGGCGTAGTCCATAGCACTGTTTAGTTAAATGTTTAACAATTTCTTTTGAGCCAGTACAATTTGGACCTTGTATAACAGCTATTAGTAATGCATGTTTAACTTTAGCAAATGTAAGTAAATAAATTAATTCTTTACTCTGTATATGATGTAATTCTAATGTCCAATATCCTTCCATTGGTTGATGTGTGGTTGATGTAAGAGATAACCTATATTCAGGTATAATTTCACCAAAATTAATATTTTTCTCCCATAGAGGAGGAAAATTTAACTCTTCAAGTTTTCTTGGTAGAAATGAAAGATTATCAACTATTAGTTCAAATCGTTCACTTGCACTAAAACGTTTATCTAGAAAGCGATAAACTAAGGGGTAGCTCCAGTCAGGTTTATTGGCTAATAATCTAGTCAATAGTAAGTTTTGATTTACTATATATTCAAATTTCTTAATCTGAGAATAATGTAGTAAAGAGCGTAATCGAAACCGTAACCTTTTTAAATAGTATGTTTTTTTACCTTTATTTGGATAAAGTTCATTTGCTTTTGGCCATTGATAATATTTGCTCATAAGAGTTTGTTCCCATAATTAACTCAAAATAATTATTTTATATCTTATAACATAATGGTTAATATTGATTTTTTGCTTAATGAATGAATTCGAATAATTGTAGCAATTATGGTATCGTTACTCTCGTTTTTTGTAAAACAAAGCACATCAATTATCACAACAAAAAAATCGTGCGGAGGTGAATTTTTTATGAAAAAACCTGAAATTTTATCTATTCAATTAGCAGCAAAATCCCGTCTTTTTGAAATTCAATCAGTTGATCTTCGTTTTTCTAATGGGGGATTGCGTACTTATGAACGCTTCAAACCGGCTAGCCGTAGTGCAGTGATGATTTTAGCCATAGATGACCAGCAAAATTTATTATTAACCTATGAATATGCCGTTGGTACCGAACAGTACGAATTAGGTTTCCCAAAAGGATTAATGGAAATTGGCGAAACACCAGAACAAAGTGCCAATAGAGAATTACAAGAAGAAATTGGCTTTGCAGCTAAACAATTCACCCTATTGAGAACGCTAATCAGCTCCCCAGGTTATATGAATAACCCAATGCATATTCTATTAGCTGAATCACTTTATCCTAGTCGTTTAGAGGGAGATGAACCTGAGGCGCTGCAATTAGTTCGTTATCCATTAGACAAAATAGATGAGCTATTAGACGATCCTAAATTTAATGAAGCCCGGAATTTATCAGCACTATTCTTATTAAAAAAACATTTGGCACAGAGGTAATGAAATCAATATGCAATCACTCTCAACCTTGCTCGAACAAGCATTGAATATCGCTTATCAAGCTGGCGAACAGTTAAAAACGTTCTACCAACACAAAATAAATATTAAAATTAAAGCCGATCATACTCCTGTTACAGAGGCTGATCTGGCTGTCAGTCGCTATCTTGTACAAGCTCTACAGCAAATTGATCCCTCTATTCCTGTACTTTCTGAAGAGAATTGTGCAATTCCCTTAGCTGAACGCCAAAAATGGCAACGCTATTGGTTAATTGATCCCCTAGATGGCACCCAACAATTTATTGATCGCACAGATCAATTTTCTGTACTGATTGCACTTATCGAAGAGCAACACCCTATTATTGGCATCATCCATGCTCCTGTACTAAATCAGACGTTCTATGCAGTTAAAGGTCAAGGTGCTTTCTTCCGTCAAAATCAACAACTACAACCTTTAAATAGCCGCCATTCATTCGATCCGCAAAAACCAATTACGATTGCGATTGGTAAAAGTAATAATCAGCAGAAAGTTTTATCTGTATTAAATCCTAAATTTAATTATCAATTTATTACTTATGGTTCAAGTGGCTTGAAAAGTACATTAGTTGCACGCCAACAATGTGACTGCTATATTCGTTTAGGTGATACAGGCGAATGGGATACCGCTGCTGCACAGTTAATTTTACAGGAAAGTGGCGGTGATATTTTCACACTTTCACAACAACCGCTCACATATAATCAACGCGATACCTTTGTGAACCCACATTTTATTGTTGTGGGAGATCGGCACTGGGATTGGCGTCAAATTTTATTACAACAATAGTTATCATTACCTTAGATAAAACCGATTAGCCTTAATCGGATTTATCCGTAAGATGATAGCATTAACAAAGTTTAAAGTCGTTATAGGTAGGAATTCAAAGATATGCAAAAACCAGAAAATAATACTATCGTTATTTTTGGTGCATCAGGCGATCTTACACACCGTAAATTGATCCCCGCATTGTACCAACTTTTTGAAAATGAACAGCTTTCAGATGATTTTGCTATTTTAGGTGTAAGTCGTACTGAATATAGTGATAACGCATTTCGTGATAAATTACGCCAAAGCCTAATTGAAAATGAAAAAGTGAATGAAGGCATTTTAGAAGCCTTCTTGCAACATATTTATTATCAAGCGATTGATACCAAAAACGTTAATGATTATGAAAAAATCAAAAATCGCTTAGTTGAATTAAACTTTCATCATAATTGTCAGCATAACGTTCTGTATTATTTATCAACACCACCAAGTTTATATGGGGTTATTCCAGAATGTCTGGCAGCACATAATTTAAACGATGAATCTGAAGGTTGGAAACGTCTAATTGTTGAAAAACCATTTGGTTATGATTTGCAATCTTCCATTGATTTAGATGACAAAATCCATCAATCCTTTGCAGAACACCAAATCTATCGTATCGATCACTATTTAGGTAAAGAAACTGTACAAAATTTATTAGTATTACGTTTTTCTAATGGTCTATTTGAACCATTATGGAATCGAAACTATATTGATTATGTAGAAATCACCGGTGCTGAAGCCTTAGGTGTTGAAGAACGAGGCGGTTATTACGATGGTTCTGGTGCAATGCGTGATATGTTCCAAAACCATTTACTACAAGTTCTCGCTTTAGTGGCAATGGAAAGTCCAGCCGTTATCAATGCAAAATCAATGCGTGATGAAGTAGTGAAAGTATTACAAAGCTTACATCCATTAACCGCAGAATCCTTAGAAGAAAATCTCGTTTTAGGGCAATACACCCGTTCTAAAGTTCGTGGTGTAGAATTACCAGGCTATCGAGAAGAAAAAGGCGTCGATACTCAATCTCGTACCGAAACCTATGTCGCATTACGCTTAACGATTGATAACTGGCGTTGGAGTGGTGTGCCATTCTATGTGCGTAGTGGTAAACGGATGCCAACACGTGTTACCGAAATTGTTATCCACTTCAAGAA
This sequence comes from Gallibacterium genomosp. 3, assembly GCF_001678475.1. Lineage (GTDB taxonomy): Bacteria > Pseudomonadota > Gammaproteobacteria > Enterobacterales > Pasteurellaceae > Gallibacterium > Gallibacterium faecale. Next base: position 26,325 of record NZ_JTJR01000034.1, on the reverse strand, counting down.
AACACCTCATCCAGTGTTTAATATGAATGCGCCAGAAAATAAATTAATTATCCGTATTCAACCAGATGAAGGTATTGTGATGAGTTTTGGTTTAAAACAACCAGGTTCTGGCTTTAAAGCAAAAGAAGTTGCAATGGATTTTCACTATGATTCTATTGCTGAAGGGCATTTATTCTCAGCTTATGAACGCCTATTACTCGATGCATTAAATGGCGATGCAACCCTGTTTACGCGTAGTGATGCGGTGCAAGCAGCATGGCAATTTGTACAACCAATTTTAGATTACAAAGCAGGCAATCCAAAAATTCATGGTTATGCGTGTGGAACTTGGGGACCTGATGCGGCAGATAAACTTATGAGTCGTAGCCAACGTGAATGGCGTTTCCCTTGTAAAAATCTTACTGATACCAATTACTGCGAGCTATAAATATGAATTACCAAATTTTTACCACTGCACAAGCAGCCGTAGAACATATTGCCGAAGAGTTTAAGCGTTATAGTCAATTAGGAACTGCAATCCATATTTCCTTATCAGGTGGCAGTACGCCTAAATTATTGTTCCAGACTTTATCAAAACCGCCTTATAACACAGCAATTCAATGGCAAAATTTACATTTTTGGTGGGGAGATGAACGTTGTGTGCCACCATCTGATCCAGAAAGTAATTATGGTGAGGTGCAACGTTTATTATTCGATCATATTGCGATTCCGAATGAAAATATCCATCGTATTTATGGTGAATTAACACCAGAGCAAGGATTAGTGCGTTTTGAACAAGATCTGCAAGCTATTGCAACAACACAAAATGGCTTACCTGTTTTTGATTGGGTTATTCTTGGTATGGGAACTGATGGGCATACTGCCTCTTTATTCCCACATCAAACCAATTTTGCTGATCCAAATCTAGCGCTGATTGCACAACATCCTGAAAGTGGGCAGTATCGTATTTCTAAAACAGCACGCTTAATTGAAAATGCAAAACGAGTTACCTATTTGGTAACTGGTGCTAGCAAAGCCAAAATTCTGAATCAGATTCAAACGACTGCCGCTGAAGATTTACCTTATCCTGCAGCGAAAATTAAATCTCAACAGGGCATTACAGAGTGGTATTTAGATAAAGAGGCAGCGGCTTTATTGTAAGCAATATGAGAGGTAACTAATGGAAAAACTTGATCTGTCAGTATTAGAAAATGCGTTTATCTCTCTTCACGATACAATTGAAAAGTTAGCTGATAAACAATGGTTTAATCAACAAGAAAGTATCGTGCAAGATACATTAATTGCAGGGGCAATTCAAAAATTTGAATTTGTCTATGAGTTAAGTATCAAAATGCTCAAACGACAATTAAAGCAAATAGTTGAAACACCTGAAGAAATTGATAGTAGCGACTTTAGAGATGTTTTGCGTTTGAGTGCAAAAGCAGGATTAATCACAAGTATGGATGATTGGTTGTTATATCGTAAAATGCGTAATATTACCTCGCATACTTATGATCACAATAAAGCTCAGCAAATCTATCATGATATTTCAGGATTTCTGCAATCTGCACAAACACTATTAACACAACTAAAACAACGAAATTAAAATGCTTGATATTCAACCGCAACATTTAGTTATTGTGCAGCAAATTTTGCAGACTTATTTGCCAAATTATGAAGTATGGGCTTTTGGTTCAAGGGTAAAAGGGACAGCGACTACATTTTCTGATTTAGATTTAGTGATAATAAGTGAGCAACCGCTTGATTTAAGAACACTCTGTCAAGTTGAAAATGCATTTTCAGAGAGTGATTTACCTTATACGGTAGATGTAGTGGATTGGGTCGCAACATCACAAAAATTTCAGCAAATTATTAAGCAAAAATATGTTGTTATACAAGCCAAAAGCTCTTAATTTATGGTGAAAAATATAAAACAAAAAATAGGGATGATTATTTTTATTCCCCTAATGATTATATTTATTCCGATTGTTGTATTTATTTTGGGGATATTATTACTTTTTTGTGTTATCTCTATTATTTTTTATATTGATGATTATATTACCACAACAAGATCTTTTGAAAATATTAATCAAAATAATCAGATAATCTTACAAAAGATATTATATGGCGAGAGTAACTTGGTTTTACAAACTCGGTTCCAAGAATGGGAAATGAAATATTGTTATAACCACTATTATCAAAAAGAACGATGGATAGATTTTGATAAAATTAAGGAAAATTACACTGAAATACCCTTTGAACAGATTCGTGATCAATATAAAAAACAATCTTATTTAGACGATTGTATCGACAATCATTATATTAATAAAATAGAGAGTACAGAATATTTTGTACCGCCATTTCATTATATTAATGACAAAAAATTATTAATTAGTGGCGCAATGAGCAATATTGAATTAGCCAGTTGGAAAGCCGACAATGCGAAAATTTTTATCAACCAATTAGATAATGATCAATTTAGAGCATTAGTCATTTATCCAGGCAGTAACATTATTAAAATGGTTACCTACTGTGAGAGAAATAATAATAGTATATGTTCTGGAGAGAAGAGTATCTCACAACCATAAACGCAATAACTTAAAAGACAGAAACAATGATTATTTATAGAACAGATACTCAACTCACAGCTCAACAATATATTGAATTATTAAAGCAAACAACGCTTGGTGCACGCAGACCAATTGATGATATTGATACAATATCCAAGATGTTACAACACGCCGATTTATTAATTACGGCTTGGCACGGTGAACATCTGGTAGGTGCAGCTCGTGCAGTGACAGATTTTGCCTATTGTTGCTATCTAAGTGATTTAGCGGTAAGTGAACAATGGCAAAAACAAGGCATTGGCAAACAATTAATTCAAACTTTAAAAGAGCAGCTTGATGCAGAATGTAAAATTATTTTACTCTCTGCACCGCAGGCAATAAATTATTATCCGCATATTGGTTTTACTCAACATCCAAGCGCATGGGTAAAATAAAGCGTTTCACAGCTATATAACAAATATAGTTAACTTAAATATTGGGAAAATACAGGAGCAAAATATGAGCCAAAAAGGCGATATTGGTGTTATCGGTTTAGCGGTAATGGGACAAAACCTCATTTTAAATATGAATGACCACGGGTTTAAAGTAGTTGCTTATAACCGTACAACTTCAAAAGTAGATGAATTTCTTCAAGGTGCGGCAAAAGGGACTAATATTATTGGTGCTTATTCATTACAAGATCTTGTCGATAAACTCGAAAAACCACGCAAAATTATGTTAATGGTACGTGCTGGAAACGTGGTTGATCAATTTATTGATAATCTTGTGCCTTATCTTGAAGCTGGCGATATTATTATTGATGGTGGAAATTCAAATTACCCGGATACAAACCGTCGCGTTGCGGCATTAAAAGAGAAAGGTATTCGCTTTATTGGTACTGGTGTATCTGGTGGTGAAGAAGGGGCAAGACGTGGCCCATCAATTATGCCAGGTGGTAATGAAGAAGCTTGGCCATATGTTAAACCAATCCTACAAGCTATTTCAGCTAAAACACCAGCAGGTGAGCCTTGCTGTGATTGGGTAGGTAAAGATGGTGCTGGTCATTTTGTTAAAATGGTACATAACGGGATTGAGTATGGTGATATGCAATTAATTTGTGAAGCATACCACTTCCTCAAAGAAGGTTTAGGGTTAAGTTACCCTGAAATGCAAGCGATCTTTAGTGAATGGAAAAACACTGAATTAAGCAGCTACTTAATTGATATTACTGCTGATATTCTTGCTTACCAAGATGAAGATGGTCAGCCATTAGTTGAAAAAATTCTTGATACCGCAGGTCAAAAAGGAACTGGTAAATGGACTGGAATTAATGCGTTAGATCTTGGTATTCCATTAACATTAATTAGTGAAGCTGTTTTTGCTCGTTGTGTTTCTTCATTTAAAGAACAACGCCTAGCAGCTGCAAAATTATTTGATAATACAATTCAACCAGTAAGTGGTGATAAGAAAGAATGGGTAGAAGCGGTACGTAAAGCATTACTTGCATCAAAAATTATCTCTTATGCGCAAGGCTTTATGTTAATTCGTGAAGCCTCAGAAAACTATCAATGGGATCTTAACTATGGTAATACAGCCCTCTTATGGCGTGAAGGTTGCATTATCCGCAGTGCATTCTTAGGTAATATTCGTGATGCTTATACAGCAAATCCAGATCTCGTATTCTTAGGTTCTGCCCCTTATTTCAATAGCATCTTAAAAGATTGTTTAACTGCATGGCGTAAAGTCGTTGCTAAAGCAGTAGAAATTGGGTTATCAATGCCTTGTATGGCATCTGCATTAACCTTCTTAGATGGTTATACTACAGCGCGTTTACCAGCAAACTTACTTCAAGCACAACGTGACTACTTCGGCGCACATACTTATGAACGTACCGACAAACCACGCGGTGAATTCTTCCACACTAACTGGACTGGCCATGGTGGTGATACCGCATCAACCACTTATGATGTATAAAATAATTACACATTTAAATTAATGTTACCTCATAGCTTAAAATAAGCTATGAGGTTTTTTATTACATAATAAATGTGAATTAGTTCACATTTATTATAAAAATAATTACATTTTGGGTTAAATATACTCTATCATCTAAGACGATCTTATTTATTATAGATCTTTCATGTTGTAATACTTTAATTTCATCGTAGTATCCAATTTTTATTAAAGGATAATTTTATGATTATAGTATTAGGGTTAAGAACATATAGCCATCATAGTAAATGGTTTAATTTAGACCATAGACTCCATCACTATTTCCCATAGTATTTCTATTCTTTTAAATATCAAATTTTATCTTTTTATTATTTTCTGGATTTTTTTTCCGAATTAATCCAAAGGCTTATATTTATTAGAAATAAAGGAATTCTTATGGAAAATTTTAAACATTTACCTGAACCATTTCGTATTCGTGTTATTGAACCAGTATCTCGTACCACAAAAGAATATCGTGAACAAGCTATCTTAAAAGCAGGTATGAATCCTTTCTTACTTGATAGTAAAGATATTTTTATAGATTTACTTACTGATAGTGGAACTGGGGCAATCACTCAAAATATGCAAGCTGCTATGCTACGAGGAGATGAAGCTTATAGCGGTAGCCGTAGTTATTATGCTCTTGCTGATGCTGTAAGAGAGATTTTTGGGTATCAATATACTATTCCTACTCATCAAGGACGTGGTGCAGAACAAATTTATATTCCTGTTCTAATTAAAAAGAGGGAGCAAGAGAAAGGCTTAGATAGAAATAAAATGGTTGCTTTTTCAAATTATTTCTTTGATACCACTCAAGGGCATACACAAATTAATGGCTGTAGTGTAAAAAATATTTATATTAAAGAAGCTTTTGACACAAGTTGCCGACATGATTTTAAGGGAAACTTTGACATTGATAAATTAGAAAGTGAAATTCAACGTGTAGGATCTAATAATGTTCCCTATATCGTTTGTACAATTACTTGTAACTCAGCTGGTGGACAACCTGTATCAATTCAGAATCTAAAAGAGATGTATGCTGTTGCTAAAAAATATGATATTCCTGTAGTTATGGACTCAGCTAGATTTGCAGAAAATGCTTATTTTATCAAGCAGCGAGAAGCGAAATATAAAACATGGAGCATTGAAGATATTGTTTATGAATGTTACAAATATGCAGATATATTAGCTATGTCTGCAAAAAAAGATGCTATGGTACCAATAGGAGGATTACTCTGTTTTAAAGATGAATCTTTATTTCAGATTTACACAGAATGTCGAACATTATGTGTTGTACAAGAAGGTTTTCCTACTTATGGAGGATTAGAGGGCGGGGCAATGGAACGTCTTGCAGTTGGGCTTAAAGAGGGCATGCGCGAAGATTGGCTAGCTTATCGTATTAATCAAGTAGCTTATTTAGTCGAAGGATTAGAGAAGATAGGGGTTGCTTGCCAACAGCCTGGTGGTCATGCGGCATTTGTTGATGCTGGTAAATTATTACCACATATTCCATCAGAACAATTTCCTGCTCAAGCATTAGCTTGTGAACTATATAAAATTGCTGGTATTCGTGCGGTTGAAATTGGTTCTTTCTTACTAGGTAGAGATCCTAAAACAGGTAAACAACTACCTTGTCCTGCGGAGTTATTGCGTTTAACTATTCCACGTGCAACTTATACTCAAACTCATATGGACTTTATTATTGAGGCATTCCAAAAGGTAAAAGATAATGCTAATAAGATAAAAGGATTAACTTTTACTTATGAGCCAAAGGTATTACGACATTTCACAGCTTTACTTAAAGAAGTTGAGTAACAAAAAATGCAGTCAATTATGACTGCATTTTTTATTAAATTTTCCTAATCAGAGGATAAAAATATGAAAAAACAACCTTCAATATTGGGCGGTGGTTGTATTATTGCCAGTGTATGTGTCGGAGCAGGTATGTTAGGGTTACCTACTGCTGGAGCAGGTGCTTGGACAGTTTGGACAAAAATCATTATTACTATGACAATGATAACAATGGTCTTATCTGGTTGGCTTCTATTAGAAGCTTATAAGAGTTATGATATTAGAGCTTCCTTTAATACAGTAACAAAAGATATTCTTGGTAAAAAAGTAAATCTTATTAACAATGTTGCAGTGTACTTTGTTGGTGGTATATTATTATATGCTTATACCACTTCTGCTGGTCTTATTATTCAAGAATTTACCGGACTAAATAACCGTATTGCATCTATTGTATTTGTTATCATTTTTAGTTCTATAGTTTGGCACTCAACACGTGCAGTTGATCGTATTTCTGTACTATTTATTGTTACAATGGTAGGAAGTTTTATTTTTGGTATCTCTGGGTTACTGAAAAATATTGAGCCTATTATTTTATTTGATTCTCTAAACCATACTAAAGATAATTCTTATTTTATCTATACTATGGCTTTATTTCCTGTTGCGTTAACATCGTTTGGGTATCATCACTCTGTATCGTCAATGCGCTCCTATTATGGAGAAGAAAAAAGAGCATCCTATGCTATTCTAGTAGGAGCTGTCATTGCATTATGTCTTTATCTTATCTGGATTATCAGCATTTTTGGTAATCTTCCAAGAGATCAATTTAGCCCCGTCTTAGCCGCCGATGGTAATATTGATATACTATTACAAACTTTAGGTAATGTTATTGATTCAGAAAAGACTAAATATGCTATCAATATTTTCTCTATAGCAGCTATTTTGTCATCTTTCGTTGGAGTGGGATTAGGGGTTTTTGACTTTTTAGCTGACTTTTTTCAGTTTAGTAATGATAAATTTGGTCGCAGTAAATCCTGGCTAGTTACTTTCCTCCCACCATTAATTTTATCTGTGATTTATCCTCTTGGCTTCCTTAAAGCTATTGGATATGCTGGTGCGATTGCAACAATTTGGACTTGTATTATTCCTGCATCACTTGCTTTTAAAGTAAGACAAAAATATCAAAAGACTGGCTTCATTACTCCAGGTGGTATGCCTGTTATTATCTTTATTATGGTCTTTGGTATATTAACAGCGCTATTTCATTGCCTAGCGATGTTTAATCTTTTGCCTGTATTAAAATAAAAAGATTTTAATAGGCAAAATAATTTGAAGAAAATCGCACAGTAATAGCAATACACTGTGCGATTTTTTGTTTTGTAATAGACTTTTGCTACTTAATTTACTTCTTTTACTTCTGTGATCCGTAACTCTTTCGGCACTTCAAATACAGTATTTTCTTCACATCCAGCTAACTCTTCTACTGAAGTTGCGCCTAATTCTACTAAACGACGTACTACGGATTGAACCAAGACTTCTGGCGCTGAAGCCCCTGCTGTAATACCAATCACTTTTACATTTTCTAACCAAGTAGGATCAATATCAGCAGCATCATCAATTAACTTAGCAGCCACGCCCATCCGAGAAGCTAATTCCGCTAAACGATTAGAATTAGATGAATTTTTAGAACCTACTACTATCACTAAATCTGACTGTACCGCTAACTCTTTCACCGCATGCTGGCGATTGGTTGTCGCATAACAGATGTCATTCTTGCGTGGTCCTTGAATCGCAGGATATTTCGCTTTTAAGGCTTCAATGACTTCAACTGTATCATCAATTGATAGCGTTGTTTGTGTCATAAAAGTCAAATCATCTTGATTGGAAACAGGAAGCTTTACAATATCCTCTACATTCTCGATTAAATAAATCCCGCCAGCTTGATTATCATATTGTCCCATCGTGCCTTCAACTTCTGGGTGTCCTTTATGCCCAATTAAGATTGCCTTTGTCCCTTTACGGCTTGCTCGAGCCACCTGCATATGGACTTTTGTTACCAACGGACAAGTCGCATCAAACACCTTTAAATTACGATCTTTTGCTTCTTGACGCACTGCTTGAGAAACGCCATGAGCCGAAAATATGACAATCGCACCATCTGGCACTTCACTCAATTCCTCGACAAAAATCGCTCCTCGCTGCCGTAATCCTTCTACCACAAAACGATTATGTACAACTTCATGACGCACATAAATTGGTGCACCATGAATTTCTAAAGCTAATTCAACAATACTAATTGCTCGGTCAACACCAGCACAAAATCCTCTTGGATTGGCTAAGATAATCTTCATAATTAACCTACCTGCGAGCCTTTCTTATCATTCTTTATATAATCTAAAATCATTAACCCTGCACCAACACAAATTGCAATATCAGCAACATTAAAGACTGGGTAATGATAAATACGCCAATAAAAATCAAGAAAATCAACAACAAAACCATGATATACACGATCGACCATATTGGCTAATGCACCACCGATAATCAACGCATAAGCGCTATTGAGCAGTGTTTTATTTCGTGGCGAACGTGCTAACCAAAATAACAATAAACTAGAAATCACCACGGCAATTAATACAAAAAAATATTTTTGCCAGCCACTATGATCAGCTAAAAAACTAAATGCTGCACCGTAGTTTCTTACATAAGTTAAATTAAAAATCGGTAATATATTGATACTTTCATATAGCTCAAAACGTGTTACAACCAACCATTTTGTTCCTAAATCAAGGACAAATGCTACGACACTTAACCACAAAAAAATTAATCCATTTGCTTGTTTTTGCTTCATAAACACGCTCATTTCTACTAATTTTTATCTAAAGACAATTTACTCTTTCACCATAAAAAAGGATCACTGCTAAGTCAATCCTAGCAGTGATCTCCGATTAATTTTATCTTTAATAAAACCAAATTAAGCAAATTGACGAGTTTCACCTTCACCTGCAACATTCTCTACACAACGAGAACAGAGGTGTGGATGTTCACTATTTTGTCCTACTGTATCAGAATAATGCCAACAACGAGGACATTTTTCCGCTTGTGATGCGACAACTTTTACAGCTAATCCGCTTAATTCGCCTTCTGCAACATCTGCATCTGCCAACGATTTTACTTCTGCTTTAGATGTAATTAATACGAAACGTAATTCATCACCTAATTTTGCTAATAAATCACTATAATGTGGGTTAGCATATAAAGTCACTTCAGCTGCTAACGCTGCACCAATAACTTTATCATTACGAGCTTGCTCTAACACACGGTTAACTTCGGCTCTCACTTTTAGCACTTCCTGCCAGTAAGCATCATTCATTGCTTCATCATCTGCTAACGCAAATAGCCCATTATAGAACTCTTCCATAAAGACAAATTCACTACGTTCGCCAGGTAAATATTGCCAGATTTCATCCGCAGTGAATGAAAGAATTGGTGCAATCCAACGTACTAACGCTTCTGCAATATGATATAACGCAGTTTGACAACTACGACGAGCAATACTATCCGCTTTCGTTGTGTATTGACGGTCTTTGATAATATCTAAATAAAATGATCCCATTTCAATTGAGCAGAAACGCATAATACGTTGCACGACTTCATGGAATTGATAATTATCATAAGAATGTTTGATCTCTTCTTGTGCTTGTAATGCACAAGCAACTGCCCAACGATCTAACACAATCATTTGCTCTGCTGGCACCATATCACGTTTTGGATCAAAACCATTTAAGTTAGCTAATAAGAAACGTGCAGTATTACGGATACGGCGATATGAATCTGCCGCACGCTTAAAGATTTCATCTGATACCGCAATTTCGCCTGTATAGTCTGATGAACCAACCCATAAGCGTAAAATATCACCACCAAATTTATCCATAACTTCTTGTGGTGTAACAATATTACCGATTGATTTAGACATCTTGCGTCCTTGTCCATCAACGGTAAATCCGTGTGTTAATACTTGTTTATATGGTGATTTATTATCTGTTGCTGTTGATAACATTAAAGAAGACATAAACCAACCACGATGTTGGTCTGAACCTTCAAGATACATATCAACTTCATTACCACCAAATTCAGGACGATGTTTTGCAACCGCAGAATACGTTGATCCAGAGTCAAACCAAACATCTAGGGTATCAGGTACTTTTTGATACTCTTTAGCGTCTTCCCCTAATACTTCATTAATATCGAGATCCCACCATGCTTGGATACCTTTTTCTTCTACGCGTTTAGCCACTTCTTCAATTAATTCTAAAGTACGTGGATGTAACGCTTCGGTTTCTTTATGAATAAATAAAGTTAATGGTACACCCCAAGTACGTTGGCGAGAAATACACCAGTCTGGACGATTTGCGACCATTGACTCAATACGAGCTTGTCCCCAATCTGGAATCCAACGTACACGTTTGATTTCGCCTAATGCTTGGGTACGTAGCCCTTTAACATCCATACCGATAAACCATTGTGGTGTTGCACGGAAAATAATCGGTGTTTTATGACGCCAGCAGTGTGGATAACTATGCGAGATCTTCTCCACTTTTAATAAGGCTCCCACCTCTTCCAGTTTTTTGACAACTAATGGATTAGCATCAAATACATTTTCACCGGCAAAGAATTGAGCTTGGCTATTAAATTTACCATCATTACCAATTAGACCAGCCATTGGTAAGTTATATTGTTGCCCTACAATAAAGTCATCATGACCATGATCTGGTGCGGTATGTACTAACCCTGTACCTGCATCATTCCCCACATGTTCACCAAGGATAAATGGCACAGCATAATCATAGAAAGGATGTTGGAATTGTAATAACTCTAAATCTTTTCCTTTAGCAATACCAAGTACCTGATAGTCACTTGCACTAATCGCTTTCATCACGCTATCAACAAGTTCTGTGGTTAAAATTAAACGTTCACCATTAACTTGAATTAATTGATATTCTAATTCTGGATGTAACGCAATGGCACGGTTAGATGGTAATGTCCATGGTGTTGTCGTCCAAATAACAGCAGAAATTTTTCCTTCGCCTGTTTGTTGTAAATTGAATTTCGCTAATACTGCGGCTTCATCTACTGCATTAAAACGCACATAAATTGATGGGGAGGTTTTATCGTAATATTCAACTTCCGCTTCTGCCAATGCTGAGCCACAATCTAAACACCAATGAACAGGTTTTGAACCTTTGTAGAGGTGACCATTTTTAATCACATTGCCTAAAGTACGAATAATATTCGCTTCTGTCGCAAAATTCATGGTGAGATAAGGATTGTCCCAATCCCCAATCACCCCTAAACGAATGAAATCTTTTTTCTGTCCTTCAACTTGCTCTTTTGCATAAGCACGGCATGCTTCACGGAATTCCGCTGCAGATACTTTTTCATTTGGCTTACCCACTAATCCTTCTACTTTAAGTTCAATCGGTAATCCATGGCAGTCCCAACCTGGAATATAAGGAGAGTCATAACCAAGTGCTGTTTTTGATTTAACAATAATATCTTTTAAAATTTTATTTACTGCATGTCCAATATGGATCGTACCATTTGCATAAGGAGGACCATCGTGCAAAATAAATGTTTTCTTCCCTTTACTTGCCTGACGGATCTTTTGATAAAGATTTTTGTCATACCAATTTTTTAACATGGCAGGCTCACGTTTTGCCAAATCACCACGCATTGGGAAACCTGTTTCAGGCAGGTTTAACGTGCTTTTATAATCAGTTGTTTCTTTAGACATGTTTTTATTCCGTAAATAATAATAAAAGTTAAATCAAATTGAATTAGCTAGATTTCTATCATTACTACCAAAATCTCGCTGGTAAACGCTCTTTTATAGCTTTTTTTAGATCGCTATGCAAACAAACTTATCAAAAAATTTGATTATTTTTCACCATTTTGTTGAAAATACATTTTTGCATTTTCAGCATCACGCTCAATTTGTGCACGCAATGCATCAAATGATGGGAATTTAATTTCTGAACGTAATTTAGACTTGAAGAAAATTTCTAAGGTTTTCCCGTAAAGATCACCATTAAAATCAAATAGATGAACTTCTAATAAAGGTTTTACCCCATTAATTGTTGGTCGATTACCAACATTAGCAACACCATAGTGATGATTACCTAGCTTATCCCTAATTTCTACTGCATACACCCCTTGAATCGGGTTCACATTGCGGTGTAATCCAATGTTGGCGGTTGGAAACCCAATCGTTCTCCCTAATTCATTACCATGCACAACTCGTCCTAAAATACTATATGGACGCCCTAGCATTTGCTCGACTTGATCAAGCTTATCTTCTGCTAATGCCTGACGAATCGCGGTACTACTTACACGCAAATTAGCTAAACAATAACTCGTATTATTTTCTACTTGGAAACCATACTGTTTGCCTGCAGCTTGTAAAGTCGTGAAATTACCACTCCGATTCACACCAAACCGAAAATCATCACCTACGCTGAGGAATTTAACTTTCAATTTATCAATTAAATAATGTTGAATGAATTCCGTAGTGGTTTGTTGTGCAAAATGCTGATTGAACGAAACACAAAAAACGTAATCAATATCAAAACGAGCTAAGTGAGTAAGCTTATCACGCAAACGCATTAAACGAGCAGGGGCTTTCTCTTTTAAGAAAAATTCTTTTGCTTGTGGTTCAAATAACATCACAACTGTTGGTAACCCTAATTGTGCTGCTTTTTGCTTAAGATGCCGCAAAATGGTTTGATGCCCTAAATGCACACCATCAAAATTACCGATAGTCAGTGCACAACCTTGCGGAAAGGTAGGTAAATTATAAAGACCTCGAATTAACTGCATTATTGCTATTAGCTCATCAAAAAGGTTACAAAAAATGCGGGTATTATACGCAGATTGTCATAGGGTGTAAAACGTCATACCCCATTGCTGTCATCGGAACATTCTGCTTAAGATGATTTTTTAGCGGCGTATGCACATAACCCGCCTGAAGCAACGATCACTAACATTCCTAGCCAACTTAACAAATCAATCGAAGTATCCCATAACCATAAACTAAGCAATGCGGAAAAAATAATCGCTGTATATTGCAAAGTGGCTGTTAATACGGTTGCACCATAACTGAAAGAACGAGTTAGTCCTAACTGCCCTAATAAACCAAAAATACCGATACCTAATAAATAGCCGGTTGAATGGAAATCGGCTGCATAATTATCAGCAAACAAGAAACCTAAAAAACCAATTACTGTCACTGATACAGAGAAATAAAATACTGTCCGCCATACGGGCTCACCTGATTGTCCTAATCTTTTCACGGTCAATACCGCCCCAGTAGCACTTAATCCCGCCAATATGCCAACTAAAATTGCAAACCAATCTTGGGCATTAATGCTGGGACGTAATACCACGAGTACGCCTAAGAACCCGAGTCCAACGGCTAAAATCTGGATGACACTTCGAGCAACAACGGAAGTAAGAACCGTCCAAAAAGTAATAAATAATGTAGTGGTATAATTTAAACTGGCTGCGGTGGCTAAAGGTAAATGAGCATAAGCATAAAATCCGCACCAAATAGAAATAACACCAAAAATACTACGAGAAAGATGAGAACGTAAACGTGGGGTCTTAAAACTTCTATGTTGACGATCAAATAATACCCACAACCAAATCAATATAACTGATGGTAAACCTCGAGTAAAAATGATTGCGCCCAAACTTGCCCCATCTTCAGCAGCAAGTTTGATAAACGCTGCCATGATTGCAAAAGTTGCACTGGCAAAAACCATCCACATTGATTGTAAAATGCTCATATTAGTGTGCCAATAAATCTCTTTTTCTCACACCAAGCAAAATTAATACTAATAAATAGCAAATTGCAGCAGCTACAATTAAACCGCCTAACCAACCAACTCGCCAAACAAAAGGCATTGCATACCATTCAGATAACATTGGTGTGAAATAAAATAATACGCCTCCCATCACACTTGCCGCAAGCACTACTTTGACAAAAAAGATCAAACTTTTCATTGAGAAATGATAAACATCCTGTTTTGCTAATCCTCGATATAATAAAAAGGCATTTAAGGTTGCCGACATTGCTGAAGCCATTGCTAACCCTACATAACTAAACTGAATGGCTAAGAGGTTAAATAACATATTACTTACCATCGCAATGATGCCATAGCGTACAGGCGTTTTTGTATCTTTACGTGCATAATAGCCATTAGCTAGGATCTTAATCAGCATATAACTTAATAATCCTGCATTAAACGCCCATAAAGAGTAAGAGGTGGCTTGTACATCGCTTAACACAAAATTACCTCGCATAAAAAATACCAACAACATAGGTTGTGCTAATAGAGCAATTCCTACCATTGCCGGCACGCCTAATAATAAGATCATTCTTACGCCCCAATCTAATGTTTGTCGAAACGCAAGGTTACTTTTGACATCTTCATTATGTACATGTTGGCGGGAGAGCGTTGGTAAAATAACTGTAGAAATTGCAATACCGAATAATCCTAATGGGAATTCTAATAAACGATCAGAATAGTAGAGCCAACTAATTGATCCTGTCATCAAGAAGCTAGCAATAAAGGTATCCAACAATAAATTAATTTGACTCACTGACACCCCAAATAAGGCGGGAATCATTAAAGTACGAATTTTTACTACTCCGGGATCACGCCATGCCCACTTAGGACGTACCAATAATCCTGCTTTTTTTAAGAAAGGGATCTGGAATAAAAACTGTAATAAACCGCCAAGAAAGATACCCATCGCCAATCCAAGATTAGGATTCTCTAAATGAGGTGCAAGAAATAAAGCAGTACCAATCATCGCAACATTCAATAATACTGGCGAAAATGACATCACACCAAATTTACCAATTGAATTTAGAATCGCTCCAGATAACGCAACTAACGTAATAAACCAAAGATAAGGAAAGGTAATTTTTAACAATAATGATGCTTGAGTAAATTTTTCTGCTTCAGCACCATCATTCATCCAATCGAGAAACCAACCAGTACCAAAAATGGCTGTAACCACTGGCGAACCAATCATTGCCAGTAATGTAACAATAGTCACTAAGCCCCCTAATGTTCCTGATACTTTAGCAATAAAAGCCCGTGTTTTATCTAAATCACCCTCTTTTTGATATTCAGCTAATACAGGCACAAAGGCTTGAGAAAATGCACCTTCGGCAAATAAACGACGTAAAAAATTAGGAATGCGGTTAGCAAATAAAAACACATCTGCCGCTACGCCCGCACCTAGTAGATTTGCAATAACAACATCACGCACTAATCCTAAGATTCGTGACAGTAATGTCATACTGCTCACGATAATCCCTGATTTTAATAAAACTTTACTCAAAACGACCTACCATTTTTTCTTATTTATTTGGCAAAAATTACGGCTCATTGTATAGATTTTTACTTTTTACGCTATATTCTCAGTTAAAAAACTGGTAAAATTTTGCCCGCCTTTTATTTGGCTTACTTCGGTTGTGTCTCACTGAGGCAAGCCCACCATTGCCACTGCTTACTCTCGAAGCAAATTGCGGCATAGGCAATAAATAAATTGACAAAGGCTTAAAAAGTAGGCATATTTTACGCCTTTCGTTTTTAGTGTAATTAATTAGAAATTTTGGGAGTTTGACCTTGGCTAATATCAAGTCAGCAAAAAAACGTGCGGTTCAATCTGAAAAACGCCGTCAACACAATGCAAGCCAACGCTCTATGATGCGTACTTATATCAAAAAAGTTTATGCAGCAGTAGCGGCTGGTGATAAAGCAGTTGCAGAAGCAGCTTTTGTTGAAATGCAAAAAGTAGTGGATAGAATGGCTTCTAAAGGCTTAATCCACAAAAATAAAGCAGCAAATCACAAATCTAAATTATCTGCACAAATCAAAAAATTAGCTTAATTATTTTTTGAAATTTGTAATAAAAAACCGCCTTTAACTGGCGGTTTTTTATTGCCTATAACTCTTCTATCTGTTGAGCAAACTTAGCCACTTGTTTCCAATCTGTATATTCTATTTCCTTACGAGGATCGGTTTCTCCCCCAGTAATTTTCATAATGAAGCGAATCATTGTGCGATCAAACCAAGTATAACGCGGATAAAATAATGCACCAGCAAACACCTGAACTAACTGTGGCTGCCAAGTAATTTTGGCTAATAATTTACGCGTATAGGCATTAGTTTGCGGTGTATTTTTATCCGCCTTACGCGCCGTTAAATTAACGGTATATAATGCCCCTTTTTTAGTCGCTAGCTGCTGTTTATGCTCACGAATAAATGTATAGAGTTTTGGACTAAACTTCCCATAACGAATAGAAGCACCTAACACCACACGATCATAAGGCGTTAAATCAATATTCATATTTTCCAGCAAATTTGCCATTACACATTGCCCCGTAAGTTGTGCAGAAATTGCTTCAGCAATTTTACGAGTCTGTCCATCATGCGTTAAATATAGAATTAATGTTTTCATAAAATATTACTCAATCTTCTTTTCGTTGTAATTGGAGTTGTCCTGCAGAACGTTCATTTAATTGTTGATCTAACAGGCTGGCTTCTTCTGGGGCAATCGCTAAAGTCAAACAGACCTGATCCGTAAATTGTTGCTGTAAAATTTCCACATCAAAATGTTTTAACATTGGTTCCAACCAAGCCCATTGTGGATATTGACACACTAATTGATACGGTTCTCGTTCAATTTTAATTATTGTTTTGGCTAATTTTAGTGCTTGCTGTACCCCATTGCCATAAGCTCGTACTAAACCACCCGTGCCCAATAAAATGCCTCCGTAATAACGCACAACAACGGCACAAATTTCACCCAAACCGCTACCTAATAACACATTCAGCATAGGCTTGCCTGCTGTGCCTGATGGTTCTCCATCATCAGAAAATCCATATTGTTGTGAATCATTTGGTGCACCAGCGACTGTCGCCCAACAATGATGTCGAGCATCAGGGTGTTCCGCTCTGACTTGTTGCCAAAATTGTTTCGCTTCTTCAAGATTTTTGACTGGTTGTAGATAACAAATAAAGCGACTTTTTTTAATTTCTTCACTAAAGCTAACAGGTTCTTGTAATACAGGATATTGCATAGTACCTCTTAGCTAAGGTTCAATGTTTGTTGCATTTTTACTGTCAAATTTTCAGCTCCAGTAGCCCGCATCACAATATTATCTTCTGTACGAATTCCACCAAAACCTTTTAGCATTTCAATCGCACGCCAATCAAATTTATCTGCTAATGGATGAGCTCGCCATTCTTGCAATAATAATTCAATAAAATATAAACCAGGTTCAATCGTTAATACCATTCCTTCAGCTAATTCACGTGTACAACGTAAACTAGGATAAACTTCTGGTGGACGTTTAATTGCCCCTCGTTTATTTTGTTGCCAACCACCAATATCATGCACCTGTAAACCAAGGAAATGCCCTAAGCCATGTGGTAAGAAAGCACGGTTAATCCCGAGATCAAAAATTTGCTCAGCCGGTAAGTTAATTAAACCACTCTCTTGCAGTAACTTTGAAATTCGTTGCTGGACTTGGGTGTGATAAGTCAAATAATTATAGCCTACTTGTAATTCAGCAATAATATCTCGCTTAATTTGTTCCATACCTTGCAACAATCCTGCAAACAGATCATTCTTTTCATATTGATAAGTACGAGTAATATCTGATGCGTATCCTAAATAAGTTGCCCCGGCGTCAATTAAAAAACTACGCCGTGTTTCTGGCGTTTTAGTTGCTAACCGATTGTAATGCAACACTGCACCATGTTCATTAATTGCAATAATATTGCCATAAGGTACATTGAGATCCGACTGCTCACTAGCTTGTAAATAGGCTAAGTTAATCGCAAATTCACTTTGTCCCTCTTCAAAAGCTTGTTTTGCTGCTATATGCCCGAATAAAGCTGGCTTTTGTGCTTGGAAAATACATTCTATTTCATATTCTGTTTTGTACGCTCGATAATAATTAAGAATATTCAATAGCTTACGGTCATTAATTGAGAAAAAGCCTAATGATTTTGCTAACTGATCATCTTCACCAATAAAAGCGCAATTAGTACGATTATTGATCACTTGTCTAATTTGTTCTGGTTGAGTAATGACTTCCCATTCAAAGGCATCACACCAAAAATCATCAGGCAATGCTTCTACAAAATACCAATAATCTTTAGGTTGATAGAAATATAATTTTGGTTTGCTATACCCATCTAAAAATACCCAACTACCCTCTGCCTTTGGCATAGGTACTACATAATTAAAATAAGGGTTAATATGAAATGATTTTGTTTGATCATCTAAGAAATAATGATCTGCTTGCCCTGCATAAATCCAAACGCCATCCAAACGACAACAAGATAAAGCCTCTTTAATAATTTCTTGTATATGTGCTAAATGTGCATTGAATAACGTTTTCATTCTTTCCTCCACTATCCCATCTCGACTAAAAATGCAGTATCATTACCACTTTATTCATAATAAGTAGCAATCATATGACCGAATGGAAAATTAATCAAACACTTGATACACAAGGATTACGCTGCCCAGAACCTGTCATGCTAGTACGCAAAAAAATTCGTGAGATGCAGAATGGAGAGGTTTTATTAATCCTTGCTGATGATCCTGCCACCACCAGAGATATCCCCGGTTTCTGCCAATTTATGGAACATACATTATTACAAAGTGAAACCGCTACAACACCTTATCAATACTGGATTAAGAAAGGGAAATAAGAACTTTATAAATTTATAATGGTTCTTAAATAAACTTTTTTTACTAAAAAATATGAAATAAGCTCAAAAAAAAGCTATAACTTTTGTTATATATCATATATGATTCTTTTGATTAAATTTTAACAAAAATAAGGTTATATATGAACTATGGTGGCATTACATTTAGCTCTTGAAACGCAAATTGAACAGTTAAAGAAAATTCAGCAGCAACTATTAGATGAACAACTTCATCAACAATCGCAACTAACAAAAAGTAAAATCACTGATACGATCATTTTTGGGCAAATGCTTAATCAAAAACGTAAAGATTTAGGCATTGATTTAGAAACCTTATCACTACAAACAGAATTATCGGTTTCAACATTAAAACGGATTTTTAAAAATCCTGCACAGGTCAAATTTTCAAGTGTATTACTAGTTGCTGAAGCATTAGGAATAGCGTTATGCAGCCTTTAACTCGTGTAGGAAAAGTTTTTTTATATGGCAAACCAATCGGCATTTTGTCGCAAGATAGCGATGGTTTCCATTTTTATTACGATCTCGATTATGTGGGAATTCCCCTGTCTTTAAGTTTACCTCTCGAAAAAAGAGAGTTTCATGCTAAAACACTATTCCCTTATTTTGCATCTCTCGTTCCTGAGGGATGGCTAAAAAAAACTTATTCTACTTTGCAAAAAACAGATGAAGATGATCTATTTGGGTTACTCCTTAATAATGGTGAAAATATGCTAGGTGCAATACAAATCTTTCGGGAGACATAATGAATTATTGCCATATATTACTGATACCTCTCACAACCATAGAAGAGCAGCAAACGGGATATAGTAAACAAGGTGCAAAATCTTTGGTTGGCAAGACAGATTTTAATTTTCGGCTTCCTTTTAGTCGTGCAGACTTTTTCCAAACAAAACCTATAACACAAAAAGGAATGAGCATTTCTGGTTATCAACCAAAACTACAATTAATCATAAAAGATCAACAATTTGATACTATTGATAAACAAGGGCAATTTATCCTAAAACCATCTCCTGAAGAATATCCTTATTTAGCCGAAAATGAACATGCAACGATGGCAGTAATGCGTACTTTAGGATTTAAGGTCCCCGCAAATGGATTGGTACAGTTCACTTTACAAGCTAACATTGAAAATGCCTTTGTGATTAAGCGGTTTGATCGTACAAATAATGGAATACCTATTCATCAAGAACAACTTGATGGGGCAATGAATATTACTGATAAATATGGAAAAACCGGACAAAATGAAGAGCAATATATCAGTTACGAACGAATAGCCAAATTTATTTTAAAACATACTCGTAGTGATTTATCACAGAAAATAGAGTTATTTAGACGCATTGTCTATGCCTATCTATTAGGAAACAATGACCTACACTTACGCAATTTCTCATTGATTTATAACGAAGATAGAAGTATTGATCTAGCACCAATCTATGATTTTGTTTCTGTTTGCCCTTATCCAGAAGTCTTTAATAGTTGTTATCTTGCTTTACCTTTACTGGAGAAAGAGGAAGGTGGAAAAAAACTCGCTGATGGTTTTGATACCATATATGGTCAATATATAGGAAAAGATTTTATTGAATTTGGGGAAAATATTGGTATTAATGCAAAATTATTAAGAGAAAAGCTAATACCAGAAATCCTTAAAGAGGAAAATACTGTTTTAACCACTTACCAACATTCTTTTATTCCACAACAACATTTAATTCAAATTACCCAATGCTACCTACAACGATTAAAATTACTGCGAGTATATGAGTGTTGAGAACATAAAATAAAAATTACTATGAATATACCTATGGAGAAGAAGCCATTTTATCTTATGATAAATATTCTTATGACAATAAATTAATTTTCCAAAATGGAAAAAGTTGTGAAATAGAAAGATTATTAAACTAATACTAAGAAATACCTGCTTTAACGTGTACTTAAAGCAGGTATTCTTATTAATGTGCTAACTTATACGCCACTAAATCCTCAATAGTGACTACTGGATAGCCTTGTTCTAAAGCAAATTTCACAATTTCTGGTGCGCGCGCCATTGTGCCATCATCATTAGTAATTTCACAAATTACTCCCGCACGTTTAAAACCAGCTAATTCAGCTAAATCAACAGAAGCTTCCGTATGACCCCGACGCCCCAAAACACCTTTATCATTCGCACGTAATGGGAAAATATGTCCTGGACGATGCAAATCGCTTGGTTTAGCACCATCTGCTACCGCTGTTTTTACCGTGGTAACACGATCCCGTGCTGATACCCCCGTAGAAACACCTTTTGCCGCTTCAATCGTTACGGTAAATGCAGTACGGTTTACACTCGTATTATTTTCTACCATTGGTGGTAAATCGAGTTGTTGGCAAAGTTCATCTGTAATACAAAGGCAAACAATCCCACTTCCATAACGAATGAGTTTTGCCATTTGTGCTGGCGTAATGGTTTCTGCTGGATAGATCAAATCACCTTCATTTTCACGATCTTCATCATCCAACACTAATACACCTTTGCCTTGTTGTAAGGCGGCAATCGCATTAAGCACACGTTGCTCCGCATTGCCAAATTGAGAAAGAATTGACTGACTCATGGTAAATTATCCTTTGTTAATTGTTAGTACCAGAATCAGGGCTATAAGGGAAGTACGGCAGACAAGGAAATAATTGATATCAATCTCTATATGCTACAAATTAACTTATTGCTATATTAGTGAATATAGCCTAGATAAGATCATTTCTATCATATTGAATATTAATAACATTACAGCACTATTTAAATAGATTAAATAGTGTTTTTTATCTTTGAGATACCGCTATTCTCTACCATCCAGACTGTCACTGTCGGCTTTGGATTTTCACCAAATCTGCTGACTTCATATACAAATATGAACGCTCGTGGGCTTACTGACGCTTACCACCGGTGGGGAATTTCACCCCGCCCTGAGAATGCGGAAAGAAGTATAAAAGAAAAAATTTGCCTTGCCTAGTAAATTTCCCGTTTTTCTCTTACAATAAATCCATTAAATTTTATGAGGTGCTTATGTTAAATCCTAAAAAAATTGAAGAAATCATTCAGCAAGTCCAAAACAACTTACCTCAAGGTATCAAAGACATTGGTAATGATGTCGAATCAAAATTAAAACAAGTCTTACAAGCTCAACTCTCTAAATTAGATGTTGTCACTCGTGAAGAGTTTGATGTACAAACACAAGTGTTATTACGTACACGTGAAAAACTCACCGCTTTAGAAGCTCGTGTTGACGCATTATTACAACAACAAAATGAAACGCCAAAAACGTAGCATATAAAATACACTTTAATGTGTAATCAATCTTAAAAATAGCTAATATAGACAACATAAGAATAATGACAATATGTCATTTGTTGCGTATTATGCTTCTCATTCAAGGAGCAAAATATGACTGATTTTCTTTACCTACAACAAAAACGCAAACAATTAGGCATGAAAGTTGCTGAAGTTTGTGAAAAAGCACAAATTACCCGTGCTTATTACAATCAACTTGTCGGTGGTAAAATCCAAAATCCAAGTGCTAAAAAACTTAATGCGATCCACCATGCACTACAAATTTCTAATACCCCAAACAAACAAGTTGGCGTAATTTTTGGTAAGTTTTACCCTGTTCACACAGGGCATATTAATATGATTTATGAAGCCTTTAGTAAGGTGGATGAATTACACGTTATTGTTTGTAGTGATACGGAACGCGATTTAAAGCTATTCTATGATAGTAAGATGAAAAAAATGCCAACAGTGCAAGATCGCTTACGTTGGATGCAACAAATCTTTAAATATCAACAAAAACAAATCTTTATTCATCATCTTATCGAAGATGGTATCGCCTCTTATCCAAACGGTTGGGTAGATTGGTCTTCACGGGTTAAAACACTATTTAAAGAAAAACATTTTACACCGAGCGTTGTATTCACCAGTGAACCACAAGACAAAGAGCCTTATGAAAAGTACTTGCATTTAGAAGTTGTTTTGGTTGATCCACAACGTGAATTCTTTAATGTTTCCGCAACTAAAATTCGCAATCATCCATTCCAATATTGGAAATTTATCCCAAAAGAAGTTCGTCCATTCTTTGCCAAAACGATTGCAATTTTAGGCGGTGAAAGCAGTGGTAAAACAATGTTAGTGAATAAACTCGCTGCTGTGTTCAATACAACATCTGCTTGGGAATATGGGCGTGAATTTGTCTTTGAAAAGTTAGGGGGAAATGAACAAGCAATGCAATATTCTGATTACCCTCTAATGGCACTAGGTCATCAACGTTATGTAGATTATGCATTACGTCACGCACATAAAGTAGCTTTTATTGACACTGACTTTATTACTACACAAGCATTTTGTATCCAATATGAAGGGAAAGCCCATCCGTTCTTAGATTCAATGATCAAAGAATACCCTTTTGATGTCACAATTCTGCTAAAAAATAATACAGCTTGGGTAGATGATGGTTTACGTAGTTTAGGTTCTCAGCAACAACGACAACGTTTTCAACAATTACTGAAAAAATTACTCGAAAAATATAATATTCCTTATATTGAGATTGAATCTCCTAGCTATCTAGAACGTTATGCTCAAGTGAAAAAAATTGTCGAACGTGTGCTTAATGATGAATCTGTCCATGAAGCAGTTGATGATAAGGAGAAATAAGTAATCCATGCTTCTTTTTGCCGGCGATCCTCACGGATATTTCGAACATCTCTATCCATTTATTCAGGATAATCAACCGATCTCGTTGATTATCCTAGGTGATTTACAGCTTACAGACTGTTCAGAGCTTGATAGACTTGCACAACACTGCGATCTTTGGTTTATCCATGGTAATCATGACAGTAAAACTGTTGCAGCTTTCGAGGCAATTTGGGGCAGTCAATGGAAACAACGTAATCTTCACGGTAAAGTTGTTGAGATTGAAGGAGTCAAAATTGCTGGTCTAGGCGGTGTATTCCGAGGACAAATCTGGATGCCGCCAAACAAACCGTTATTTCTTGATCCAATTCATTATTGCCAATATTGTACACAAGATAAAATTTGGAATGGCGGGTTACCATTACGTCACCGTACATCTATTTTCCCTTCGGATGTAGATACTCTAGCAAACCAACAAGCGGATATTCTGATTTGTCATGAAGCTCCTAAACCTCATCCTTCTGGCTTCGCTGTAATTAATCGATTAGCGGAAAGCATGGGGGTAAAAAAGATCTTTCATGGCCACCATCATGACAACTTCGATTACACACAAGTAAAAGGTCGTGTTCGTCCGTATCAGATTTTTAACATTGGCTTTCGTAGTTTAAGCGATATTAATGGTCGTTATTTACTAATTGGCGTTGATGATCGTCAGTAATAAAACTTAAATATCATTAATCAACTTACATTCTTTTTCAATCCTTGTGATAAATCAATTTCATTTCTTTAAAAAGAATATATATTTATAATCATTTTATTTAAATAAGTGCAAAATGCATAAATATCATCATTACAAGGACTTTTTATGAATACTGAAACTAACATTCAAAGAACAAAACAAAGTTATGACGAACTTCCTTACCAATCAAAGCCCTTCGCTCTAACCTTTCCAGATAAACAAAAAACGATCTTAAAACTCTTTGGTTTTGAAACCCCAGATCTCAACACTGCTCGAGTTTTAGAGATTGGTTGTTCCTATGGCGGGAATATTCTATCTCTTGCACTTGCTAATCCTCAAGCCGAATTTATTGGCATTGATCTTTCTGAGCAACAAATCAAAGCAGGACAAACGTTGATTGAGCATATAGGATTAAAAAATATTCAACTCTATCATAAGAATATTATGGATTTCGACAAAAGTTTTGGTCAATTTGACTATATTATTTGTCATGGCGTATTTAGCTGGGTACCAGAACCCGTACAAAATAAAATTTTAGAAATTATCCAAAAGCATCTTTCTGATAATGGATCTGCCATTATTTCTTACAACACTTATCCAGGTTGGAAAAAAATTGAAGTTTTAAAAGATATTATGTTACTCCGCATAAAGATGCTTAAAGAACATGGCTTAGAAATAGAAACAAAAGATAAGGTCAGCTATGGCAAAGGAGCATTAGAATTCTTAGAGGAGCATTCATTCCTACCTGAAGATTTAAAAAGTTATGCAAAAACAATTAGAGGAAAAGATAGTTATTATATCTATCATGAGTATTATGAAGAAAATAATAATCCAATGTATTTATATGAATTTAATCAAAAATTAAATGAATTTGATCTTGTTCATATTGCAGACTCCTCACTTAATACTACCTTCCCTAGTTTTAGTAATGATGAAATTGAAAATATCTTAAATAAAGAATGTCTGAATAATACCATCCAAAAAGAACAATATTACGATTTTATGAAAAATACTCAGTTTAGACGCAGTATTATTACACATAAGCGTAATAAAGATAACATTAAGGTATCTAAGGACCTATCTATCAGTAATATAAATGAGCTTTATATTTTCCTCAAAAATAATGAAGTTAAAAGTAATGACGAAGTTACAAATAATATTTTAAATAATTTAAGAAAAGAATTTCCAAATATGATTAAAGTGGAAGACTTTATTAAAAAATATTATTCTGTAGATACAGACACTAAGGCAATCTATACAAAAATTGTCTCTAATATTATTTATGAAGATAATATCTATGCCACAACTCAATTTAGAGCTATAGTACAAGAAGATAAACTAAATGTATATGAACCTTACCGAAAAATAATTAATTATCTTATTACTACACAGCATCCAATTATTAAATTAGCTAATTTTCAAGGCTATATTATGGAGTTAAGTAATTTAGAGGGGCAGGTTTTCCAATTATTAGATGGAACAAGAACGGATGAAGAAATTATTAATATTCTATTAGATAATATGGAAAAAAATCTTTCACCTGACGATTTAGAAGAACAACAACAAAAAGTAAAAACCTTTGTTGCTGAAATAAGATCATTTATTGAAAGAAATTATCTTAATGCCAAAATAAAATAACTGAGAAATATCATTTAAATAACAATCCGCACGTAAAACATGCGGTTTTTAGGTTACCCTATAAGGGTCTATTACTTCACATGCCCCTCAAGGGGCATGTGAAAACTAACAACCGCACAATAGTGCTACCATTACCCCTTAAAGGGGAGGGGCAATATATTCTTTCTT
>NZ_JTJR01000033.1 GCF_001678475.1 Gallibacterium genomosp. 3 | reverse complement strand
ATTTTGTCTACTATACCAATAGATACCCAAACAAAATTCCCCATCAGTTGATTAACTTCTGATGGGGAATTTGTTTTTATAGTGTAGTAATAAGTGGGTTTATGTCAGCTTATTTAACCTCACGGATCATAATTTCTGCTGGGATGGTTTCGCCTTGCCAATAAAGTTCAGCTGCAACAGTTTGTGCAAGATTGAGGAATGCTTGAGTGATTTCGTGATCTGGTGCAGCCACAACAGTTGGTTTACCTTGATCTAAATCTTCACGTAAGCGGATATGTAATGGTAATTGACCAAGAAGTTTAATTTGATATTTCTCGGCAACTTTTTCAGCACCACCCGTACCAAAAATCGCTTCGTGGTGTCCACAGTTGGCACAAATGTGAACGCTCATATTTTCAATAATGCCTAATACAGGTACAGATACGCGCTTAAACATAGAGATACCTTTAATTGCATCTAGTAATGCAATATCTTGCGGGGTTGTTACTACTAAAGCACCAGTAACAGGAATTTGTTGTGACAACGTGAGCTGAATATCACCTGTACCTGGCGGCATATCAATAACAAGATAATCTAAATCAGTCCACCAAGTTTCGTTTAATAATTGACCTAATGCACTGCTTGCCATTGGACCACGCCAAATTGTGGCACTATCGGCATCCATCAAATAACCAATAGAATTAGATTGTAATCCGTGAGCAACAATTGGCACCATATGTTGGTTATCAGGTGAGGTTGGGCGTTGTCCCTCAGCACCCAACATATAAGGGATAGATGGACCATAGATATCAGCATCTAAGATCCCAACTTTTGCACCTTGTGCTTGCAGTGCTAATGCGAAATTAACGGCGGTAGTAGATTTACCCACGCCCCCTTTACCTGAAGTCACCGCAATAATGTTTTTCACACCATTCACGGCTGGTTGATTATTAGCTCGTTTTAAGGTAGCGATTTGATATTGGAGAGTCCATTTTACATCGCTTACATTAGCAAGTTGTGCAAGTGGCGCAGTGAGTGCATTTTTTAAATCAGTAAAGCCACTATTCCAAGCAAATGGCACTGTTAAGGTAATCTGCAATTTGTTATCCGCTAAAGAAAGTTTTTTTAGTGCTTTTAAACTTAATAAGTCTTTTTGTAGAGTAGGGTGTTGGAATTGTTGGATTTTTTCAGTAATTTGCTGTGCAAGTGTTTCGTCCATATTGGAAAAAGTAAAAGTTAACTTACTCATTGATCCATCCTTTTTAATTTGTAGCGATTAAATTTGCCCGCTTATTTAACCACGCAAGTAAGCAACTGTTAAGCGAAAAGTCACTTAAAGTTTGAAAGTTACTCGATGGCGTTACTAAACTGGAAAAACAAAGGGTAATGGAGTAACATTAGCCGTTATTTTTAAAAATAGAAAAATAGTTTTAAGAAGGAAAATTTATGTCTAGTAGCCGTCACATACTTGTTACTTGTGCATTACCTTATGCTAACGGTCCAATTCACTTAGGTCATATGCTTGAACATATTCAAGCGGATATTTGGGTACGTTTCCAAAGAATGCGTGGGAATGAAATCTATTTTGTTTGTGCAGATGATGCGCATGGTACGCCTATTATGTTAAAAGCGGACCAAATGGGAATTTCCCCAGAACAATTAATAGCAGATGTGCAGCAACAACATATCTCTTCTTTTGCTGGTTTTAATATTAGTTACGATAATTACTATTCTACTCATAGCCCAGAAAACCAAGAACTTTCAGGAGTTATTTATAACAAATTAAAAGAGAATGGTTTTATTAAAAGCCGCACTATTTCGCAATTATTTGACCCTGAAAAAGGAATGTTCTTACCAGATCGTTTCGTAAAAGGAACCTGTCCAAAATGTAAGGCAGAAGATCAATATGGTGATAATTGTGAGGTGTGTTCAGCGACATATAGCCCGACTGAATTAATTAATCCACGTTCTGTGGTGTCAGGTGCAACACCTGTATTAAAAGAATCTGAGCATTTCTTCTTTGATTTACCTGTATTTGAAGAAATGTTAAAAGGATGGATTAAGTCTGGTACTTTGCAGCCAGAAGTCTCTAATAAAATGATGGAGTGGTTTGAAGCAGGTTTGCAACAGTGGGATATTTCACGTGATGCACCTTATTTTGGATTCGAAATTCCAAATCAGCCAGGCAAATATTTTTATGTATGGCTGGATGCGCCAATTGGCTATATGGCTTCATTTAAAAATCTTTGTTCACGTAAAGGGATTGATTTTGATCGTTTCTGGAATAAAGCAAGTACGACAGAACTTTATCACTTTATTGGCAAGGATATTGTCTATTTCCATAGCCTCTTTTGGCCTGCTATGTTAGAAGGTGCTGGCTATCGTAAACCGACTAATATCTTTGTACATGGCTATGTAACTGTCAATGGCGAGAAAATGTCAAAATCACGTGGTACCTTTATTCAAGCAAAAACTTATTTAGATCATCTCGATCCAGAATGTTTACGCTATTACTATGCAGCGAAACTCAGTAATCGTATTGATGATTTAGATTTGAACTTAGAAGATTTCGTCCAACGCGTGAATAGCGATATTGTGAATAAATTAGTGAATCTAGCAAGTCGTAATGCAGGATTTATTCAAAAACGTTTTAGTGGTAAATTAGCAGATCGTTTACATGATGAAGCGCTATGGCAAGCATTCTTCCAGCAATCGGAGCAAATCGCACAATATTATGAAAATCGTGAGTTTAATAAAGCAATTCGTGAAATTATGAATTTGTGTGATAAGGCGAATAAATATGTTGATGAGATGGCACCTTGGGTAATTGCAAAAGATGAAGCTCGTGAACAGGAGTTACATGAAGTTTGTTCAATGGGAATTCAAATGTTCCGTGTGTTAATGGGATTCTTAAAACCAGTATTACCACAATTAGCAGAGCGAGCAGAGGCATTTTTAAATGATCAATTACAGTGGGCAAATTTAGCAACACCACTGCTTGGTCACCAAATTGCCCCATTTAAAGCATTATTCAGTCGTTTAGAAATGAGCAAAATTGATGCATTGATTGAGGCATCTAAAGCAGAAAATGCAGCAGTTAATGCGCCAGCGAAAACTGCGCCAGCTGTGAATAGTGAGATTGCACCAATTGCAGAAACGATCTCGATTGATGATTTTGCTAAGATTGATTTACGAGTCGCTAAGATTGTAAAAGCAGAAGCTGTACCAGAAGCAAATAAATTGGTGAAATTGACTTTAGATATTGGCAGCGAAACACGCCAAGTTTTTGCGGGAATTAAAGCAGCGTACAAACCAGAAGAGCTTGAAGGACGTTTAACGGTGATGGTGGCTAATTTAGCACCTCGTAAGATGAAATTTGGTGTGTCAGAGGGTATGGTGTTGGCTGCAGGACCAGGTGGTAGTAATATTTTCTTATTAACACCAGATCAAGGTGCAGCGCCGGGAATGCGAGTGAAATAAGATAAGTCATAGTAAAAATAGCGATCTTGGTATCGCTATTTTTATTTTTTATAAAATAATAAATATAAGGAATATTAATGTGATCCTCACAGCTGAAAGCCAAGTATTAATGCGCCATTTAGCATTATTTGCTGAAAAACACCTATTATTTTTAGGCAATGTTCAAGATGATTTCCCAGTAGAGTGTCAAAAATATGCACAGCAAGCTCGTGTTGTTAGCAATTATTTTGATTATGTTAATAAAACGAGAGCAAAAGCAGAGTTTTCTTTAGAAGCACAATCTCAAGGTGAAGATTGGATCATTTTTTATTGGGGAAAAAATAAGCAAGAATGCCAATTTCAACTACTACAAATTTTGTCACAAGCCAAAGTTGGACAAAGAGTATTAATTGTTGGTGAAAACCGCGGTGGCGTACGTTCAGCAGAAAAATTTTGTGCTAAATGGGGAACAATCGCTAAGATTGATTCAGCTCGCCGTTGCAGTTTGTATCACTTTGAACTAGATACGGTACCTGAATTTTCATTAGCAGCTTGGTGGCAACAATATCAATTACCAATGGGTAATGATTTACATATTTACTCATTACCAGGGGTATTTAGTGCCAGTGAGTTAGATCAAGGTACAGCTCTATTATTAAGTACATTAGATCAAACCGTGCAGGGTAAAGTACTTGATGTGGGATGCGGTGCCGGGGTAATTGGTAGCTATTTAAAACAGTATTATCCACAAATTGAATTAGTGATGGCGGACATTCATGCGATGGCGATTGCTTCCGCGCAAGAAACCTTAAAACAGAATCAGTTAGAAGGAAAGGTTATTGTGAGTGATGTATTTTCAGCGATTACCGATAAGTTTGATTTAATTATTTCTAATCCGCCATTCCATGCTGGAATTGATACTGCCTATCATGCGGTAGAGAGTTTAATCCGTGAGGCAAAACATCACCTTAATGTGGGTGGGAAATTACGGATTGTGGCTAATGCATTCTTACCTTATCCAGATTTATTGGATCATTACTTTGGCTCGCATCAAGTATTAGCGAAGACAGGGAAATTTAAAGTTTATCAGGTGATTAAGTAATAAGATGTCGGATTTTATATCCGACACCTTTGTTTACTTTAATTTTTCTCTAATTAACTGATACAACAGTTCAATATGCAGTTCATTTGCATTTAATGCTGGAATATAACGATAAGATTCACCGCCTGCTTGTAAGAAAACTTGTTTGTTTTCTTCTGCAATTTCTTCTAATGTTTCTAAGCAATCAACAGCAAAGCCAGGACAAATTACCGCTACTTTCTTAATGCCTTGTGCTGGAAAAGCACGAAGTGTTTCATCTGTATAAGGTTGTAACCAGACTTCTTTACCAAAACGTGATTGATAAGTAAGTGTCCAATCTTGCTCAGTTAAGTTAAGGCGTTCAGTAAGTGCTTTAGCCGTTTGTTGGCAATGTTGAGGATAATAATCTCCTTCTTGTTGATAACGTTGAGGAATACCATGAAAGGAAATCACAAGATGCTCATCATTGGCTAACGGTTGCTGCTGTACGGCTTTAGCGAGTGCTTCAATATAGAGTGGATGATCTTGATATGAAAAAATGAAGTCAAAAGGTAACAACTGACGCCGATGTTTTAAGGCAGTATGAAAGGCATCTAGCACAGAAGCGGTAGTTGTACTGCTATATTGTGGATAGAGAGGTAATACAATCAGATGTTCAACTTTCGCTGCATACAACTTATCTAATGTAGAATTGATTGATGGGTTGCCATAAGTCATCGCTAATTCAACTAGAATATCTTGATCATTTTGCTGAAAGCGTTGCTGTAATGCAGCTTGTTGTTGCCGACTAATTGCAAATAATGGTGAACCTTCAGTTTGCCAAATCTGTTGATAGAGTTTAGCCACACGAGGTGCTCGTTTAGGTAAAATAATTGCATTAAGTAATAACTGCCATTGCCAACGAGGTAAATCAATTACACGAGAGTCTGTTAAAAATTGACGTAAATAACATTTCACCGCAGGAACAGTAGGCTCATCGGGCGTACCTAAATTAACAAGTAAAACACCAATTCGTTTTGCTATCACAATTATTCCTTATTTTGATCTAAAACGGCTAAAGTTAAACGGCTTTGACAACACAAGCGTTGTTGTGAATCGGAGATATTAATCTGCCAAACGTGTAATGTTCTGCCAATATGTAATGGTGTCGCACGGGCAGTGACACGTTCTCCTAATTTCATTGCTCGTAAATGGTTGGCGTTAATTTCTACGCCAACAATACCTTTATTCTCTTCACAAGCACAAAAACCAGCATAAGATCCCACTGTTTCCGCTAATAAGGCGGAAGAACCACCATGCAGTAACCCCATTGGTTGACAGTTGCGTTGATCAACGGTTAGTGCAGCTTCCATCCAATCATCACCATAAGCGACAAATTCGATACCAAGTTGTTTAGCTGCGGTATTTTTGTTTGCTTGATTAAGATCTTCTAGCGTAAATTTCTTTTTCCAAATTTCCATTAATTTATAATCTCCAACAGTCCTTGTAATGGGTGTTTACTGATTTGATGTTGCATCCGCTTAATTTGGCTGCGGCAAGAGTAGCCAGAAACTAAGCAATATTGTAAATCTTTATCTTGTAATTTTTTTGCCCAAGAGAGTTGATAAATCTCTTTAGAGGTTTCTTCATGTATTGTTTCATGTCCAAATGTTCCTGCCATACCACAGCAACCGACTTGCACAATCTCCAGTTGTTCACCAAATTTAGCAAATAGTGTTTGCCACGCTTTGCTGCTATTTGGCAATAAACTACTTTCTGTACAATGCGGGAATAAATACCAAGTACGTTGATTATCAGGATTTGCTGGTTGTTTTTCTGTGGTAGCTAAAACTTGAGATAACCATTCTTGTGAAGTTAATACTTGGAAGTTACCTCGTTTTTCACCTAATACTTGACGATATTCATCACGATAGGAAAGCACTACGGCTGCATCTACCCCCACTAAAGGTACGCCCAATTTCGCGATTCGATTTAATACTTCGGCTTGCTTCGTTGCGGTTTTACTAAAGCGTGCTAAGAAACCTTTTACGTGTTGCGCTTTACCGTTTGGTTTAAATGGCAAAACAATAGGATCAAAGTCTAATTTTTTGGTTAAGCGTACAAAATCAGCAACAACTTTGGCATCGTAAAAAGAGGTAAATGGATCTTGTACAATAAAGATCATCTTTTCACGTTGGCTAAGCGGAAGTTGCTCTAATTGTTCTAACGAACGATTTTGATAATGAATTTCTACTAATTGTTTTTGTAAGGATGGAACAGAAAGTTGAGGTAAAGCGACCATTCCAATATATTTACGAGCAACTTTTTCTACTAATGGATGCGCTGTCACAGCATTAAAAAAAGCAGGTGCTTTTGCCATTAATGGCGCAACATTTTCTACATTAGCGACAACATAATCTTTTAATGGACGAGGGTAGCGGTGGTGGTAAAGGTATAAAAATTTTGCTTTAAAGTCAGGGACATCAATTTTAATTGGGCATTGACTTGCACACGCTTTACAAGATAAGCAAGTATCCATTGCTGCTTTAACTTCATGAGAAAAATCATCTTGGTGTTTTTTCGAAAAGCGATTACGCAATTTTTCTACGAGATCAGTAAGCTTAATTTGGCTTTGATTAAAATCTAATTGTTCGGCAGAAACATTTGCATTGGCAAGTAAACGTAACCATTCACGTACTAATGCTGCGCGACCTTTAGGAGAAAAAACACGATTACGGCTTACTTTCATAGATGGACACATGACACTATCAACATCAAAATTAAAGCATAAGCCATTACCATTACAGTTCATTGCACCACTAAATTGATCTTTAATTGCGATTGGGATTTGGCGATCGTAATCAGCCCGCATTGGTGAAAGCACTTCAAACAATTTTGTATCTGAATTTAATGGGGTACAAATTTTACCTGGATTTAAGCGATTTTCAGGATCAAATAATGCTTTGATTTGTTGTAACACTTGCCATAATTCTTCGCCAAAAAATTGACGGCTATATTCACCTCGTACGCCTTTACCATGTTCTCCCCAAATTAAACCACCATATTGTTGAGTTAAATTGGCGACTTGGTCAGAAATAGATTTAAATAATTTTACTTGTTCAGGATCGCAGAGATCTAATGCAGGGCGGACGTGCAATACACCTGCATCAACATGACCAAACATACCATATTCAAGATGATGCTTGTCTAATAAGGCGCGAAAATCAGCAATATAATCGGCTAAATTTTCTGGTGGAACACAAGTATCTTCAACAAAAGGAATCGGTTTAGCTCGTCCTTTTGCATTACCGAGTAGCCCTACTGCCTTTTTACGCATAGCATAAATTTTTTCGACAGAAGCTAAATCAGTACAAACTTGATAACCAATAACATCATTTTGTTGGTTAGCAATTTCTTGATCTAATCGCTGGCATAATTGGGCAACTTGCTGTTGTTGGAATTTTTCATTATTGCCTGCGTATTCAATAATATTAAGTCCAAGAATTGGAGAGTTTTCATCTTCTTTTAATAAATCAGAAACAGAATGCCAGATAATATCCTGTTTTGCTAAATTTAAAACTTTAGAATCAACGGTTTCAACAGACAGTGCTTTTGCTGCCACCATCGCAGGAGCATGGCGAAGCGCTGCATCAAAAGAGCGATATTTAATATTAATTAATGTGCGGTATTGCGGAATAGGTAATAGATTCAATTTAGCTTCACATACGAAAGCAAGAGAACCTTCTGAACCTGTCAGAATACGGCTTAGATTAAATTTAGAAAGTTCAGCATCAAAGACATGATTAAGATCATATCCCGTAATAAAACGGTTTAACTGAGGCAGTTGGGTAAGAATTTGTTCACGATGCTGACGACATAGTTGGGCAACTTGTTGATGAATATGTTTGCCAGTGTGAGATAGATTTGTTTGTTCAAGATTATCCGTAAAATTATCACAATTTATCGCTTGGGTATCGAGAATATCACCATTAATTAACACAGAACGTAAGGCAATGACATGATCAGATGTTTTACCATAGAGTAATGAACCTTGTCCTGAAGCATCAGTATTCACCATTCCCCCAATAGTAGCACGATTACTGGTAGAGAGTTCTGGAGCAAAGAATAGACCGTGAGGCTTTAAAAAACGGTTTAATTGATCTTTGACAACACCAGCTTGTACTCGCACCCAATGTTCTTTCACATTTAACTCAAGAATTTGATTCATATGGCGTGAAAGATCAACGATGATGGTACTATTCAGTGATTGACCATTTGTTCCTGTACCACCACCTCTAGGCGTAAATTTTAGTGATTTAAATTCTTCGCGTTGAGCAAGTTTGGTTAATCTGACAATATCAGCTACTTCTTTAGGGAAAAGAATGGCTTGTGGTAATTGTTGATAAACACTGTTGTCAGTTGCGAGAGAGAGTCGATCTGCATAATGATAAGCAATGTCACCAAGGAAGCCTTGTTGTTTTAATTGGGTAAGATATTGATTTACTAAGGGATCAAGTTGTTGTTGACTCGCTAAGTAAGGAATCATCATGAATAAGCCTCTTGTATTATGAAATTACGGGAACAAATGAAATTCTAATACTAGCACTAAAAAAAGAGAATTCAGAGAGGGAATACTCGGTTAGGAGTAGATCTCAGCAAAAAAATTTAAAAAGAGCACGAAAAAAGGAAATTAAAGGAAAGAAAAAGGTGAGTGTTGGTGTAAATTTAGGCTTAAAAAGAGCATTTTTTATACAAAAATAGAATAAAGGTTTGATTTTATCTTGATCAATAGCGATAATATGCGTTACCAAATAAGTGAGCTGGATCTCATTTATTTTGGGGAGAGGTTGATGTTTACCATGTCTTTTATGTAAATACAAACCTCAAAATCTAAATATAGATAATAAATTCAAGAGGATTTTATAATGAAAAAGACTGCAATCGCATTAGCAATTTCAGGATTAGCATTCGTATCAGTAGCACAAGCAGCTCCTCAAGCAAATACTTTCTACGCTGGTGCGAAAGCTGGTTGGGCATCATTCCACTATGATGTGAATCAATTTGATAATGAAAATGGTGGTCCATATGGTATCCATCGTAATTCCGAAACTTATGGTGTATTCGGTGGCTATCAAATCACTGATAATTTTGCTGTTGAAGCAGGTTATGACTTCTATGGTAAATTAAGAGGTCATACAGGTGATTCTGTACGTGCAAGACATGTAGCTCATGGTTTAAATCTTAGCTTAAAAGCAAGCTACCCAGTAGCTTATGTTGATGGTTTAGATGTTTACGGTCGTTTAGGTACAGCATTAATTCGTTCTGACTATACTCGCCATGTTGATGGAGAAAAAGTTGTATCTGCTCATAAATTAAAGGTATCTCCAGTATTTGCAGCAGGTGTTGAATATGCGATTCTTCCACAATTAGCAGCGCGTTTAGAATATCAATGGGTTTCTAAAGTGGGTAAAGTA
Source organism: Gallibacterium genomosp. 3 (assembly GCF_001678475.1). Classification (GTDB taxonomy): domain Bacteria; phylum Pseudomonadota; class Gammaproteobacteria; order Enterobacterales; family Pasteurellaceae; genus Gallibacterium; species Gallibacterium faecale. Next base: position 666 of record NZ_JTJR01000033.1, on the reverse strand, counting down.
GAAGGTAAATCATATAGCCCAAGCATTGGTTCTGTATCTTTCGGTCTTTCTTATCGTTTTGGTCAAAATGAACAAGCTCCAGCAATGGAAGTTGTTAATAAGAAATTTGCATTAAGTTCTGATGTATTATTTGCTTTCGGTAAAGCAAACTTAAGACCAGAAGCAGCGCAATCATTAGATAACTTACAACAAGAACTTTCTAAAGTTGGCACTTTATCATCTGTTGAAGTTGCTGGTTATACAGACCGTATTGGTTCTGACAAATATAACTTAAAACTTTCTCAAGACCGTGCTAACACTGTAGCTAACTACTTAGTTTCTAAATCTGTATCTCCAGATGTAATCAAAGCAGTAGGTTACGGTGAAGCTAACCCAGTAACTGGTAACACATGTGACGCAGTTAAAGGTCGTAAAGCATTAATCGCTTGCTTAGCACCAGATCGTCGTGTTGAAGTTTCTGTAAGTGGTCAACACCAAACAACAGTTGAAAAATAATTAATTGATTATTTTTTGATGTAAAAATCCTAGCCTAGGCTGGGATTTTTTTCCTATAAGTAAAAATGGGTGTAGTAGACAAAATGGTTGCTGATTTTAAAAAAACTACACCAAGTGGACAAAGTGGTTGCTAATAATTATTTTCTAAGATCATTAGCAACTCTTTTTATT
>NZ_JTJR01000032.1 GCF_001678475.1 Gallibacterium genomosp. 3 | reverse complement strand
AAAATGATCACTTTTTTTGCCTGAAAATCTTATTTGCATTCGGGCAAGTGTGATAGGGATCCCATTAAGCATTTATTAAGATTTATAACTAAATTTAGGTCTATTAGCAGTCTAAAAACCCACAAAAAATCGTGGGTTTAATTACCAAATATCCTTCAATTATTTCGCAACACTAAAACCATATTGAATAAATACTTGTTTCGCATCATCTGATTGCAAATAATCAAAGAATGCTTTTGCTGCTTTGCTATCATGATCTTTTAATAAGGCAACTGGGTATTCCACTTTTGGATAGCTATCTGCTGGAAACACACCAACAACTTTCACTTTTTTACTTTGTTTAGCATCAGTACCATACACTACACCTAAAGGTGCTTCATTACGTTCTACTAACGCTAATGCAGCACGTACATCTTTACCACGAGCTAATTTAGCTTCAATTTTATCCCAGAATCCTAATTTGGTGGTTGCTGCTTTCATATATTGACCAGCCGGCACATGATCAGGATCGCCGACAGAAAGAAAATTATTATCTAATTGCTTAATCCATTCACCTTTTGCAATATCCACTTTATCAATTTTGCTGTCTTGATTTGCAATCATCACTAATTCATTACCAACTAAAATTTTATCGCTACCTGCCACAGTTAAACCTTTTTCTTTCAAATAGTTCATCCATTTAGTATTAGCAGAAACAAAGATATTTGCTGGTGCTCCCTCAGCAATTTGATTTGCTAATGTTGATGAAGACGCAAAAGAAAAGACAATTTCATCATCAGGTACTTTTTTCTTGTAATCATCAGCAACTTGCTGCAAGGCGTTAGTCATTGAGGCTGCGGCAAATACCGTAACTTGTTCTGCGTTTGCCAGGCTTGCAGTTAACGCAACTAATGAGGTAACTAATAACTTTTTAAACATAGGTTTCTCCTATCAAAAATTGATTATGAACTATTAATCTAAGAGAAATCTCTTAATTAATACTTCCGTAAGGCAAAATATTACCTATGGAAACGAATTGTAGGCAATTATCCACTAACAAGCGAGCATATTCTACGAATAATTGATATCCAAATTTGTTATATCTGATTAATAAGCTAATAAGTGGATATGCAAAATATTAAGATAAACTTGTTGATTTACAATAAGTTGCATTTTTTGATAAATTGATTTTTCGATAGGAACAACCACCATCATTGATGCTGAAATCGTTACAGTTACTGCAATATGCGTTGCCATTTCAACAATTCTAGTAATAATTCCTTGACAACAATGAGTAACGCTACTGTCAATCAGTGGCGCTAAAGAAAGAAAAAGATCTTGCTGATTAATGACAATTTTTAGCGTTTCACCTAATAGATAATCTTGATTAAGTGTTACTTGAAAGCGTTGATTAGCCACTTGCACAATGCCGTGCTGACAATTATCTGATTTCTCTATTAATTGACCTTGATAGATCCATTGTATCACTTGATTTTGTTGCCATTCTGCTAATAATCCGTTATTCCATATTGTTTCTAAATCAGCAAATTCTACTAATTTTCCCTCTTCTAATAGAATCACTCGATCCGCTAACATTTTTAATTCTTCTAAACTATGGGTGACGTATAAAATAGGAATTTCGATCTCTTTAACTAAACGTAGCAAATAACGCATCAACTCTTGCTTACGTGGCATATCTAATGCAGATAATGGCTCATCCATTAATAAAATTTGTGGATTAGAAAGTAAGGCTCTCCCTATCGCTACTCGTTGTTTTTCACCGCCTGATAATGTTAATGGATAACGATCTAATAACTGGCTCAATCCTAATAACTCAACAATAGCATCAAACTTACCCTGTTCCTGTTTTGCCATACCATATTGCAGATTTCCTTTTACTCGATAATGAGGAAATAAACGAGCTTCTTGAAAAACATAACCAATATTGCGCTTTTCAATGGGTACATTTATCTGCTTCTCTGTATCCACCAACACCCGATCCACTAAACTAATTCGCCCTTGATCAGGTTTACTTAACCCGCTCACCATATTTAATAAGGAGGACTTCCCTGCACCAGATCGTCCAAAAATCATCGTAATCCCATTAGTAGGAATTTGTAGATCAAGTTCTACTGAAAGGGCAGGAAAATGCTTTTTAACTTGCAAATTAAGCATGACGTTGTCCTAATTTTTTATACATATAACGAGAGAGCCATTCTGATAATAGTAACGACAACAATGACAACATAATTGAGAGTAAACAGAGCTTGAACGCCTGATCTTCAGCACCCGGCGTTTGAATAAAAGAATACATTGCCAATGGAATAGTTTGTGTTTGCCCTACGATATTGGAAACAAACGTAATGGTAGCACCAAATTCCCCTAATGAGCGCGCAAATCCTAACACCATTCCAGCTAATACACCTGGTAAAGCTAATGGTAATGTAATAGTAAAAAAGACTCGATAAGGTGATGCACCGAGTGTTCTCGCCGTTGCTTCTAAATTTGTATCAATGCTTTCTAGAGATAAGCGGATAGAACGTACAACCAATGGAAAGGCTACCACAGCGGACGCTAAAATTGCCCCTCGCCAACTAAATGCAAAAGAGAAACCAAACCAATCATACAGATATTGCCCAATAACGCCCTTACGCCCCATGATTACTAATAATAAATAACCAATCACTACTGGAGGAAGAACAAGGGGAAGATAGATCACACTATTGAGAATCGTTTTGCCGTAAAAGTTTTTACGTGCCAATAGCCAAGCCACAAAAATAGCAAGAGGCAAACTCCAAAGTACCGCACCTAAAGCGACTTCTAAACTCAACCACAAGGCTTTCAATTCTTGCGGGGAAAAAGAGAAATAACGTTGTAATTCTCCCATTATGATTTGCCTCTTAATTTGATTAGTTTCTTAAACCAACACCGCGCTTAATTAATTGATATACAAAGTAATACAACACAATGATAAATAATGATAACACAGCGAAAGTATAATGTAAGGATACATCACTAATCCCTAAGAAACCATAACGAAAACCATTAATCATATACACGATCGGGTTTAATTTTGATACCCATTGCCAAAACTCAGGCAACAATGAAATAGAGTAAAACACCCCGCCAAGATATGTTAATGGCGTCAATACAAAGGTTGGAATAATTGAAGTATCATCAAACGAACGAGCAAACACGGCATTAATTAAACCTCCTAATGCGAATACTGCTGTCGTCATCAATAAGATCCCGACAATCACTAACCAAGAATAGACATCAAAACGCACAAAAAACAGTGAAACTAAAGTCACTAAGAAACCAACAAAAATACCTCGCGCCATTCCACCTGAAATATAGCCTAAAATAATAATATGTGGTGAAGTTGGTGATACCAGTAGCTCTTCCACATTACGGGCAAACTTCGCGCTATAAAATGATGAAGCAACATTAGAAAATGAATTGGTAATTGCTGACATCATAATTAAACCAGGAACAATAAATTGCATATAACTTACGCCGTGCATCTCCCCAATCCGGCTACCAATTAATTGTCCAAAAATAATGAAATATAACATCATAGTGATTGCAGGTGGTACCAGTGTTTGTACCCAAATTCGCATAAAACGTTGGATTTCTTTACGTAAAATCGTTTTATAGGCAACCCATGCTAATGATGACATCTTATTTTCCCTCCTGTATTGCCTTATCTGCATCCGATTTATTTAATGCCATACTGACAAATAGCTCTTCTAAACGATTCGCTTTATTACGCATACTTAATACCGTAATCCCTTGTGCTGTTAATTGATGAAATAAATTATTTAATCCTTGCTCACGGTGTACTTCTACTTCAAGCGTCATCGCATCAACTAGTTTAAAGCGATAATCTTGCAAGCTAATCTCATTTCTAGTTTCTGCTAAATCAAGAATAAAGGTTTCTGTTTCTAACTTCGCTAATAATGCTTTCATCGACGTATTTACCACTAAACGTCCCTGCTGAATAATACCGATATTACGGCATAGCATTTCAGCCTCTTCAAGATAATGCGTCGTTAAAATAATGGTCGTACCTTGTTGATTTAACTCTTGTAAAAATTGCCACATAGTACGGCGTAATTCGATATCTACCCCAGCAGTCGGTTCATCTAAAATTAATAGGCGTGGGTTATGCATTAATGCACGCGCGATCATTAATCGACGTTTCATTCCCCCTGATAAACGCATCGATTTTTGCTGACGCTTATCCCATAAATCTAATTTTTTCAACCAATACTCTGCTCGTTTTAATGCTTCTTGACGTGGTACACCATAATACCCAGCTTGATTAGTCAAAATATCAATTACTTTCTCAAAGTTATTAAAATTAAACTCTTGTGGTACTACCCCAAGTTGTTTTTTTAATTCTGTTAATTGGGTATCCAAGTCATAGCCAAATACTTTTACTTCACCGCTGGTTTTATTGACTAATGAACTGATGATACCAATCGTGGTCGATTTACCCGCACCGTTATGGCCAAGTAACGCATAAAAATCGCCCTCTTTAACGTGTAAATCAATGCCATGTAATGCTTTAAAGCCATTACTATATGATTTTGTTAATTGATTTATTTCTAATGCAAACATAATCACCCTTACTTACATTGTTATTTTTTTTATTAATTTAATTAAAAGGTCATAGGCAGGAAATTTTTTCTCGGTATAATGCAAAACGCCCGACAATATAGCATATCTTCAAGGATAAAAGGTGTAACTAATGAAGAAAATCGAAAAACTATTTGCCAATAATTTTAAATGGGCAACGGAAATGAAAGAGCAACACGCAGATTACTTTGCACATCTTGCAGAACATCAAAAACCAACTTATTTATGGATTGGTTGTTCTGATAGCCGTGTTCCTGCCGAAAAGCTCACTAATTTAGGTCCTGGTGAACTTTTCGTCCATCGGAATGTTGCGAATCAAGTTATTCATACCGATTTAAACTGTCTATCTGTTGTTCAATATGCTGTCGATGTCCTCGATATTGAGCATATTATTATTTGTGGTCATACTAATTGTGGTGGTATTCACGCTGCCATGAATAATGATGATCTTGGCTTAATCAATAACTGGCTCTTACATATTCGTGATATTTGGTTTAAGCACAGTCATTTACTTGGCAAATTACCGCCACAAAAACGTGCGGACGCACTCACACGTATTAATGTTGCTGAACAAGTTTATAATCTTGGCTTATCCTCTATTGTTCGTTCCGCTTGGAACCGAGGAAAAAAGCTCTCTTTGCATGGTTGGGTTTATGATGTCAGCGATGGTTTTTTAATTGATCAAGGTGTAATTGCAACTAGCCGTGAAACCTTAGAAATTACCTATCGCCAAGCTATTGCGAAACTCCTTTTAGAGTATGAAGAGCAACAAGTTACCCCTAACCAAAATGACACAGATTAAATCTTTGTCACATCAAATTCAGCTAAATTAATCTCTGTTGGTCGATGATAAAACTCTGCTAATGCTAAGCGGAGTTTTTCCGCCCTTTTTGGTAAACCTCTGGCGACATAATCACACACTTGTTGATAAACTTTCTGTTTAAATGGACCTGTATCTCCCGGATTACCATTCAAATTATCGGCACTAGCAAAATATCGGAAACCTGCTGCATTAGCCAAAATCCATTCCAACGCTTGAGGTTTCACTTCTACTTTTTCAAATTCTCTTTGTTGATCTTCACTGCGTCCATCAGGTTCATACCAATAACCAAAATCTTCTAATTCTCTACGCGCTTTGCCTGCAACTAGCCAATGTGCAATCTCGTGTAAACCACTACTAAAAAAGCCACGAGCAAAATAAATCGCATGATAAGGACGCTCGCTTGTAGCGGGTAAATAGACAGGTTCATCCCCGCCTTTTTCTAATTTTGTATTATATTCTTCATAAAAACAGCGGTATTATGTAGCAGTTGCACAAAGACCGAAAATTCATCTTAACCGCAGTAAAATTTCTGATACCCTTAGCCCTGAAATCAAGGTTAAGGGTATTTATTTTGTGGGATTTTAACTAATTTCCCTGTTCATTGCACTAAATTTCCCTGCAATAGACGTAACTAATCCGCTCAACCTTGTAAAAGGTAAGCAATTTTCCCTGATGTGAATCTGAATGTTGTTTTGCGATTAAACGCTAGGCGGCAAGTAATTCCTGCTCGTACTTCATCATCTCATTGAGATTCTTGAAGTAGGTTTGGGAAATTTCTTCTGGGCTAAATGCCGTCATTCCAATAAGCTCATCGTTTCGATGATTTCCCTGCCAGTAACCTACCCATTCTCTGAGTGGTAAAACCCATAAGCAACGTTTGAGTATATCGCTGAATAGCTCACCATTGGATTTACGGCGGTTATCCGACATAAAAGCAGCTTGGTTCGCATAATGTAAGGCGTATTTGTTGTCGATTTTATGATGTACGCCACGATGTAAATCACGGAATCTTGCATTGAAGGATTCAGCTAGGTTGTTGTTAATCCCTTGATAACTGTATGCTTCCTGATGATTGACCGACCATCTTGAGTAGTGGAAACCTAAATTTGTATAAGCAGGATTTTCATCACACATAATATCACTTCCAACTTTAACAAACTGGTGATTGAGCGCAAGTATGGTGTTGGCACTTTCACTGTAATCCATTGCAACAATGGTGCGATTTGAACCCCACAAGGTTTCATCGTTTGATGCCCGTTGATTTAAGCTGATAATACAACGTTTTGTCGGTCTGAATTTCGGGTACTTCGTCTTTTTATCACGTTGTTTATGCGTATTTTTGCGAAAATTGGATTTTCTTAGCTTGAAGTTTATCCAAACCCCATCTTCGTGAATTTCGCCTTGTAATGGGCTTAAATCTCGTGTTTTGAATAAGGCTTCACGCAATTTATGGCAAAGTACAAAAGCTGTCGTGTAGTGAATGTTGAGATGGCAGCTCATTGAAATGGCTGAAATGCCTTTTACTTCGCTTACAAAAAGCAAGATTGCCGCCAGCAAATCGACAAAAGAGAGCTTGTGAAACGCAAAAGCCGTATTGGTGGTGAGATAGAAATTCCGTTTGCAATGCTTACAGCACCAACGTTTGCGTGATGCGAGAAAATAGGCTTCGTGGCGAATACCGCAATGCGGACAGCAAACATCTTTGATGTTATTAGAATTTCCCCAACGGTTTACTTTTAAAAGTTGGAAGGCTTCATCTTCGCTTAGGCGAAAAATCTGTTTAAGGGATAAGGTTTTGGATTTGCTTGAGAGTAAATCTTGAGAGTAAATAATGTTGAGCCATAAGTATTCCTTGTGTGTACGACAAGGTACTCAAAGCATTTTGGTAAACACTAGACATAAAAAATCGCCCATCTGAAAATTCAGATCGGCTCAAAGCGTTTATATTGCTCTGAACACCAGTAATACACACCGAATAATTACAAGTCAATCATTAGGTGCAGCGAGATAAACTCGTTTAGTTAAATAGCGATTCAAATGGAATGGCTACTTACACATTGCAGACTAAGCTGCTATCCTATAAATCATAGGATATAAATTAAATATAAAGATGATGTAGGTTAAATATAAAAATACATTCAAAGCAGGTGGAATGTAAGGGAAAACGGCGATGAAGTCAATAAAAGAGAGTGATGTAAAGACAAAAGGCTACTTGTTACAGTAGCCTTATAAAGAACAAAATTTTCAAAATCTTCAAAACACTCGATTAAGAAGATGGTTTACAGCGTTACTGTAAATTCTGTGCAGGAATCGCAGGATAAGGATTCCCTGAAACCTTTGGACTGTACGGATATTGCGTATCGTAGAGCGGTGCTGGACCGATTGGACCTGCGACTTTTTCGCTTGTGCCTGCATTAAGCTCTGTACCTTCTGCTTTTACCACTACACAGCTCTATTTAGATAAACTCGAACAAATAACGCAAATTTTGGATATTGATATTGTTGAGCTTATCCAATCAGGCGAAAAGAATATTTGCTTCCAAATTTAATTACCGCAAGGTGCGGTGTATCAAGATATTGGCGAAGCTCCATTATTGATTGAGATTGAACGATTGAAATCAGCTCTTTATCATGCATCCGAAAGGAAGTTTTGTTAAATAAGCTATTTAAACGAAAAGATAGTGAAATTAAGGCTTTGAAAGATTTAGTTAAAATGTTTATGACTGGATGAGCGGCATAGAAATGTCAGCAGAGGCACTACTTGAGGAAAGTACGCTATCGGGTTTGTAGTTTGAATTATTAATATTTAGGAGAACCCATGATTTCTTATTGCGTCAAAGGGGGATATGCGATAGACTACTCGCAAGGATTTTGTCATTAAGCTACTGATTTTTCAGTTAGGGCATTCTAAATAAACACTATATTGTTTGAATTTTAACCTGGTAATAAATTCATTATGTTAATAAACTTTTCTGTATCCAATCATTTATCTTTTAGCTCTAAACAATCACTTAACATGTTGAAGTCAAATTTTTTTGGCAATTTAATTTATAAAGAAAATTTATTAACATCGTCTTTAATATTTGGTGCAAATGCTTCGGGGAAATCTAATTTTATCGGTTCTTTAGCTCTATTAAAGAAAATTGTTTTGAAATCAACAAATGAATTAAGTAAGAATTATTTAGAAGAGATTGTTCCTTTTTTATTTAACAAAGTTGAAAATAGACCATCTACATTTGAAATATCTATACTCAGTCAAGAAATATATACTTATTCACTATCATTTTTAGATAACAAAATTATTTCTGAGGAACTTTGTATATATCCTGAACAGGATATTAGTAAAAAGAATATTTTATTTACAAGAAATAATAATGTTCTAAGTTATGTTTCTGACCTTTTTTCTGAATCAACAAATTATTTTAATCAGGAAACGAAAGAAATTATAAATTCTGATAACATCCAAAATATCCCTATTGTATCCATAATTGCAGGGGTTGGTGGAAAACACTCTAAGAATATAATAAATTGGTTTAACAAATTACATATTATTTCTGGCTTATTAGATGATGGGCTTCTTAATTTTAGTTTAAATTTATTTGAAAAAGATCCAGAGTTTTATAATTGGGCTTCAAAATTCTTACCAAGCGTTCAGATAGACAAAATAGATTTTAAGGATGATGTTTTGTCATTATTTGAAAATATGGATCCTAAAGAATTAAAACTAACGTTGAACAAAGTCAAAAATAAACAGAGAGTGCAAAACAAAGAAAAAGAATTTATAGAGAAATTTATCGATCTTATTCAAATGACGACAGAAATAAAAGATAAGAAAATCAATGCAAAAAAAGTTAATATTATAAAGAATATTAATGGAAAGTCATATGAATTGCCTTTTAGGTTGGAATCAGAAGGAACAAAAAAACTTATTGCATTGCTAGGTCCAATATATGATTCTATTCAGAATAAGCATATTTTAGTTTGTGATGAAATTGACTCAAAATTTCATACCCTTTTGATGAAATATATATTTAAGATCTTTAACGAAGATAACAAAGAATGTCAATTAATTGCGTCGGCTCAAGATACTAACTTAATTGATAAAAATATTTTTAATGAAGATCAAATTTGGTTTATTAATAAAAATGAATTTGGCGAAAGTGGAATATATTCTTTAGTGGAGTTTAAGGCGTTAGCAAATACAGATTATGCATCAAATTATCTTAAAGGTGCCTATAATGCGATTCCACTTTTTGAAAATAAAGATATTATTGAGAACTTGCTAAAATAAAATGTCAATAAAACCAAGAAAACAAAATCATTTAGAACCTAATCCGACTAATTTGGATAACCTTTTAATAAGTTGGAAGTATTATCAAGGTAAGAAAGATAAAGTGGGGCAATCTCTTTCAGACTGGGAAAATGAGAATGATGGTAAGCATTTAAGAACCTTTTTGGATAAGATTGATTATATACAAAAGACTTCTTATCTAGAATTACTAAAAAGTGGAATTATTTCTTTATATGGGAAATTTCCATCACCTGAGGTAACGGATTTTTCGTGTCCTTCTGATTTAAATGAAAGTAGTAATTGGGGAACAATACAAAAACTTCATCAGCATTCTAGGGTAGCTGGTTTTTTATCTGATGGTTTTTTCTATGTTGTTTTTTTAGATAAAGATCATAGATTTTACAAATCAGGTTGTTTTCATAAAAAAAAGAAGGGGTAGTTTGGCTTGTCTCTACTAAAGGACTATCTCTAAAATATGGCTTAGTAGGTAAAGTTTTTGGTAATATCCACTATGCTGATTTATCTAGCACGAAAAGAATGCATAGTAGGCAAAAAGGTTGATTTTTTATTTTCAAATAATAATTACCAACTCTTTTTATTTAAAAAATCCTGTATAAACAAGAACTTATCTTTTCTTGTTAAATGGCTATGTGGGCGTAATTTGTCTTTCAGTTCTTTAAATAGCTCCTCTATTCGATTTATTGTCTTTTCAATATTTAGGTCAGGATACTTTTCGTAAGTAAAAATATATTCAAAATAACATGTAATACTGGTTGTTGCACTTCTTACATTTCGGTGTTTATAAGGATATTTTCCTTTCTCATTGGGTTTATCTGAACATTCATTTAAAAATGCTTTATGTTTTATTTTCCATGATATATTTTTAATATAGAATTCATTTTTTGAGGTCGTTTTCAAAGTTTTTGCGATGGTTTTTAATTCCCTTCCTGCGTGAGATTGATGCTTTTTTCTTAATGCTCGCATCACAATCGCCACTAAATGAAATTGACACATCTGTGTCGGCGTATTCAATAAATCCTTTAATAATCCTCGGCGACCATCACAAGTAATTGATTGAATTACATAGCCTTTTTCTCTTAAACGATTGAGTGCTTTCTTATAGTAAATATCTTTTTCCGTCTTCACAATTTGGTGGTAAATCACTTTTGTTGAATAGCTATCCATAAATACCATTATGCCAAAATCACGATGAAAAAAGGTCGTATCAATAATAAGGTTTAGATATTTATTTTTAGGAGAATTTAAAAGCGATTTAGGGGCTTTTTCTAAATGTCTTTGAATAGTTCTAATGGAGCAATGATATTTATCCGCTAACTGCTGGTATGTTTGTTTTCCTACTGAATAATCAAGCCAAATTTGGGTAGGATTAAGTTTAGATTTTAAGGTAAATACTTTATTACAAGCCAAACATTTATAACGTTGAAGCTTATTTTTAAAGCCATACTTTTGTGTTTTGGATGATTGGCACAAAGGACACGTTTTTATTCATATTTGAAAAGGATGGGTTAAAGCCTTGTACTATAAGGTTTTAACTCAATTTTTACCAACCTTTTTTCTATTATGCCAACAAAAAGACAGTGAAATCAAGGCTCTTAAAGATTTACTCCGTTTTGTTACTCCAGAAGCCTAAACGATTTTCCTAGCTTGATAGCGAGTAAATAAAATACTCGCTATTTTTGAAATACCTGTTCAGAAGAAATGGCGTTCACACTTAGCAAAATAGCCTTTTCTCCCATCTCATTACATTTCTGATATTGAGTTAATAGATGTTCTTCATCTCTCGTTAAAGTGCGAACTTGCTCTGTGACATCAACAAACATTGAGCCATTACCAGTAAGCAACCAGTTTAAGTTTACATTTGCCTTTATACAAATAGCTGTCATTCCTTCCTTCTCTATCACTGCTTAAATAGCCTTGAGCTGTACGGTAGGGCAATTCAGTGATAGCAGAAAAATCTTTCAACTTCCAACCTTGATATTCGCAAACGAGCTTTAAACGTTCAAATATACGCATTATGGCAACCTTATTGACTTTATACGCAAAAGCGTGTATATCTAATCTAGTTTTAGAAATTATACCTTTTTGCGACTTTATCTACCACTCATTTATAAGGTTAATCAAATGGCTTTCCACTTCCTTCTTACCAGCAAAGCCCGCACGCTTTCGCCCATCAAGATAGCTCGTCTATCTGATGCACAAGCGTTTTCGATGCTTTGTGAAATCCGTTAGGGAAGTGAGAAAAATGTGGTCTGTCCGAAATGTGGTGTACAATATCACGCCTATTTTATTTCTACTCGCAAGCAATGGCGGTGTAAACATTGTAAGCATACTTTCAGCGTGACATCAGGCACGATTTTTGCCAATCATAAGCTACCGATTCAGACTTACTTATTCGCCATTGCGTTATTTGTTAATGCGGTAAAAGGCATTTCAACCAACCAATTATCACGAGATGTGAATATCAATTATCGCACAGCGTTTGTGTTGTCGCATAAAATCCGTAAGGCCTTGCTTGAAACACGGGATTTACAATCTTTATCAGGCGAAATTGATATGGACGGTACTTATGTTCACCCAGCCCCACGCAAAGCGAACAAGAAATCAGACCGCTTGGATTATCGTTTAAAAGAGAATCAAAGCCCCAATAAACGATGTGTAATGGTAGCTCGTGAGCATTATTCTATGATTGAGAAAGAAACAGATAAACTCAATCGTGGGGCAAAACGCTCACATGTTTTTATTACCTATGCTGAAAATCCGTCTGTCGTAAATCGTTTTGCTAATGCCTATATTGAGAAAAAGAGCCGAATCAATACAGACGAAAGTAATGCTTATAGCGATTTAATGCTAGATTATGATTTATGCACGGTAAACCATAAAGATGAATATCGGAGTGATTTAGGTATAACCAACAATCAAGCAGAAAGCCTATTTAGTCGATTTAAACATATATTACGGGCAAGTGCATAAAATGAGTAATACTTACTTACTCAACTATGCAAACGAAATAGCCTACCGTGAAGATAACCGCCGCAAATCAAATGGTTGGCAATTTAATGATATTCTCGGTAAATGCCTAAATACCACCAACAATAACAATGAATGGTGCGATTATTGGCAACGAAAAATTGTTCATCAAGAAGTGATTTGGCAGTAAATTATGGCATATAACATTGATAAAAAACTAAAAGAACTTCAATTTGAACGTAAACAAGTATTGCAACATTTAATGCAACTTGATGAAAGTATTAGAACTTTAAAGCAAGCAATTCGTTTATTACAAGAAGAACGTGATATTATTGAACACAATACCTCTACTTTTACTTATCGCCGTAAGTATAAGTTATTTAAAGGTAAAATCCGTAAATATATCGTACAGATTATGCGAGAAACGCCTTATAAAAGTTTCACTATCGCAGAGATTACTCGATGTATTTTCGATATTGAAGAAAACACTGATAAACCATCAGATAAACATTTGGACTCAGTCCGTAAACAACTTAATGAGTTTCATAAAAGGGGTTGGGTTACAAGAACTGAATTAAAACGAGGTGAAGTTTATTGGCAGTGGAAAATCTAATCAAATTATCTAATATTAAGTATAATTGATGTCAAAATAAGGTTTACGAATAATAACCACATTATATTGATTTAGGAAATATTTTTATGTTGATGATTCCACCAACACACCCCAATTATTATGTCAGTAGTATCGTGGCATTAAATATACATAGTCCACAAGGTACTGGGGATTGGCATAGTGCTGCGGCATTAAATGATGATGCTTATCCGCAAGATTTTTATATCTATGGTACTCAGCAAAAGCATAATACGCACCACCTACTTGGAAATTTAGGTATTATTGATGGCACATCTCGCTTAAATGCAATGGGGTATTACCCAGAAAATAGTCCTGTATGGCTTGCGGATCACCCCAGAGCCTGCGTGGACTATCTTTATACCGCGGTACTACAAACAGGTTCAATAGGGCGCGTAATTTTAGATGATTGGTTTCCAAATGAAGAAGATAAACAATCAGTTTATAAATTATTAAATCAAATAGAACCACTTTTAACACCACAGGAAAGGGAAAATTTACAATTATGGAAACGCAAAAACCCGATAGCATAATGCTTACAGAGCGTGATAGAAATCACGAAAAATTGATGGTAAATATTTTAAAGAATCTCTCTGATACACCGCTTGTATTAAAAGGTGGTACAGCTCTTTATCTTGGTTACGGTTTAAATCGCTTCTCGGAAGATTTAGATTTTGATTCATCAAAGAAATTAAATTTACTCAATAAAATCAAAACATCTGCACCGCACGGCATTATTATTGATGATATTAATGTTAAGAAAGATACCGATACGGTAAGCCGCTATATGATAAATTATCATATTCGTGATACAGGTATAAGAGATTCTCTCAAAATGGAAATTTCTTATCGCACACCAACACCTGACGAACAAATTACCATTAAAGATGGTATTCGTTTTTCATCTGTTGATAGAATCATAGATAATAAACTTAAAGCAGCTTATGATGGCGATAATACTCGTACAAAAGGGCGTGATTTATTTGATCTACATTTTATTGCGAAAAATTATGCCGAATACTTCACAATGAATTTAAGCGAACGATTACAAGGGTTCGCTCAAGATCCTGATAAATTAGTGAGTTTATACCGTGAAGATATTGAAGCAGATCCATTACTCAATAAGATTATGGACGTTGAGCAAGTTGCTCTTGAACTTAATAAAATAGCAAATGAGATTTATCTAACTAAACAAATGGAAAATCACCCCGCGATGCAAATGATAAAGCCTAATCACACAAAGGATTTTAGTGATTTGCTTGCAGTAGCAACAAATAATAAAAAAGAAGAAAATAAATCAGAACTATCATCTACTTTGAAATTTAAATTTTAAGTTAATAAAATAGCGGTGAAATACCGCTATTTTTCACGAATAAGAGAACAATGGTCTCAACCGCCAATGAATCCTCCTGCGTTATACTAGCCTTTTCTTCAACAACCGTAGCAAAATACGCTTTGTCGCCTGATAATACACATCACCCACATCAACAAACTGCCATTGCCCTTGCAATTCAAGCACTCGCTCTGCAATTTCACCGCAACTTAACCAATCATTATATTCTCTTAATACTTTTGCGATTAAGGTCATCGTAATCAATGAAGGGGATTTAGGCTCTTTAGGCATAAAGGATAATGTTGGCTCATTGATTTCCTGCGTTAAAGCGTTCTGTTGCTGGGTTAAGATTTCTTGTTTTTCCCTTAATAGTAATAATCGCTCAATTAGCTCTTGCTTGGATAACTTTTGTGCCATAATAGAAAATCCCTATTGAATCAAATTTCAATAGGGATTTTAATGTTTTCAATCGGTTAAATCTTTGTGCAACTGCTACATAATACCGAAAAACAGCGATTAAAAATCGCCATAAGATCTTCTATTCTATGTTCCATACTGCTTTGTTTAATTCATCTATCTAATTACTACAATGAGTTTATCTTTTTTAGATTTTTATAATATTGGCGTAGCTGATTTTATACCCTAAATAATTAATGCCTTAATTAAAATAATTAAGGCATTAACCCATCATAACCACTTAACTGATTATTTTAAATTTTGTAGCGCTTCAATACGTTTTTCTAATGGTGGGTGGCTCATAAATAAACTTGCCAAACCGCTTCTTTTACCATTAATTGCAAACGCTGCTAATTGTCCTGTTAATTCTTCAGGTTCATGAATTGCTTGTAAACGGCGTAATGCAGCAATCATTTTTTGTTTACCCACTAAATGAGCTGAACCTGCATCCGCGTGGAATTCACGATAACGTGAGAACCACATCGCAATCATACTTGCAAGGAAACCAAATACGACTTCTAATACCATAGATACGAGGAAGTAAATACCTGAATTTGAACTACTTTCTTCATCACTACTACGGCTTTGTGCTGCTACGCTCGCAATGAGACGCGATAAGAAAATGACAAAGGTATTTAACACACCTTGTAACAAAGTCATAGTTACCATATCACCATTGGCAATATGGCTAACTTCGTGAGCTAATACAGCTTCCGCTTCATCACGTGTCATACTATTTAATAGTCCGGTACTTACCGCAACTAATGAATTATTTTTACTCGCGCCTGTTGCAAACGCATTCACATCAGCAGAATGATAAATTGCCACTTCTGGCATCGGTAAACCTAATTTTTCGGTTTGTTGTTTAACCGTATTAACTAACCAACGTTCTATTTCATTTTGTGGATTAGTAATCACCTCAGCACCCACAGAACGTTTTGCCATTGTTTTCGATAGAAAGAGTGAAATGAGTGAACCACTAAAACCAAACAACGCAGCAAAAATCAATAATCCCATTGCATCTTGAGAACGAATTCCCGTCAGCGTCAAAATAATATTAAACACAAACAATACCGCCATGTTTGTGATTAGAAACAGTATAATCCTCATCATTTTTTACATTCTCCCTCTAGTAATGATGTCATCAAAAACGGTCTTTTATATCGTACTTATTAAATAAATTTCAAGGGGTTATTAAAGAATAATTTTTCTTTTATTCCCATAGGCTCATTTGTTGATATTGCTGTCTTTCTGGTAAATATAAATGTAAGCCAATCAAACGCACTTTTCGTCCTCGACTCCGTTGCTAAGCGATCTCTAATAATTGCCAAAAATACGCTAAGTTACACAATAATCCTGTTTTTTCTACTGTTGTCGTTTGAAAATCAACAAACTTTAACTTAATACCTAATTTAAATGTTTGTGTTTCAAAATTTAACGAATATTTTTGTAAGCGCTGTAATAGCTGTTGGTAGAGTTTCTCCATAATTTGACGGCTTTGTGGTGGTGTCGCTAAATCTGTTAATAAGGTTTCTTCTACACCAACTGATTTTCTTTCTCGATATGGCTGGACTTGTCGCTCATCAATAGCGTGGCTAAATTGCCAAATGCGTTCTCCCATTTTACCAAGTTGATCATTTAAAATATGGTGCGGAAATTGTTGCACATCACCACAGGTTTCTAATCCCATTGCTGTAAGCCTACTTGCTACTACTTTTCCCACACCAGGAATTTTGCGTAATGGTAAGTGATAAACAAATTCAGCTACTTTTTCTGGTGAAATCACAAATTGTCCATTCGGCTTATTCTGCTCTGAGGCAATTTTGGCTAAAAACTTTAATGTAGCAACGCCTGCTGAAGCTGTTAAATGTAATTCTTGCCAAATATCACGCCGAATAGCTTCTGCAATCCATGTTGCCGATCCAGAACATTGTGTAGATTCCGTTACATCAAGATAAGCTTCATCTAATGATAAAGGTTCAATAATTTCAGTATAACGCCGAAAAATTTGATGAATTTGTTGTGATACCTCTTTATAAAACTTCATATTCACAGGAAGTAATACCAAATGCGGGCAACGTTTCAATGCTTGTGCCGTAGCCATAGCACTGTGTAATCCATATTGACGAGCAATATAGTTGCAGGTTGCTAATACGCCTCGTTGTTGTGGCGTTCCTCCTACAGCCACAGGTTTATCCGCTAAAGATGGATTCTCTCTAATCTCTATCGCAGCATAGAAACAATCCATATCAATATGAATAATTTTTCGCTGAGTCATTGTTTTCCAGTAATTGGATATTGAATAGCTGATAGTTTAATAAAATACT
>NZ_JTJR01000031.1 GCF_001678475.1 Gallibacterium genomosp. 3 | reverse complement strand
AGTATTTTATTAAACTATCATTATATACATTCTCTATTTCCCTGAATTTTCCATTTTTGAATGCGCACTTGGCTAATATTAAGGCAATCATTAAAAAAAGTATTTTCCTTGCTTGACTTACGATCCTGAAATCCGTATGATTAGCCCCGCTTAGTTAAGCCAACAACTGCGGAGGAATGGTCGAGCGGTTGAAGGCACCGGTCTTGAAAACCGGCGAGGATTTACGTCCTCCGTGAGTTCGAATCTCACTTCCTCCGCCATCTTACTTTTGAGAAGCCATAAGTTTAAATATAAACTTATGGCTTTTTGTTTATCTACATTTTACTACTGTAACTCCCGCATATAAGACAAAAAGTCTAAATTTTTTCCTTATATAACTATTTAATTTTAGATGGAATAACTTGCTAGGAAAACTCAACTTCTGAAAGGGGCTAAGAAAGATCAATAAATACTCCTCTACAATGCAATGAGGAGGAGTAAACAGGAGAAATTAAAATTACACAGAAAATTAGCGAAGCTGATAATCAATAGGCTTACTTGGACAATAATTGAATATCCAATATTTTTATTTACTAGGATTCACTAATCGCCTTGGATGCAGTACATCCCGAATCACTTCTGCCACACCGATAAAATTACCTTGTTCACTATAAATCGTATATAGCCCTTGCTCGGTGAGCTGTTCTAACTTGATACGTTGTCCAAATACTAATTTTTGGGCTACTTCCGTTGTAACAGTTAATTTTGGTAAGTCTGTAATCGCTGTATCAAGCGGTAATAACAGTTTATCTAATTCAGCGAATTGCTGTTGTTCAGCTAACTCCGCTAAACGTTCAAGCGTTACCATCGCTGCTAACGGATAATTAGCAACTTTAGTTCGGCGTAGCATAGTTACGTGAGCACCACATCCTAAATACTCACCTAAATCATCAATTAGCGTCCGAATATAAGTGCCTTTTGAACAGTGTACAGATAAAGTTAAATATGGGGCTTGATATTCAATAAACTCTAGAGAAAAAATCGTAATCGGACGGGCTTCTCGCTCAATCGTAATCCCGGCACGAGCATATTCATAAAGCGGTTTTCCTTGATGCTTTAACGCAGAAAACATTGTTGGAACTTGTTGTAGCTCACCAGTGAAATGTGGCAAAGCTGCCATAATTTGAGCTAAATCGACATTTACTGCACGCTGTTCAACCACTTGCCCATCTGCATCAGAGGTATCAGTACGTTCCCCTAATTTAGCTGTAACTAAATAACATTTATCCGCATCAAGTAAGTGCTGAGAAAATTTTGTTGCTTCACCAAGGCAAATCGGTAACATCCCTGTCGCTAATGGATCTAAAGCCCCAGTATGCCCAGCTTTATTTGCTTGATAATAACGTTTTACTTGCTGTAATACGTGGTTTGAACTCATACCTTGCGGTTTATCTAACAACACAATACCGTCAATATCACGTCCTTTTTTCGCTTTTGCCACGCTGACTCCTATCACTCCTGAGCATCGTGATGTTTCGCTTTATCTTGGTTCACAACTTGCGTAACCAAATTTGACATTCTCATCCCTTCGACTAAAGAAGTGTCATAAATAAAGCGTAACTCTGGCACAATACGCAAACGCATTGCTTTCCCTAACAGAGAGCGAATATAAGGAGAGGCTTTTTCAAGTCCAATTAATCCTTGCTCAATATGCGCTTCATCTTCATTAAATAAAAAAGTAACAAATACTTTTGCATATGCAAGATCTCTAGATACTTCTACATCTGATACCGTTACCATACCAATGCGAGGATCTTTAACCTCACGTTGTAAAATAACGGCAATCTCTTTTTTGATCTCTTGTGCCACACGTTGGGCACGGCTAAATTCTCTTGCCATAGTTAAATCCTTTCAGAAATAAACAAAGTGGTAAACTCTCGCTACCACTTTGTTTGTTAGATTTTGCTTGATGAATTTGTATTAGATTGAACGTTTAATTTCAACCGTTTCAAATACTTCAATTTGGTCGCCAGTACGAACATCGTTGTAGTTCTTCACACCGATACCACATTCCATACCATTACGGACTTCGTTTACATCATCTTTGAAGCGACGTAGCGATTCTAACTCACCTTCAAAAATTACCACGTTATCACGTAATACACGGATTGGATTGTGACGTTTCACTACCCCTTCAATCACCATACAACCTGCAATCGCACCAAATTTCGGTGAACGGAATACATCACGTACTTCAGCTAAACCAATAATTTCTTGTTTGAATTCTGGTTGTAACATACCGCTTAATGCAGCTTTGATTTCGTTAATTAAGTCATAAATCACAGAATAGTAACGAAGATCAATGCTTTCACTTTCCACGATACGACGTGCAGAAGCATCAGCACGAACATTAAAGCCGACAAGAATTGCATTTGAGGCTGCCGCTAATGTCGCATCGGTTTCGGTAATTCCACCCACACCAGAACCAATAATTTTTACTTTTACCTCATCAGTTGAGAGTTCTAATAATGCTTGGCAAATCGCTTCTACCGAACCTTGTACGTCAGCTTTAACAATGATGTTCAATTCAGAAACATCACCTTCTGTCATACTGCTAAACATATTTTCAAGTTTTGCTTTTTGCTGACGAGCTAATTTAACTTCACGGAATTTACCTTGACGATAAAGTGCAACTTCACGTGCTTTCTTCTCATCACGAACAACGGTCATTTCATCACCCGCAGCAGGTACGCCAGATAGACCTAAAATTTCTACTGGAATAGATGGGCCAGCGGTTTTAACTTCTTTACCGATTTCATTACGCATTGCACGAACACGGCCATACTCTAAGCCACAAAGTACAATATCACCACGGTTTAAAGTTCCAGATTGTACTAACACAGTTGCAACTGGACCACGTCCTTTATCCAAGTAAGATTCAATCACAACCCCACTTGCCATACCATCTTTAACTGCTGTTAATTCAAGTACTTCTGCTTGTAATAAGATTGCATCAAGGAGTTCATCAATCCCTAATCCTTTCTTCGCCGAAACATTAACGAATTGGGTATCACCACCCCAATCTTCAGAAATTACCCCGTGTTGTGATAATTCTGTTTTCACACGATCAGGATCTGCTTCTGGTTTATCAATTTTATTTACTGCAACGACTAATGGTACATTCGCTGCTTTAGCGTGTTGGATTGCTTCAATAGTTTGTGGCATTACACCATCATCAGCAGCAACCACTAGTACCACGATATCTGTCGCTTGAGCACCACGAGCACGCATCGAAGTAAACGCAGCGTGTCCCGGAGTATCTAAGAAAGTAATATCCCCATTTGGGGTATGTACGTGGTATGCACCAATATGTTGAGTAATTCCACCCGCTTCGCCAGCAGCCACTTTTGCTTTACGGATATAGTCAAGCAATGATGTTTTACCGTGGTCAACGTGTCCCATAATGGTTACAACTGGCGCACGTGGTTCTGAATCAGTATTCATATCACGATCGCTTAAGACTGCTTCTTCTAATTCATTCTCACGACGTAATACAACTTTATGTCCCATTTCTTCAGCAACTAATTGTGCTGTTTCTTGGTCGATAACTTGGTTAATGGTTGCCATTGCCCCCATTTTCATCATAGTTTTAATAACTTCTGTTGCTTTTACCGCCATTTTATTTGCCAGTTCACCAACTGTAATAGTTTCACCGATCACCACATCACGAGAAACTGGCTGTGCTGGTTTAGTAAAGCTTTGTTGTAACGCACTCTTACGGTTAGCTTTTTTATTACCTTTACCGTTTTGTTGATTATTACGACGATTTGCTTCACGTTCATTTTTTGAAGATTCTTCATCACGACCATTCTTTTTGGTTTTTGTTACTTTCTTACCACGGCCACGATTTTCATTACGGCGATCTTCTTCATTTTCTGCTTCGCGCGCATAAGATGAAGTGAAATGATAATCAGAGTAATCATCTGCATCATCATCAGCCATATCATCATCAGAAAACTCAGCATAACGTTTGGCTTCTTCAGCAGCTTTTCTTGCTTGTTCTTCTGCTTTTTGACGGGCTGCTTCTTCTGCTTTACGGCGGAATTCTGCTTCTTCTGCTTTACGTTTTTGTTTAGTTTCGTCTTTTTCTGCTGCGACTTTTTTCGCTGTCTCTGCTTTTTTTGCAGGTTTTGATTCTGCTTTCGCAGCTTCTTCTTTCTTCGCTTTTTCAGCTTGTTCTGCTGCTTTTTTCGCTTTAGCTTCTGCTTCTTGTTTTGCCTTTTCTTCGGCTTCTTTCTTCGCTTTAGCTTCTGCTTCTTGACGAGCCTGTGCTTCTAAACGAGCTTGTTCAGCAGCTTGTTTTTCCATTTCAGCTTGAGCACGAGTATCGATCACGCGAGTTTTGCGTGTTTCAATTTTAACTTCTTTGCTTTTTCCGCTGCCATTTTGTTGAACCGTTAATGTACTATGTGTTGAACGTTTCAACTTTAATTTAGTTGGTTTTTTCTCTGTCACTTGGGTATCAGTTTTTTTATCAGTCATCTGTACACCACCTTAATTATTCTTCATTACCAAACCAGCAGATATTACGGGCTGCCATAATCAATTCTGCTGCTTGTTCTGCAGAAAGTTCTTCAATATCACTTAAATCATCAACACCTTGCTCAGCAAGCTCTTCTAATGTAGTGATATTTTTCTCAGCTAATTTCACTGCTAAATGACGATTCATACCTTCTAATTTTAGTAAGGCTTCTTCTACATTGACATTCGCCAAAGCTGCTTCTTCCGCTAATGCAATTTTTGTTAGTGCTTCTTTTGCACGATTGCGCAATTCTTCTGCAAGATCTTCATCAAAACCATCAATCTCAAGCAGTTCTTCCATTGGAACATAAGCAATTTCTTCTAATTTGCTAAATCCTTCTTCTGAAAGAAGTGCTGCAAACTCTTCATCAAGATCCAATGCTTCCATAAATAAATTAATGGTCTTTTGATTTTCTGCTTGATGTTTATTTTCTAAGTCATCACTGCTCATTACATTTAATGTCCAACCTGTCAGTTGTGAAGCAAGTTTGACATTTTGTCCATTACGACCAATAGCTTGCGCAAGATTTGCTGACTCTACCGCGATATCCATTGATTTTTTATCTTCATCAACAACGATAGAAACTACATCCGCTGGTGCCATTGCATTGATAACAAATTGTGCTGGGTTATCGTCCCAAAGTACGATATCAACACGTTCACCATCTAATTCATTTGTAATTGCTTGTACACGTGCACCACGCATACCTACGCAAGCACCTACTGGATCAATACGTTTGTCATGGCTTTTCACGGCAATTTTGGCACGGATACCAGGATCACGAGTAGCAGCTTTAATTTCAATAACACCTTCACCAATTTCAGGTACTTCAATTTTGAATAACTCAATCAACATTTCTGGTTTAGAACGTGTTACAAATAGTTGAACGCCTTTCGCTTCAGGGTTAACTTTATAAAGTACACCACGCACACGGTCACCGGCACGGAAATTTTCACGTGGTAATAAATCTTCACGCAAAATCATCGCTTCTGCTTGGTTACCTAAATCGAGAATCACATTTTCACGATTCACTTTTTTCACTACGCCAGTGATAATCTCGCCTTCTCTTTCTTTAAATTGTTCAACAACTTTATTACGTTCTGCATCACGGATTTTCGCACTAATCACTTGGCGAGCTGTTTGCATCGTAATACGATCGAAAGCGATTGACTCGATTTCATCTTCAATGAATTCACCTAATTTAATCTCTGGCTCTTCCATTTGCGCAGCTTCTAAGGTGATCTCTCTTGTTGGGTGAGTTACGTGCTCAACAACTAACCAACGGCGGTAAGTAATAAAATCGCCTGTTTTTTGATTGATAGAAACGCGAACATCAATATCTTGTTCATATTTTTTCTTAGTAGAAATTGCTAATGCACTTTCTAACGCCTCAAAAATCTTCTCTCGAGGCAATAATTTTTCATTGGATACTGCTTCCGCAGCTAATAAAATCTCTTTGCTCATAGGTTATCTCTCTATTAATTCATACAATTCTTTATTTAAAGGAAATTTTTGGCACGATATTTGCTTTTTGGATATTGCCAAATGCGAAAACTTGCGACTCTCCATCCACATTCACTGTAATCATATCGCCATCAACACTGACTAAATCACCTTGCCATTTACGACGCCCCGCTGTTGCAATACGTAAATGAATCACCACTTCTTGTCCAACAAAGCGTTGATAGTGTTCTAATGTAAACAATGGACGATCTAAACCTGGCGATGACACCTCAAGGTTATATTTATCGCTAATTGGATCTTCAACATCTAAAATTGCCCCAACTTCACGACTTACTTCACTACAATCATCAATAGTTACGCCATTTTCCTTATCAATATATAAACGGACTGTTGAATAGCGACCAGCTCGCGGACATTCAATTCCTACAAGCTCAAATCCCATACCTTCAACAGTAGGTTGTAATAGATCTTGTAACTTTTGTTCTAGCGTTGCCAAAGATAATCTCCTTGTTCATTGTCAAATTAAAGGTATAAAAAAAGGGCTTTTAAGCCCCGTTTCTTCGTGTTTACCAAACTGAACAAATAAATTTTTCTTACAAAATTTATTCCACAAAAAAACCCCTAACGGGGCTTCAACTCTTTACTACTGATCAATTTCACTCAATGAAATTGGTTGCGGGGGCTGGATTTGAACCAACGACCTTCGGGTTATGAGCCCGACGAGCTACCAAGCTGCTCCACCCCGCGTCTGAAATCTGGGGCGTATTATACAGATATTTTAATGTGTATCAAGTGCTTTATCCCAAATTATCCTTGTTATATAGAATAAGTGCATAAAAATAAGACAATTTTTAATAACTAAGTATCAAAAATTAAAGAAAAAAGAACTCTCTTTTTATAAAAAAGTGAAAAAATCATTTTGTCGAAAAGATAAAGAAACACAATATAAAAAACACGCCACAAATGTGGCGTGAATTTTTCGGGTATCTCTTGTTATTATTATCGTGTTGTGGAACTAAAATGCCATCTTGAACGATACCGTTGGGTTGTGTTCAATATAGCCTTTACGTGCAGACGCATCATATCCCACGGAAATGGTCGCCATTGGACTAATGTGATAATTCACATTTAATCCCACCTCGCCATTCACTTGACCATGTTGCGCACCTTCAGTAGTAAACTTCAAGTCAGATGCCCCGGCAAAAGCTGCTCGTACAGATGCTGGCTCACCAATTAAGTCATAACCAACGCCAACTCGCGTATTTACAGATACTTTATCCGCAATCTTCGCTTTT
>NZ_JTJR01000030.1 GCF_001678475.1 Gallibacterium genomosp. 3 | reverse complement strand
CCATTTTGTCTACTACACCATAGATAAGCCTATCGGGGATAACTTTAAGCTAAAAGATCTATGGAATTAGGCAACTTCGCTAATTTTAACTGGGCGTCCTTCATCTAAAGATTTTTTCGCTGCTAATGCGATTAATACTGGTTGTAAACCATCATTACCATTCACTAAAGTTGGCTTGTCATTGACGATAGAATCCACGAAACATTTGATTTCATCTGCAAAAGATTGCATATAACGTTCAAGGAAGAAGTATTTTGGTTTTTCAGCAATAACGCCAGCTTCACAAGAATAAACCGCAGTAGAATCGGTATCATTGCGAGTTTGTACAGCCCCTTTTGAACCAAAAACTTCAGCACGTTGATCGTAACCGTAAACTGCTTTACGGCTGTTGTCTATAACACCAATAGCGCCATTAGCTAATTTTAAGGTAATTACTGCAGTATCAATGTCGCCTGCTTTACCAATTTCTGGATTAACTAATACACCACCAGCTGCATAAACCTCAATAACTTCACTACCAGATAGGTAACGAATCATATCAAAATCATGAATAGTCATATCGAAGAATAAACCACCAGATACTTTTACATATTCAATTGGTGGAGCATCTGGGTCACGAGATGTAACACGGATTAAATGTGGTTCACCGATATCACCAGCAACTACACGATCTTTAATTGCTTTAAAGTTATGGTCAAAACGGCGGTTAAAACCAACTTGGAATTTCACACCTGCTTTCTCAACAACATCGAGCACTTCACGAATTTTGTCTTTATTTGGATCAATTGGTTTTTCGCAGAAAATATGTTTACCCGCTTGAGCGGCTTCAATAGAGATTGGTGCATGAGTATTGGTTGATGAACAAACTAATACCGCATCAATTTCAGGATCTTGTAAAATTTTACGATAATCATCGTAAACATTAGGGATCCCCATACTTGCTGCCCAAGATTGTAATTCTTCAGTTACTTTGATATCAGAAATTGCTTTAATTTCCGCACCTTTAACATATTTGCTGATACTTTCTGAGTGAACTCGACCGATACGTCCAGCACCAATAATACCTACTTTAATCATTTTATGACTCCTTAAATACCTGCAACTTCTTTAATATATTTACGACCTTTCAATGCATATTCAAATGGGTTTGCTAAAGCAGGATCTTGTTCCGCTTCAACGACCATCCAGCCTTTGTAATTATGTTTTTCTAAGATGTCAAAAATTGGTTTAAAATCAATTACACCATCACCAGGTACGGTAAATGTTCCTTTTTTCACACCTTCTAAGAAGCTAAGATCGTTAGCTTTTACTTCAGCAACCACTTCATCACGCACATCTTTTAAATGAACATGAACAATACGATCAATGTATTTCTCTAAGACATCTAACATTGCTTGTTGGCTACCTTCAGAATAATAAAGGTGTCCTGAATCGAATAAGAGATAAACATCATCATTAGTTATTTCCATATATTTATCCACTTCAGCAGGTGTTTGAATACCTGTTCCCATATGGTGGTGTAAACATACTTTCATACCTTTTTCAGCTGCTAATTTAGCCAATTCGTTATAGCCTTCTGCAAGTAATTGCCATTCAGCTTCAGTGAAAATAGTTTTTTCTTTGAAAATTGCTTTCTTTTGCCCTTGAATACTACGACTTTGTTCTGAACAACCGATTACTTTCGCCCCCATTGCATGAAGGAAATCACGATGTTCAATAAAGCCTTTGATAGTTTCTTCTTTTTTACCATCTACAAAGAATGTACTAAACCATGCGTTACAAATTTGAATACCGCGTACATCTAATTTGTGTTTTAACACTGCAATATCACGTGGATATTTATTACCAACTTCACAACCTTGGTAGCCAGCAAGCGCCATTTCACTTACACATTGTTCAAATGTATTTTCACTCCCTAGTTCTGGAAGGTCATCATTAGTCCAGCCAATAGGGGCAATACCAAGTTTTACATTTTCTGCTTTCATAAATTTTCTCCTAGTGGAAAATAAGTAAATTATTAATAACGTCTTGCTTCATTGATGCGTAATTGCGAAGTTGTGTAAGCTTGGCGAATACGTTCTTTTGTAGAAACTTCAGCTACGCCAACATGCCACCAACTGCCATAACCATGAACCATTGTTTTTGGTAAGACTTTTACATCAATTAAAGTTGGAACTGATTGTTTTTTCGCATCTGCTAATGCGGCAATAAGTTCTTGTTCATTACGAACGGTATAAGTTTTACAACCATAACTTGCTGCATTCATTGCAAAATCAATGGGGATAAATCCAGCATCAAGTTTATTTGTATTTGGATTTCTAAAACGGAACTCTGTACAGAAACTATCCATACCATGACCTACTTGTAAGTTGTTGATACAACCATTAGTCATATTATCGAAGAGTACGACATTAATTTTTTTCTGTTCTTGTACTGCGGTAACTAATTCGGTATGCAACATTAAGTAAGAACCATCACCGAGTAAGGTATAAACTTCTTTGTTTGGCTCTGCTAATTTTGCACCTAAAGAAGCGGCAACTTCATATCCCATGCAAGAGTAACCATATTCAAGATGGTAAGTATTTTCGCCTTTTGCTTGCCATACACGTTGTAAGTCGCCTGGTAGACTACCTGCTGCGGCAACAATAATATCGTTTTCAGTAAGTTGTTGATTTAAGATACCAAGTACACGACTTTGGGTAAGGCAAGAACCAGTTAATTTAATAAATTCTGCAAAAATCTTATCCCGATTTGGTAATGCGTCATTGACTTCAGGGACAAATTTTTCGGAATAAGTAACGTGTGCAACACGATGCAACTCTTCTGCCATCTGTTGTTTCGCATCAGCAACTTGTGAACCCCATTCAGCTTGGTAACCAGTAAGAAGTGGTTGTAATTGTTGTAATGCCGCTTTTGCATCAGCTGTGATTTGAACTCCATCAAGTTTATAAGCATCAAAACGTGCAACATTGATATTGAGGAACTCAACATTTTCATTTTGGAAAATCCATTTAGATGAGGTGGTAAAATCGGTATAACGAGTACCAACCCCAATCACTAGGTCAGCTTCTTTTGCTAAGAGATTTGCTGCAAGGCAACCAGTTTCACCAACACCACCTACATTTAATGGGTGATCTGCAACAATAGCGCTTTTACCTGCTTGAGTTTCTGCAAATGGAATTTGATAAGCTTCCGCAAATGCTTTAAGTTCTTGCGCTGCTTCAGAATAACGTACGCCACCACCACAAATAATTAATGGTTTTTTCTTCTGTTTAATTAATTCAACTGCTTGTGACAACATTGCTGCGGTTGCAGGTGTTCTTTCAATACGGTGAATACGTTTTTCAAAGAAATATTCAGGATAGTCATAAGCTTCAGCTTGAACATCTTGTGGAAGTGCAATAGTCACAGCACCAGTTTCAGCTGGATCAGTAAGTACACGCATAGCGTTAATACAAGCGCTCATTAACTGTTCTGGACGAGTTACACGATCCCAATATTTACTTACTGCTCGGAAAGCGTCATTGGTACTAATACTTAAATCATAGGGCTGTTCAATTTGTTGTAATACAGGATCTGGTTGGCGAGTAGCAAAAACATCTCCTGGTAATAGTAATAATGGAATACGGTTGGCTGTTGCTGTCGCGGCAGCTGTAATCATATTTGCTGCACCTGGACCAACAGAAGAAGTACAAGCATAAATTTGTTTTCTTAATTTTTGTTTAGCAAATCCAGTTGCAATGTGAGCCATACCTTGCTCATTGCGACCTTGATGGACAATTAATTCACCACTGTCTTGTTCTAAGGCTTGACCTAAACCAAGTACATTACCATGACCAAAAATTGCAAAGATACCTTTCACAAATTTTGTAACTTTACCATCGACTTCAACATATTGATTATCTAAGAATTTTACGAGTGCTTGCGCAACTGTAAGGCGTTGAGTTTTCATTGACTTCTCCTTAATTCATCTTCTCAATTAAGATTGATTGGTTGTTATTCTACTCAAAAAATTTTCCAATAAAACGAAATATGAAATATAAATTTCATTTTTGAGAGGTGGATCAACTATTTTAAAAAAATTTGCATAAATCTAAGGCATAATTCAGTTATCTTTCAGTTGATTTAATCGAAAAGCAGTTCTTTTTTACTATAAAAATGAAAAATTTTGAGATCTCTCTCGCAAAAAAGATCATAATATGTGGAAAATTGAAATTTTTATTCTAAAATTAAAATCGATAGATTTTTTATTTTCTTTAAATGTGAAGTGGCACTGATTTTTTAGGAGGCAGGAAATGTCTAAAACATTAGATGTAATTTGTTTAGGCCGTGTTGCAGTAGATTTGTATTCACAACAAATAGGTTCCCGTTTAGAAGATGTAAGCAATTTTTCTAAATATTTGGGTGGTTCATCAGGTAATGTTGCTTATGGTACCGCAATTCAAGGTTTAAAATCTTCAATGTTAGCCCGTGTTGGTGATGAACATATGGGGCGTTTTTTACGTGAAGAGTTACAAAGCGTTGGGGTAGATACGAGCCATTTAATTACGGATAAAGAACGTTTAACCGCATTAGTTATTCTAGGTATTAAAGATACTGAAACTTTCCCACTCATTTTTTATCGTGATAATTGTGCTGATATGGCTATTACCGCAGATGATTTCAGCGAAGAGTATATTGCTTCAGCAAAAGCTTTAGCAATTACAGGTACTCATCTATCACATCCAAAAACTCGTCATGCAGTATTGACAGCATTAGAATATGCAGGTCGTAATGGTACTAAACGTTTATTAGATATTGATTATCGACCTGTATTGTGGGGATTAACCTCATTAGGTGATGGTGAAACACGTTATATTGATTCAGAAGCCGTAACAAAATCTTTGCAAGAAGTATTGCATCATTTTGATGTATTAGTAGGAACAGAAGAGGAGTTCCATATTGCAGGCGGTTCAACAGATACATTAACAGCATTAAAAAATGTACGTAAATTTTCAAATGCAACATTAGTTTGTAAACGTGGTGCTTTAGGTTGTTCAGTATTTGAAGGTGAGATCCCAGATGATATTGATGGTGGCTTAAATGTGTATGGTGTTCGGGTTGCTGTATTAAATGTATTAGGTGCTGGAGATGCCTTTATGTCTGGCTTATTGCGTGGCTATGTTAATGAAGAAGGATGGGAACAAGCTTGTCGTTATGCAAATGCGTGTGGTGCATTAGTTGTTTCTCGCCATGGTTGTGCACCTGCAATGCCAACTAAAGCTGAATTAGATGACTATCTCTCTCGTGCAGAATCAGTCCCTCGTCCTGATCTAGATAGTACACTTAACCATTTACACCGAGTAACAACACGGAAACAAGAATGGGATAATCTTTGCATTTTTGCCTTTGATCACCGTTTACAGTTAGAGGAAATGGCGGAAAAATGTGGTGCAGATGTAAAACGAATTCCACAACTTAAACAGTTATTACTACAAGCAGCAGAGCAAACGGCAAAAGAAGAAGGTATCTATGATGGACACGCAGGAATTTTAGCGGATACCACTTACGGTCAAGATGCTCTAAATGCGATTACAGGTAAAAAATGGTGGATTGGTCGCCCTATTGAAAAACCAGCATCACGCCCATTAGAACTAGAGCATGGTGACTTGGGTAGTCAGTTGATTTCTTGGCCAAAAGAGCATGTAGTGAAATGTTTAGCATTCTATCATCCAAATGACAATGAAAACATCAAACAACGCCAAGATGCTAAATTGTTAGAAGTGTATCAAGCGTGTTGCCGTACAGGTCATGAATTATTGTTAGAAATTATTCTGCCAAAAGATATGGAGCAAAATGAAGCGTACTATGTTGAAATCATTAGCCATTTATATCAATTAGGTATTAAACCAGATTGGTGGAAACTTCCAGGAATGACATCAATCACTTGGCAACAACTTACAGCGGTAATCAATGCTAATGATAAATATTGTCGAGGTATCTTAATTTTAGGCCTAGATGCACCAGAGAGTGTTTTTGATGAAACATTCAAACAAGCAGCATTAGCTCCAATGGTGAAAGGATTTGCGGTAGGTAGAACAATTTTTGGTGAACCGTCTGCACAATGGCTAGCAAATCAATTAGATGATCAAGCATTAATTAGTGCCGTTTCAGAGAAATATCGTAAATTGATCCATCTTTGGAAAAAATATCGCGGTTAAGCAATAGTTTTAAGTAGGAGAGTAAGCCCAATAACCTAACCTTTCGAGGTTAGGTTATTTTTTGTCATTGGTATAGTAATAGGAATAAAAATAAAAATAAAAATAAAACCTTAATGCCTAGTTACAGATTATCTTCTTGTTGGAATGCTAAAGAGATCGCTAAACTTTGCACTAGATTCATTGTTGAACATTGAGAACGGAAGCCGTTGATATGAGCTTCTTTGATGACAAAAGAAATATCGCTAAAACTCACTAACGGACTTAGTTGGCTATCGGTGATTGCAATCTGTTTTACCCCTTCTTTAGCAACGGAATCTAAGATATTCAGTGTTTCTTTGGCATAAGGGGCAAAGCTAATTGCCACTACAACATCACCAGGTTTAATCAAATTTAACTGTTCTTCAAACATTCCACCTAATCCGTCAATGATATAGGAGCGGCGGTTCAGATGGTGTAACGCATAATTTAAATAACAAGCGATACTATAAGAACGCTTTAACCCAATAATAAAAATATTATTGGCAGAATCTAATAATTTCACTGCATTGTTGAGTTGCTTGCTATCAATATTTGTAGCAAGTTGTGTTAATGCTGTGGCATTAGCATGAGCGAAAACGGCTAAAATATTTTCTGGACTATTCTGTTGGGTATTTTCTGCATCCATTTTATGAAAAAGTTCAGCCCTTTCTTTATAGTCAGCAGTAGATTCCATCAGGCTTTCTTTAAACACCTGCTTCATTTCATTAAAACCACTAAAATCAAAAACATTAGCAAAACGAATTAATGTTGAAGGCGGAACCTCTGCCCGTTCAGCAATCACCGCAACAGTATCAAATACCACACTATTTGGGTTATCTAGGATATATTTGGCAACTTGTTTTAATCGTTTACTTAGAGAGTCATAACGTTCTCTGATTTGATATTCTAATTGTTCGACTTTGATTGATTTATTCATATTTTTATGCGTAGTGAGTGAAATGTAATCAACATTCTAAGATATCTTACTAGGAATTGAAAAGAAAATTTCATTTTTATTGATTATGGTACAAGTAGCCATAGGGCTATATTGATTTGCTCTATGATAGAAAAAGAGAAAATAATATGGGTTGAATGGTATGATGTGGTTGAAATCTGAAGCTTATCCCCAATAACTAGGAACGTATTTTTTTATAAGGATAACTATTATGTCAAACCCATTATTAGATCCAAAAGGATTACCTGAATTTTCAAAAATTAAATTAGAACATATCCAACCAGCGATTAGCCAATTAATTCAACAATGTCGTGATACCGTAGAAGAGGTGTTAAAACAGCCAGAATTAACTTGGCAAAATTTCTATTTACCATTGGCTGAAGTCAATGACAAATTAAGTAAAGCGTGGTCGCCTGTTGCACATCTAAACTCAGTGAAAAATAGCCCAGAATTACGAGAAGTTTATCAAGCTTGTTTACCATTACTGTCTGAATACGGTACTTGGGTGGGGCAACATCAAGGACTATATAAAGCCTATCTACAACTAAAAAACAGCCCAGAATTTGCTAGCTTAGCAAAAGATCAACAAAAAGCGATTGAAAATAGCCTACGTGATTTTGAGTTATCTGGTATTTCTCTTCCGGCAGAACAACAGCAACGTTATGCCGAAATTGTTGCACGTTTATCAGAATTAAGTTCCCAATTTAGTAATAATGTACTTGATGCAACGATGGGTTGGGAAAAGGTGATTACGGATGTGAAAGAAATCGCTGGTTTACCAGAAAGTGCATTGCAAGCAGCGAAAGCGTCTGCAGAAAGTAAAGGCGTGGAAGGGTATCGTTTTACATTAGAGTTTCCAAGTTATCTACCTGTAATGACCTATTGTGAAAATCGTGCTTTACGTGAAGAAATGTACCGAGCGTTTACGACCAGAGCCTCTGATCAAGGGCCAAATGCGGGTAAATGGGATAACTCCCCAATTATGCAAGAGATTCTTACTTTACGTTATGAGCTAGCAAAATTACTCGGGTTTGATACCTATGCAGATTTATCACTAGCAACCAAGATGGCAGAAAGTCCAAAACAAGTATTAGATTTCTTGCAAAATTTAGCAAGTTGTTCCAAAGCGCAAGGCGAAAAAGAATTTACAGAATTACAGCAGTTTTGTCGTGAACATTTCGCCGTTGAAGAGTTGGCTGCTTGGGATATTGCTTTTTATAGCGAAAAACAAAAGCAAGCATTATTTGCAATTAATGATGAAGAGTTACGCCCATACTTTCCAGAAGATCGCGTATTATCGGGTCTGTTTGAAGTGGTTTCGCGAATTTTTAAAATTAAAGCTGTTGAACGTTTTGATGTGGATACCTATCATCCAGAGGTACGATTCTTTGATTTAATTGATGAAAATAATGAGCTAAGAGGAAGTTTTTATCTTGATCTTTATGCCTGTGAACATAAACGTGGTGGTGCATGGATGGATGATTGTATTAGTCGTAAACGTAAATTAGATGGTTCATTACAAAAACCGGTAGCTTATTTAGTATGTAACTTTAATCGTCCAATTGGCGATAAACCGGCACTCTTTACTCATGATGAAGTGACGACATTATTCCATGAGTTTGGGCATGGTATCCATCATATGCTGACAAAAATTGAAACTGGCGATGTATCAGGAATTAATGGTGTACCATGGGATGCAGTCGAATTACCAAGCCAATTTATGGAAAATTGGTGTTGGGAAGAGGAGGCATTACAGTTTATCTCTGGCCATTATCAAACAGGAGAGCCGTTACCAAAAGAGAAGTTAGCTCAATTAATCAAAGCGAAAAATTTCCAAGCTGCTATGTTTGTCTTGCGTCAACTAGAGTTTGGTTTATTTGATTTCCGCTTACACTATGAATTTGATCCAACTAAATCAGAGCAAGTTGCAACAATTTCCGCTGAAGTCAAACAGGATGTTGCTGTAGTGAAAACGCCAACTTGGGTAAGAACACCGCATAGTTTTAGCCATATTTTTGCGGGTGGTTATGCCGCTGGCTATTATAGTTATTTATGGGCAGAAGTCCTTTCTGCGGATGCCTTTTCGCGTTTTGAAGAAGAGGGAATTTTTAATCCAGAAACAGGTAAGTCTTTCTTAGATAATATTTTAACTCGTGGTGGTTCGGAAGAGCCAATGGAGCTCTTTAAGCGTTTCAGAGGCAGAGAACCTAAGTTAGATGCATTATTGCGTCATAAAGGAATTATTGGTCAAGCATAAGGATTGAACGGATAAGGAAAATGGCAGATTGATGATCTGCCATTTTTATTGCTGATTAACGCCAAATATTTGGTTTCACTTTATTGATCAGTTGAGGATAATTTTCTACTTTAAACTCTGGTTCTTTTGTTGTTTTAAGTTGTGATTGATAGTCTTTTAATAAGAGAATCACAATTGGAGAAAGTAGCAAAATAGCAATTAGGTTGATCATTGCCATAATCCCCATAAATGTATCTGCCATATCCCACACAAGTGCCATCTTTTGTACAGCGCCAAAATAAACCATTGCTAAGACGAGCATTCGGAAAATCATAATCACAGTTGGATTATTTTTAATAAATTGAATGTTCCCTTCTGCATAAGCATAATTACCAATAATAGTAGAAAAAGCGAACATAAATAGAATCACTGCAAGGAAATCTTTCCCCCAAGGGCCGACTTGATGTTCTATGGCTAATTGTGTTAATTGGGCACCACTTACTCCTGAGGTTAAAGACTCACCAGAAAGTAAGACGATTACAGCGGTTGCAGTACAGATAATGATGGTATCTACAAACACTCCTAACATTTGAATTAATCCTTGGCTAACAGGGTGTTTGACATCAGCGCTTGCTGCTGCATTTGGTGCTGAACCCATCCCTGCCTCGTTAGAGTATAAACCACGTTTAATACCATACATCATTGCTTGTGAGAATACTGCACCAAAGAATCCACCTGCAGCAGCATCAAAGTTGAACGCAGAAGAAATAATTAGGTTTAAGGTTTGTGGAACAATGCTTAAGTTATTGAAGAGAATATATATCGCCATAGCGAGATAAAGAAATGCCATAAATGGTACTAATACTTCAGCAATGCGTGAAATTCTACGGATCCCACCAAAGATCATTGGTGCGGTAAGAATCACCAACACGACACCAACAGCTTGTGGAGAGAACCCCCAAGCGCCGTTACTGGCTTCTGCAATGGTATTGGATTGAACGGCATTAAATACAAAGCCGTAAGTTAGAATAAGAGAGATAGCAAATAACCAGCCAAACCAACGTTGTTTTAATCCTGAAGTAATGTAGTATGCTGGACCGCCACGGAAATGTCCGGCAAGATCTTTAACTTTAAATAATTGGGCTAAAGAAGATTCAGCAAAGGCACTACTCATACCAAGTAGTGCAGTAACCCACATCCAGAATACGGCACCCGGTCCACCCATTGTAATTGCAATAGATACGCCAGCGATGTTACCAACACCAACTCGACTTGCTAGCCCAGTAACAAACGCTTGGAATGGCGAAATTGCGTGCTTGCATTCAACATTTCTTCCGCCAAGCATTTCTCGAATACTTTGCGGTAATAAACGAATTTGAACAAAGAATAGTGAGAGTGTGAAGTAAAGCCCTGTTCCTAATAAGGTAACAATTACAATATTCCACAAAGGCTCATTAATTTGATTGATTAGATTATGAAAGGCTTCCATTCATAGACCTCGATTAATTGTTATAGGATTAGCAAATGAACGAAACCATAACATAACTAAAGGGTAAAAAGAATAAGAATTTTATATTATTTAACAATTAAATCTTTTTTTTGTAATTTGTATCACAAAAATTCTATTTTTCTAATCAAACCATAAAGGTAATCGGATTTTTACTAGTAATCCACCTAATTCACTTTGCATCGCTTCGATAGTGCCATTATGCTGTTTAACTGTATTAGATACGATTGCAAGACCTAATCCAAAACCACCAGACTCTCGTGTACGTGCCGTATCGACCCGATAAAATGGCTCAAAAATCTGTTTATATTCGATAGGGTCAATGCCATTACCATCATCTTCAATATGAATAATTAGTTGATCTTTTTTGATAAAGAAGGACAGTTTGATTATTTGATTGCCATATTTTTTCGCATTTTGAATAATATTTTCTAATGCGCCGGCCAGCGTTGAAATATTTCCATTAATAAAATAACGATCTACATTTTCAATATGATTTTCGATAATTAACTGTTTATTTGTATGTTCTTCTTTATTTAATTGATCAATTTCAAAACGGGTATTTTCTATTACTTCATCCCAAATATCTGTAATTGGGGAGATTTCATGTTCAAGATGACTATTAATTTGCTGACGAGAGATATTTAAAATATCAGAGATCATTTGTTCTAATTGTTCAGCTTCTGTTTCTATTCTTGCTAATTCAGGTGTTTCACCATGACGACGGCGAATAATCGCTGCAGAAAGTTTGAGTCGAGCGAGAGGGGTTCTTAATTCATGAGAAATATCAGAAAGCATTCTTTTTTGAGAATTTAATAAATTTTCAACTGCAGTCACCATTTGGTTAAAGCTTTTTCCTACTGCACGAATTTCTACTGGACCTTCAGTTTCTAATTCAGGATTAATAGTAAAATGTCCCATAGCCACATTATTTACTGCTTTACGTAATTTAGTGATAGAGTGAGTAATATGGTAAGAAAGAATAAATAATATAGGAGCTGAGAGAGAAATTATTACTAATAGCATTAATAAATAATTATCAAAAAATTCTTTAATAAAAGGATGTATTGGCGGAATGTTTTCAATAAAATAAATATAATAACTAGGAAGATTTTCCTTATTATGAGATAAATTTATAATAAAAGGACCGATAAACTCTGAGTTATTAAATTGCTTTTTTTGTGGGTATAAAGGATTATGTGAACGACTAAAAAACTCCTTTAAATTTTGATGATCTTGAGAGTTAACATTTAATATTTTTCTAGTTTTACTTACTATAGCAAATCTTAAGTGCTTTTCTTTTTCAACAAATTCAACTTGCTTCTGAATACGAAATACCCCCTCAAGCTTGGTTTTTTCTGTCATAGAGAAAATAATTTCTTGATAAAATTTAATTTCTTCATCATCAAGAGTAGAGTATTTTCTTGCATCAAAGGAAGGCAATATGGCAGCAATAGTGAATGAAATACAAAAGATAAGAATAAAGAAAAGATAGATTTGTCCTGTTAATGAAGTAAATGGCTTGGAGATACGTTTTTTCATAAATAATACTTTTAAGTACAATAAAACCCTTATTTCTTGGAAACAAGGGTTCTATTAATTTATTACCAATTTTAATCAGATAATGTTATTTATCAGTAATTAAGAGATAACCCCGTCCTCTGAGCGTTTTAAACCAAGGTAAATTATCTCTTCGTGGTGGTAATTTTTTACGTAAATTCGACATATGCATATCAATTGCACGATCAAATGGTGTTAGGCGTTTGCCTAAGATCTCAATAGAAAGTAATTCTCTTGAAAGAATTAGACCAGGATTACGAATGAGCATATGTAATAATGCAAATTCAGTTCCGGTTAGTTCAAGATCTCGTCCTTGATACATAACCTGTTGACGTCCTGGATATAGCATAATGTCATCAAAATGAATATTTTTAGAATCATTTGACGTGTCAATTTCTAAGGTATTATTGGTGTTTTTTGTTTCTTCAGCAGTATTAACACGACGTAGGATAGCTTTAATTCGAGCAACTAATTCACGATCATTAAACGGTTTTGAAAGATAATCATCTGCACCTAACTCTAAGCCCAAAATTCTATCAACATCATCACCTCTAGCGGTTAACATTAATACTGGTATTGCGTATTTTTGGCGAATTTTCTTTAATGTTTCAATTCCATTAAGTTTTGGCATCATGATATCTAATAGAATGAGATCAATACTAGGGTTTAATTGATTTAATGCATCCTCACCATTATGAACAATCTCTACATCAAAACTTTCCATTGCTAAGACTTCAGATAATAAATTTGTAAATTCGATATCGTCATCAACAAGAAGTATTTTAGGCATTTTTATGTCCCCTTTTTTAATAAATGCCGTTTATTGTATAGGAATAATAGATTTATAAAAGGAAAATCTTGCAAAATTGGTTGGACTAGATCAAATTTTGCTTATAAATTGGATGAATAATGTTTCGTTGAGTGATATTTTTTCTAAAAAATGAAGCCCCACGTAATGTGGGGCTAAGAATGAAAAGTGATTAACAATTAAAGTTGCTCAGCATTTTTCTTCAAGTATGCAGCAACACCTTCAGGGTTGTCTTTCATACCTTCTTTACCTTTTGACCATTGAGCTGGGCAAACTTCACCGTGTTCTTCGTGGAATGCAAGAGCATCAACCATACGAAGCATTTCATCAATGTTACGACCTAATGGAAGATCGTTAACAACTTGGTGACGAACAACACCGTTTTTATCAATTAAGAAAGATGCACGTAATGCAACACCGGCAGCTGGGTGTTCGATACCATAAGCTTCAGCGATTTCGTGTTTAACGTCAGCAACCATAGCGAATTGAACTTCACCAATACCGCCTTTATCTACTGGAGTTTTACGCCATGCATTGTGAGTATATTGAGAGTCGATAGAAACACCAACAACTTCAACACCACGTTTTTTGAATTCTTGATAACGGTGATCAAATGCAATGATTTCTGATGGACAAACGAAAGTGAAGTCTAAAGGCCAGAAGAAAACAACTGCTGCTTTACCTTCGATATGTTTTTTAAGATTGAAATTATCAACGATTTCACCGTTACCTAAAACAGCTGATGCAGTAAAATCTGGTGCTTGACGAGTTACTAATACCATAACTATCTCCTTGTGAGTATCTAATTAATGATTATTATGAGGAAAAACAACGAAAGATTTAAATTAGCTCGTTGTTTTTAACGGGGTAAAAGATACCGCTTTCTCTATTGAATATACAGTTGTTTTTATCTATCAAATCAATTAATGTGAAACTATATATTTAGCAAGAGAGGTGTTAATAATGATAACTCAAATACAGCAAAAAAACACTCAACTTATTCATTCTGGTCGTAAAAATCGAGTGACCCAGGGTAGTGTTAATCCTGTTATTCAGCGTGCTTCATCTTTAGTTTTTGATACTGTTGCTGATAAAAAAGCGGCAACACGTCAACGGACTAAACAAGCCCTATTTTATGGGCGTAGAGGGACGCTGACCCATTTTGCTTTACAAGATTTAATGTGTGAATTAGAAGGTGGAGCAGGTTGTTATCTCTACCCTTGTGGAGCAGCAGCAATTAGTAATAGTTTGTTGGCATTTGTCGCACAAGGTGATCATATTTTAGTTACTGGTGCTGCTTATGAGCCAACTCAAGAGTTTTGTCAAGTGATGCTAAAAAAATTAGGTGTAGAAACAACCTTCTTCGATCCAATGATTGGTGAACACATTGCTGAGCTAATTCAAGACAATACAAAAGTCGTATTTTTGGAGGCACCTAGCTCCTTAACGATGGAAGTTGCCGATATTCCAAGTATGGTTCAGGCAATACGCGCGAAAAAGCCAGAAATGATCATTATGATTGATAATACTTGGTCAGGTGGCTTGTTATTTCCAGCTTTGCAACATGATATTGATATTTCGATTCAAGCGGGTACTAAGTATTTGGTTGGCCATTCTGATGGTATGATTGGTACTGCAGTAGCGAATGAACGTACTTGGGATCAATTACGTGAGCAATCTTATCTTATGGGGCAAATGGTGGATGCAGACACAGCTTACATGACAGCACGAGGAATTCGTACTTTAGCATTGCGTTTGCAACAACATGGTGAAAGTAGTCTCAAAATTGCACGCTGGTTAGCTGAACAACCAGAGGTAAAAGCTGTCTATCATCCAGCCCTACCAAGTTGTCCAGGGCATCAATTTTTCCAACGTGATTTCCATGGAGCAAGTGGTTTATTCTCTTTTGAATTAAACAAACGCTTAGATGATCAAGAAGTTGCTACATTCCTAGATCATTTCAATTTATTTACGATGGCGTATTCATGGGGTGGCTATGAATCATTAATTTTAGTGAATCAACCTGAAGAAATTGCCCGTATTCGACCAAATATAGCACGTAAGCTGACAGGCAGTTTAGTACGTATTCATGTAGGGTTAGAAGATTGTAATGACCTGATCGCTGATTTAGCGGATGGTTTAGCTAGAATTCGTTAAACTGGTTCATAAGTACAGTAATCTGCACTCAGTTTGATGGCAAAGTTTAATAGTTTTTAAAAATTTTTGTTCTAATTAGTATTTAGTTTTCGCCCTAAAGGGCGACCTACTTTTCTTTATGCGTATAAAGAAAAGTAGGCAAAAGAAAGTACGCCCTCGCACACTTGCTACTCCTCATTCCAATAA
>NZ_JTJR01000029.1 GCF_001678475.1 Gallibacterium genomosp. 3 | reverse complement strand
TTTGTCTACTACACCTTTTATTTTCGTATGGGATATGAAATTATCGGGAGAGATGAGCTTGATCCTACAGGAAAGCCTTTCCCTATTTTGCATTTACAGCAGTCTAAATCTTAATACACAAAAATAAGTTGGTAAGAATTATAAGAAATTATCATTACCAACTTTTTTATTTTTTCTAAAATACCCTACTAATTAGGGTATTTTTAGAGTTATTTAACAAAACCAACTGCTTGATAAACTTGATCTAATGTTTCTTTAGCTTTTGCTCGTGCTTTTTCAGCACCTTCGTGTAGAATT
Organism: Gallibacterium genomosp. 3; assembly: GCF_001678475.1. Taxonomy (GTDB): domain Bacteria; phylum Pseudomonadota; class Gammaproteobacteria; order Enterobacterales; family Pasteurellaceae; genus Gallibacterium; species Gallibacterium faecale. The sequence continues at coordinate 59,548 of NZ_JTJR01000029.1, read as the reverse complement.
TTGTTTAGTAATTCCTCGTTATTACGATAATGATAATAACGTTCTTGTAATTGAGTAAGCATTGAGCTGACTTCCTCAGCAACAGCATTCTTCAGATGTCCATACATTTTGCTTTCAAATTCAGCTTCAAGCTCAGGAATTGATTTATCAGTAATTGCAGACAAGATACTGAGTAAGTTAGATACACCTGGTTTGTTTTCAATATCAAATTTTACGCGAGGCGGTTCTTCAGAATCCGTAACTGCACGTTTAATCTTCTTCGCTACGGCTTTTGGATCTTCTAATAAACCGATAACATTATTGCGATTGTCATCAGATTTAGACATTTTCTTGGTTGGATCAAGTAAAGACATTACACGTGCCCCAGCTTTTGGAATAAAGACTTCTGGGATCGTAAAAATATTGCCATAAAGAGCATTAAAACGCTGTGCAATATCACGAGTAATTTCAAGATGTTGTTTTTGGTCATCACCAACTGGCACTTGTTTTGCTTGATACAATAAGATATCCGCTGCCATTAAGACCGGATAAGTAAATAAACCAACGCTAACATTCCCTTCATAACGTGCTGATTTATCTTTAAATTGGGTCATTCTGCCCATTTCACCAAAATAAGTATAGCAATTTAATACCCAAGCTAATTGTGCATGTTCTGGAACATGGGATTGAACGAAAATTGTACTTTTATTTGGATCAATGCCACAGGCGAGATAAAGAGCAAGGACATCAAGTGTTGCCTTACGTAAGGCTTCAGGATCTTGGCGAACTGTAATTGCATGTAAATCTACAACACAGAAAAGGCACTCATAGTCATCTTGCATTTTTACCCATTGGCGTAATGCTCCAAGGTAATTACCGATAGTTAATTCGCCAGAAGGCTGAACGCCACTAAATACAATAGGTTTTTTACTCATTTTATTTCCTTAATTCGATTACACAATGGTTAAAATTTCTGCAAAATCACTAAATACCCAATCAGGTTTAGAATCAGCAATAGGGATATTATAGTTATAACCGTAAATTAAACCAACCACAGAACATCCAGCAGCACGAGCGGCTAAAATATCATTTTTAGAATCCCCGACAAAGAGTAATTCACTCGGTAAAATACCGAATTTGCCACATAAATAAAACAATGGGCCCGGATGTGGTTTAATCGCTGGTAAAGATTGACCGCCTAAGGTCTCAGCAAAAAGTTGATCAATACCAAATGCTTTTAAAACGGGTAATACGTGCTGTGTTGGTTTATTAGTTACCACAGCTAAAGTGAATCCTTGTTGTTTTAATGCGAGTAAAGTTTGTTTTACATTGGGATAGAGCACACTGCGGTTACAAATATTTTCACCATAATGAAAATTAAAGCAAGCTTTCATTTGTTGTAGGTGATCTGTGTCAGGTTCTACCCCAGCCCAATCAAGAGCACGTTTTAATAAAATATCTGCTCCATTACCAATCCAAGTAAGAACTAATGCTTCTTCTGGTCTAGGTAAATTGAATTCTTGTAATGTATTGCCTACGGCAAGAGTGAGATCTGGTAAGCTATTAACGAGAGTACCGTCTAAATCAAACCCAATAGCTTTAAATTGACTCATTATACTTCCTTATGATTTGTTAATTGTGGCAAGTTGTTGACGCATCGCATCAATCACTTGTTTATAATCAGGCTGACCAAAAATAGCGGAACCAGCAACAAACATATCTGCTCCAGCACGAGCGATTTCGGCAATATTATTAACCTTGACACCACCATCCACTTCAAGGCGAATATCTCGACCACTGGAAATAATACGTTGGCGAGCCTGCTGTAATTTATGCAATGCAGATGGTAAAAAGGATTGTCCGCCAAATCCAGGGTTAACAGACATAATCAAAATAATATCAATTTTATCCATTACATAATCGAGATAGCTTAATGGTGTAGCTGGATTAAAAACAAGCCCAGCTTGGCAGCCGTGATCTCGAATTAATTGTAAAGATCGATCAATATGTTCACTGGCTTCAGGATGAAAAGTGATCGAGGTTGCTCCAGCTTTAGCAAAATCAGGAATAATGCGGTCAACGGGTTTTACCATTAAATGCACATCAATCGGTGCAGTAATCCCATCATTACGTAATGCTTCACAAATGGCTGGGCCAAAGGTGAGATTTGGTACATAGTGGTTATCCATTACATCAAAATGAATAACATCAGCACCTGCTGCAAGAACATTTTTAACATCATCACCTAAGTGAGCAAGATTAGCGGAAAGGATTGATGGAGCAATTAAAAAAGGTTTCATGGTAGCCTCAATATAATAGTGAACAAGAGTTAATAGTGTACTACTTAATAGGATCAAATTTAAGGTTTTACTTGCAAAGAGTGACTAAGGACAATGACAAATTTCTCATTAATCTGGATAAAAACAAAAGGGGGAGTAACTTTAATCATAAAATAAAAAAAGGCATGGAGGAGAGTACCCATGCCTGCAAAAATAACTCAAGAGGAGAAGTTGAAATTATTCAACGGTTAATTTCTTACCATCGAAGCTAATTGTTCTAACAGCTGTTAATGGTTTACCACCGTCAGTTTCTCCACCAATTAATAAAACTTTATTGTCATAAGAAACAGCGACACCGTAGCCTGAACCGTAAGGTAATGTACCAATTTGTTTCCATTTACCTTTGTCTAGGCTAAATACTTCTGCTGGATAAGCTTTCTTAAGTCCTTTATGCGCAAAGAGTTGGCCTTCTTTAAATTGTTTAGTTGCACCAGGGAAGTTAGCACCACCAGTCACTAATAAATGACCATTACTGTATCCTGCATAAGCACCAGCTAAACCTTCTTGTACTGAACCTTTTTCTGGTGCAGGTAAGTTAGGGAGTTTTTTCCAATCAACAGTACCGTATTTGTTAAATTTACCTTGGCTTGCTTCTGCAGTTCTTAATCCTGGCTTAATTTCACCATTAATGACGGTAATAACGTCACCTTTAACAGTTACGGCAGCACCAGCACGGCCAGAGAATGGTAATTGGCCTTCGTTACGCCATTTGTTGGTAGATGGTTGATAACTAAAGAATGTGGTGTTAAAGAAGTAATCTTGCGGGCGTTGATTGAAGTAAGCCCCCATTACAGCTTCTTGTTTCGCTTTATCAGTACCTGCTGCGGTGTAATCTTGGAAATAACCATTAAAGATAGAAAGGTTAGAACCACCAACCACAAATACTTTATCACCATAATTTACCCCAGTTGCACCGACAAGACCGAGTGGCGAACGGGTAGGTAATTTAGTCCAAGTGTTATCCTGAGGGTTATAACTATATGCATCGTTTACGAGTTGTAATTCGCCTTTTTCATTCTTTTGTAAACCACCGAAGACATAAAGTTTGCCATCAACAGCGCTTACAACAGGTTGTGAACGGTCGCCACCAGGGAATGCTGCAATTTCTTTCCAACCCTCTGGTGCAGATTTTAAATTAAGTGCATAAAATTTATTTGCACCAGAACCTAAACCTACATATACGGTATCGCCAATTAATGCACCACCACCACTTTTAATGCCAACAGGAAGATCTGGATATTGACCTGCTTGTGCAGCAAAAGCAGCTACAGAAAGACCCGCAACAATCATCGAATGGAGAAAAGTTTTTTGTAATTTCATAGTATCACCCTTAGAGTTTGTGAATAGACCATTCTTTGATACTGCATTTGAATGGATTAAAAGATGAACTAATGATAAATCCACTCCATTATTGTTGTAAATATGGAGGATACTTTTAATTTCAGAAATATGGCAGGGATCACAAAAATAAACAAAATGCAGCGAAATTTCGCTGCATTTTTGGTTAAGAGTTAATCTTTTTTCTTCGTTGGACGCTTCCAACCTTGAATATGTTTTTGCGGTACACGGGTAATCACTAATTCGCCTTCAGCAATATCACGAGTAATAGTTGAACCAGCACCAATTGTTGCTCCATCCGCGACAGTCACAGGTGCAACAAGCTGCACATCAGAACCAACAAAGACATTGTCACCAATGGTAGTTTGGAATTTATTCGCACCATCATAATTACAAGTGATAACACCAGCACCAATATTGCAATCTTTACCAATTACCGCATCCCCCACATAAGTTAAGTGGTTTACTTTGGAGTTTACGCCGATAGTCGCTTTCTTAATTTCAACGAAATTACCAACGTGTGTATTTTCTAATAATTTCGCACCTGGACGTAAACGAGAGAATGGGCCAACTTGAGAGCCTTTCCCAATAATGGCATCTTCAAATACAGAATAAGGTTTAATCTCAACATCATCACCGACTTCCACATTTTTTAAGATACAACCTGCACCAATTTTCACACGGTTACCAAGTTTCACATCTCCTTCAATAATGACATTGATGTCGATTTCTACATCTTTACCATGAGTTAACGTACCACGTAGATCAAAACGATGTGGATCCGCTAAGGTAACGCCAGCAAGAAGCAATTTTTCTGCTTGAGTTTGTTGATAATAGCGTTCTAATCGAGCAAGTTGTAAGCGATTATTTACCCCTTCAACTTCCATTGGATCCTGTGGATGGACGGCAATAACTTGGCGGTCATCTTGATATGCCATCGCAATAATATCAGTGATGTAATACTCTTTTTGCGCATTATTATTGGTAAGTTGTGATAACCATTTCTTTAAATTTTTACCATCACACGCTAATAATCCAGTATTAATTTCTTGAATTTTTAGTTGTTCTGGAGAAGCATCTTTTTGTTCAACAATACCAATAATGTTGCCATCTGGTTGGTTGTTTTTACGCAAAATACGTCCATAACCAGTTGGGCCATCCAATTTTACGGTTAATAGCGCAATGCCGTTTTCTGGTTTTGCTGATAATAGCTGTTGGATAGTTGTAGCAGAAATTAATGGTCCATCACCATATAACATCACAATGGTTTCATCATCTGCAAAAAATGGGGCGGCTTGCTGCATTGCATGACCTGTTCCTAGCTGTTCAGCTTGTAATACCCAATTAACAGGCTCATTTTGCAAACGTTGTTGCAATAAATCTGCACCATGTCCATATACAAGGTGAATTTGATTTGCACCAAGCTGCGCCACAGTATCAATAACGTGTTTTACCATAGGTTTCCCTGCAATTTGATGCAATACCTTTGGTAATTCCGAATACATACGAGTTCCTTTACCCGCAGCTAAAATAACGACACTAAATGGAGATATTTTCATAAAATCCTCAATCGATTAATGTCCCGCAGTTTGCGAGAACAGATTAATAATTAAAACGCCGACTAAAATAAAGGCAATGCCGATCATTGCCGCTAGATCTAAATATTGCTTAAACAAAAATCGTCCAATAAGGGCAATAAAGAGAATACCAACGCCAGACCAAACTGCATAAGTGATGCCAATAGGAATGGATTGCACAATTTTTGATAATAAGAAGAAACTTGCTGCATAACAGCTTAATGTAATTACTGTATAGAGTGGTTGAGTAAACCCATCACTATAACGTAGGCTGGTTGTGCCAATGACTTCCAAAACGATTGCTAAAAATAGCAGTAACCACATCATTGTTTATTACTCTCTTGATTTTCTTGAGCAAGGCGAACGGCAGTTGGAACACGACGCTTACCAATATTCTTGGTATCACGGTGACGTAATTTCATCTTTTTCTTTGCGGTTTCTTTTTTAGTTTCTGCTTTTTTCTGTTTAATCCGTGCTTTTTGTTTCTTGCTTACTTTTTTTAGATCACCCTCTTTTGGTGCTTTGGTACGAGGTGCAAGATCAGCAATCACACGAGGCTTAAGCAGTTCACCAGTGTAACGACGAATTTTACCAAGTAGGGGGTAATCATGTGCTTCAACAAAAGAGATAGCAGTACCTTTTTTTCCTGCGCGGGCAGTCCGTCCGATGCGATGGAGATAAATATCGGCGTTATAAGGTAAATCGAAATTTAATACGTGAGAGATATCATCAATATCAATACCACGAGCAGCCACATTGGTTGCCACTAAAACAGTTACCACACCATCACGTAATTTCTCAATCGCATTATTACGTTGGGTTTGTGCCATTTCTCCTTCTAAATAGGCACTTCTAATACCACGTTTCCGTAAAATTTCTGAAAGCTCGCGCACTTCTTCACGTTTACGAACAAAAATAATGCCTTTGCTCACTTGTTCATCAACAATAGTGCGTGCTAATAATTTGATTTTATGTTCACGATTATCTGCATGGTAATACCATTGTTGAATTTTTTTGCGTTCACGGCGACTTGGTTCTGCATTGATTGCCACTGGCTCATTCAATAAACGTTCGGCAAAATCGGTTAGTAATTCCCCTTCAAGCGTTGCAGAAAAGAGCATCGTTTGTTTACGCCAACGTGTTTCTGCCGCAATTTGTTCTGCATCTTGGCCAAAACCCATTTCCAACATACGGTCGGCTTCATCAAAAATTAAAATTTCAATAGCTCGACAATCAAAGTTTTCTTCTTTGATGTATTGGAGTAAACGCCCTGGTGTCGAGATTACAATATCTTGGTTTTTATTAAAAATCTCGCCATGATTTTGATAAGCAACACCACCGGTAATAGTAGCAATACTTAATGAAGTGAAACACGCTAATTGTTCAGCTTGTTCCGCAACTTGGATGGCAAGTTCACGTGTTGGAGTAAGAATTAAGACTCGTGGTGCGCCAGGTTTGCGCCGTGGAAAATCGAGCAAATACTGGATTGCAGGTAATAAAAACGCTACTGTTTTACCTGTTCCTGTTGGTGAAGAGCCTAATATATCGTATGCATCCATCGCAGCAGGAATCGCTTCACATTGAATAGCCGTTGGACGAGAAAGGCCTTTTTTATCTAATGCTTTTAATAATTCAGGAGCAAGTTCAAATTCAGCAAAGGTCGCAATAGTCATAAAAAATCTCTAAAGTATAAAATCAGCCTCGAATTATAGCGAAATTTTATTAAAATATCCTTATTCGATCCTTGTTGTACATAATATTCTCAATGACCAAGCGAGCAGGTTTCCAATTTAAGCAATTCACCATTTATCATGATCGCTGTGCGATGAAAGTCGGAACAGATGGCGTTTTATTGGGCGCTTGGGCAGATGTTACTGAAGCGAAAACCGTATTAGATTTAGGTTGTGGTACAGGATTAATTGCATTGATGTTAGCACAAAGAACTGCATCACAGTGTCGTCTTGTTGGAGTGGAAATTGAAGAGAACGCCTATCAGCAGGCACAAGAAAATGTGATGATGTCGCCTTGGGCAAATAAGGTATCAATTATTCAGGATAATGTTGTGCATTTTTGCCAACATACTTCACAACAATTCGATTTAATTGTGGCTAATCCGCCTTATTTTGCCACAGCCAATAAATGCCGAGATGATCATCGAGAAATGGCGCGTTATCTGGGGAATTCTTCTCATTTAGAATGGTTAATCGCAGCCAGTCATTGTGTGACAGAACAAGGAAAGATCCAATTTGTACTGCCATTTACAGCAGGAATTCAGTTATTAGAACAGGTAACAGCACAAAATTTACCACTACATTGTGAACGGCTATGTGAGGTGATCACCAAACAGGGCAAAACAGCACAACGAATCTTATTAAGTTTTGTAAAAGACCAGTGTTCAGCATTACCTATCTCTTCCCAATTAACAATTTATACAGAACAACATCAATATCACGAAGATGTGATCCCGTTATTTCAGCCATTTTATTTAAAATTGTAGGTGGATAATGTCTGCTTTTGGTAGTTGTAATAGTTACAAATGAAATTTTTTAGCTGTATGTCAATGTTGATATTTAGAAGATTAGTCTTTCTTAGAATTAGTTATCTCTTGACTTAGTGATACTTCACCTGTTGCGCATAGGCTAGATTAGTTGCAATAAGTGATAAAAATTAACCTGTTTACTCATACTTTGAGGATTAACAAGTAGATTATTCCTTAAATCTATCTCTACTATACAAATCAAATTTAATCGATTTCCGTTGTTTTAAAACACAAAATTTTAAGATAGATCAATAGACTACTCCGATACAGGTATTACCTTTTGCATAATAACTTATATAATCAGTCAGGTATTTAGTTGACTAAATTAGTCAGGTATTTGTTGATTCTAAATACAAAATTCAAGTTTGGATATGCCATTTTCTTTAACTTATGGAGTGAAATCAAAATGGGACAATATAAAAAGCTGTGGATGATTTTATTAACCACATTAATTTTGACATTTACCTTATTAGGTTATCTCGGCGTAGAAGTTTATCGTCAAGCGCCACCAATTCCTGAAGCTTATGTTACACAAGATGGAACAACAGTAATCAGTAAGGAAGATGTATTAAAAGGGCAAACCGCATGGCAAACTACCGGCGGGATGGAATTAGGTTCTTTATTAGGTCATGGCGCTTATCAAGCACCGGATTGGACAGCAGATTGGCTACATAGAGAATTAACCGCTTGGTTGGATATTACCGCTAAAGCAGCTTTTGGCAAAAGCTATCAAGAGTTAGATAAACCAACCCAAGCCGCGTTACAAGTCGCTTTACAAGAAGAGTATCGTCATCAAAGTGGAGTAAACGAGGAGGGTAAAGTTGTTCTCTCGCCAACCAGATTACAGGCGATTGAAGAAACTGCGAATTACTATATCAAACTTTATGGTGATGATCCGACCATGTTATCAACTCGCGAATCCTTTGCGATGAAAGATAACACCCTACCGAATTTAGAAGCACGTCAACATCTTACTGAATTCTTCTTCTGGACAGCTTGGGCAGCTTCTACTGATCGTCCAAATGCAGAAGCAACTTATACCAATAACTGGCCTCACGAACCATTAATTAATAATGTACCAACCACAGAAAACATTATGTGGTCATTAATCTCAGTGGTTTGTTTAATTGCTGGAGTAGGTTTCTTAGTTTGGGGTTACTCTTTCTTACGTAATCACCAAAATCAAGAACCGACACCACCTGCAACCGATCCATTGTTAAAATTAAATTTAACCCCATCACAAAAAGCATTAGGTAAATATGTATTCTTAACCTTAGCGTTATTTGTGGTGCAAGTTGCGTTAGGTGGCGTATTGGCTCACTATACAGTAGAAGGACAAAAATTCTACGGTATTGATATTTCCCAGCTATTTCCATATTCATTGGTGCGTACTTGGCATATCCAAACCGCTTTATTCTGGATTGCAACAGGTTTCTTAACGGCTGGTTTATTCTTAGCACCAGTGATTAACGGCGGTAAAGATCCAAAATATCAGGCCTTTGGGGTTAATTTCTTATTCCTTGCGTTATTGATTGTGGTTGTTGGTTCTTATGCAGGAAACTTCTTCGCTTTAAGTCACCAAATTCCATCAGAGTTAAACTTCTGGTTTGGACACCAAGGTTATGAATATTTAGATTTAGGTCGTTTCTGGCAGATCTTATTATTTGTTGGCTTCCTTGTTTGGTTATGGCTAATGTTGCGTTGTACACGTTACGCCTTTAAACAAGGTGGTGATAAAAATTTACTTGCTATTTTCATCTCCTCTATTGTCGGTGTAGGGCTATTCTATGGTCCAGGTCTATTCTATGGTGAACATTCAAGTATTACCGTAATGGAATATTGGCGTTGGTGGGTGGTTCACCTCTGGGTAGAAGGCTTCTTTGAAGTGTTTGCAACCTGTGCGTTAGCCTTTGTATTCTACAACTTAGGATTAGTGAGTTATCGTAGTGCGACAGTTGCTTCATTAGTAGCGGGTAGCTTATTCTTAGTGGGGGGCGTACCAGGAACAGCACATCACCTTTACTTCTCAGGTACTACCACACCTGCTTTAGCGGCTGGTGCAGTATTCTCCGCACTTGAAGTGGTACCGCTTGTTTTACTTGGTCACGAAGCCTATGAACATTGGTCATATCAACACGCCACACCATGGATGAAACGTTTACGTTGGCCATTAATGTGCTTCGTTGCGGTTGCATTCTGGAATATGCTTGGTGCAGGGGTATTTGGTTTCTTAATTAATCCACCAATTTCATTGTTCTATTTACAAGGATTAAATACTACCGCAGTACACGCTCATGCGGCATTATTCGGGGTATATGGCTTCTTAGCATTAGGGTTTGTGTTATTAGTGGCACGTTACTTAAAACCAAGCTTTGAATTTAATGAAAAAGTGATGAAAGTTGGTTTCTGGTCAATGAATTTAGGCTTAGTGTTAATGATTGCATTAAGTTTATTACCAGTTGGTTTATACCAAGTTTCAGCAAGCATTAGTGAAGGTTTATGGTATGCACGTAGTGAAGGCTTCTTGCAACAAGATTTCTTAGAAGTATTACGTTGGTTACGTACCATTGGTGATGTGATCTTAATTTTTGGTGCAGTTTTATTTGCTTACCAAGTAACAAAATTAACTTTTAGTCGCCGATAATTCTGGTTATTACTTAAATAAAGAACGGTCAAACTAATGTAGTTTGGCCGTTCAGATTATTGATAAACTTAAATTTAAGGTGAAATGCTAAGTATGTATTTACTGAGTCACAAAGTGAAACATAAAGGATTTTATCAACAAACTGATATGCTATGTAACTTGATTTAAATCGCATTCTCTAATTTTCACCTCACACAATTTTGTTCTAATTTCCCTCTACAAAAATATCGTGGTACAATTCGCCCCTTAAATTTTCAAGATGTATCATTTTTTAAGCAAAAAAGGGCTTTAGCGTGTTAGAAATTATTGTCGATGAACTAGATAATTTAAAAGCAAAAGATATTTTAGTTCTTGATGTGAAAGGCAAATCACCCATCACTGATCATTTAATTATCTGCACTGGTAACTCCAGTCGTCACGTCGCTTCTTTAGGCGAAAATTTAATGACAAATTGCAAACAAAAACAGATTGAAAATTTTGGTGCAGAAGGCTTTAACACAAGCGATTGGATTGTAGTTGATTTCGGGCAAGTTATGGTGCATATCATGCAGGAAGAAGCTCGCAATCTCTATCAATTAGAAAAACTTTGGGCATAATCTAATGAAAATACAGCTAATTGCCGTAGGGACTAAAATGCCTGCTTGGGTAACTGCCGGTTTTGAAGAATACCAACGCCGTTTTCCTAAGGATTTATCACTTGAGTTGATTGAAATCCCCGCTGGAAAGCGAGGCAAAAATGCAGATATTAAACGAATCTTAGAAAAAGAAGGTGAGTTAATGTTAGCTGCTTGTGGTAAAAATAGTATGATTGTTACCCTTGATATTCCAGGTAAACCTTGGACTACACCACAGTTAGCACAACAATTAGAAAGCTGGAAACAAGATGGTCGAGATGTCAGTTTATTAATTGGTGGTCCGGAAGGATTATCACCTGAATGTAAACAGGCTGCTGAACGTAGTTGGTCTTTATCACCGCTCACTTTACCACATCCATTGGTTCGTATTGTTGTAGCTGAAAGTCTTTATCGTGCTTGGAGTTTAACCACCAATCATCCCTATCATCGAGAATAATTAAGATGAAATTTTTGAAATTATTGCAAGAAAAGGAGACGATTCGTGACAATCAAGCAGAAAGTAATCTGTTTGCGCGTCGTGCATTAATTTCATTTATTGGTGTAATAATTCTGACTGGCGTATTAATTACCAATCTGTATAACTTACAAGTGGTGAATTATGAGGCCTATCAAACACGCTCGAATGGAAACCGGATTAAGTTACTGCCTATCGCCCCTACTCGAGGCATTATTTACGATAAAAATAATAAAATTTTGGCAGAAAACTTAACCTTCTTTGGTTTATATATTGTTCCTGAGAAAGTCGATAATTTGGACGAAACCTTTAATCAACTGCGTCAAATCGTCGGGCTTACTGATGATGATATTGAGGCTTTTAAAAAAGAGCGTCATCGTTCACAACGTTATACACCAATTTTATTAAAAGCCGATTTAAGCGAAGAACAGATTGCTCGTTTTTCTGTTAATCAATACGCCTTTCCAAGCATTGAAGTTAAACCTTATTTTAAACGCCACTACCTCTATGGTGAGCCACTTACCCATATTCTTGGCTATGTTGCCCGTATTAATGATCGCGATGTAGAACGCCTTAAACAAGAAGAGAAAGAAGCAAATTATTCCGGTACACACGATATCGGGAAGTTAGGGATTGAACGCTATTATGAAGATGTTCTACATGGACAAGTCGGTTTTGAAGAGGTTGAGGTCAATAGCCAAGGGAAAGTCATTCGTAAATTACGTGAACAATCTGCGATTGCTGGTAAAAATATTCGCTTGACCTTAGATGTGGATTTACAACGTTATATTTTTAATTTACTTGGGGAGCAAAAAGCAGCTGTCGTGGTAATGAATCCAAAAGACAGTAGTATTCTCGCAATGGTATCTACCCCAAGTTACGATAATAATCTATTTGTAGATGGTATTTCCTATAACGACTATCAACGCTTATTGAATGATAGTGATCGTCCTTTATATAGTCGTGCATTACAAGGCGCTTACCCACCAGCTTCTACTGTAAAGCCTTTTATTGCAGTGTCTGCATTGACTGAAAAGGTTATTACGCCAAATACTACTTTCGATGATCCAGGGTATTTTGCAATTCCTAATACAACAAAACGTTTCCGTGACTGGCTAAAAACCGGGCATGGTTCTACAAATGTAATCAAAGGTATTACAGAATCTTCTGATACATTCTTCTATAACGTTGCTTATCAGATGGGAATTGATCGTCTCTCAGAATGGATGCAAAAATTTGGCTTCGGTCAATCTACTGGCGTAGATATTTTAGAAGAAACTAACGGCGTGATGCCGACCCGCGAATGGAAACAAAAACGGTATAAAAAACCATGGTTCCAAGGAGATACAATTCCTGTTGGAATTGGACAAGGTTATTGGACTGCGACACCATTACAATTAGCCAAAGCGTTAGCAATCTTAATCAATAATGGCAAAGTGAATACGCCACATTTAATGCAAGAAATTATTGGTAACCAAGTTGAACCTTATCAAGATCAGCACCCTTACCCAGATATTACCGAACCGACCACAGCCTCTTGGAATATTGCTAAACAAGGGATGTATGGGGTGGTGAATAGTCCTAATGGAACAGCAAGAAAGGCTTTCGTTGGTACGCCTTACAAAGTGGCGGGAAAATCAGGTACTGCGCAAGTGTTTAGTTTGAAAGAAAATGAAACTTATAATTCTAAAAATTTATCTAAGCACCTGCACGACCACGCCTGGTTCAATGCTTTTGCCCCATTTGATAATCCAGAAGTCATTGTCACCATTATTATGGAAAATGCTGGTGGTGGTTCTGGAAATGCGGCACCGATTGTCAGACAAATTTTTGACTATTATTTTGCGCATAAACAAACAAATGGTGAATTTAATCCTAGCGGAGTATCGACACAATGACCGAAAAACATACAATAGTGTCCTTATGGCAGAAGTTACACATTGATTTAAAACTGCTTCTAGGTTTAATTGTCGTTGTTATTTATGGCCTAATCGTGTTATATAGTGCATCTGGCGGTAGCGAAAAAATGTTTGATAATCGTGTCATGCAAGTGGCAATGGGGTTTGCGGTAATGTTTATTTTTGCCCAATTACCCCCGCGATTTTATCAAAAAATAGCACCTTACTTATATATTGTAGGTATTATCCTATTGATTTTAGTAGATTTAATTGGAACTACCAGTAAAGGTGCACAACGTTGGTTGGATTTAGGTTTATTCCGTTTTCAGCCTTCAGAATTAATTAAACTTTCGGTTCCATTGATGGTGGCAACCTTTTTAGGTAAACGTCAATTACCGCCGAGTTTATTAAATACAGTAATCGCCTTACTGTTAATTATCGTACCGACGTTATTAGTTGCAATTCAACCTGACCTAGGTACATCAATTCTTGTTGCAGCATCAGGTATCTTCGTGGTATTCCTTGCTGGCATGAGTTGGAAATTAATTGCTTCCGCCATCGTTGGCGTAGCAGCTTTTATTCCTGTGTTATGGTTTTACTTGATGCATGATTACCAAAAAACACGGGTATTAACCTTGCTTGATCCAGAAAAGGATCCATTAGGTGCAGGTTATCATATTATTCAATCTAAAATTGCCATTGGTTCTGGTGGGTTGTTTGGTAAAGGTTGGATGATGGGAACGCAATCACAATTAGAATTCTTACCTGAACCGCATACTGACTTTATTTTTGCAGTATTGAGTGAGGAGCACGGTCTAGTTGGGATTATTATTTTATTAACGATCTATTTATTTATTATTGGGAGAGGATTAATTATTGGTGCGAAAGCACAAGATGCCTTTGGTCGTATTTTGACTGGCGCTTTAACATTGATATTCTTCGTTTATGTCTTTGTTAATATTGGTATGGTGAGCGGTATTTTGCCTGTTGTAGGAGTTCCATTACCACTAATCAGTTATGGTGGGACTTCATTTGTGACATTAATGGCCGGTTTCGGGTTAATAATGTCAATACATACACATCGACGAATGCTTTCTCATGGAAGCTAATTTCCATTTGAGCAATCAAAGAAAGTTAGGGAACATATTTAATATGAAACTAAAGAAATATTTAACTGTATTGGCTACGTTATTTTTTCTGTTTCAGACGTCTGTTGCGTTAGCCAAGACAGAAGTAAAAAATGAAACTAAGAAAGTTTATGGTATTGCGGGTCCAAAGTTACAATATCATCCTAAAAAGAACACAAGTAGAACTTATATCGTAAAAGGTGTACGGTATCGAACCGTTACCTCAAAAGAAGCTAAAAATTATGCCAAGCAAGGCAAAGCGACTTTTTATCATTCTAAATTTGTAGGAAGAAGAACATCAAGTGGCGAGGTTTATAATGAAAAACTCTTCACCGCTGCACATAAAACATTACCATTGAACAGTTATGTATTAGTGACTAATTTACGTAACCACAAAAAAGTTGTAGTGCGTATTAATGATAGAGGACCTTTCCATTCCAACCGTATTATTGATCTTTCTAAAGCTGCAGCAAAAGAACTTGGTATGACAGCGCGTGGTGTTGCCAATGTCAAATTAGATATGGTTATTATTGATCGTAATGGCAACTTATCAGGTAAAGGCGGAATTACATTAATCGCTTCACGCCAACAAATGCAAGAGGGTGCCACGTCTGAGTTAAATACGCAAAAAGTAAACAGCCAATTTAAACTTACCGCAAGCAATATAGAAAGTAGAGAAAAAGCAGAGCAATTAATCTCTGACCTTGCAATGAATGATGTTAAAACAGAAATCACCCAAGAAGGTGACAAATTTAATATCCATTTTGGTCCATTAGTTGATCAAGCTAAGGTAAATAGCATTAAACTCGCCTTTTCTCGTTTAAATCCAGAAAATAGCCAACTTTACACTTATCGCTATTAATCTGTAAGACTTAAAGGTTTAAAACCTTTCCTTTATCGCGATATAATTATACGCATTCAATGTCGGCACAACACAGCGTTTCCAGCAATGTGTTGTGCCATATATTCAAATAAGTTGTAAGGAAGAAAACATGTCATTGTACTCTAAAAAACTGAAAAAACTCGTGTTAGCCGGTTTACTCAGTTTTTCTAGCATTTCTATTGCATATGCAGAAGGTGTTTATGATATTGCACCACCACAAGTTAATGCACAAACTTATATTTTAATGGATTACCACACAGGCGCTGTGTTAGCTGCACTAAACCCAGATCAAAAACATTATCCTGCTTCATTAACTAAACTGATGACCAGTTACGTGATTGGGCAGGCACTCAAAGAGGGCAGAATCCACAATACTGATATGGTTACTATTGATGAAGAGTCTTGGGGGAAAAACTTCCCTGGTTCATCAAAAATGTTCCTTAATGTTAATCAGCAAGTGTCAGTTGCTGATTTAAATAAAGGTATTATCATTGCTTCTGGTAATGATGCTTGTGTTGCAATGGCAAAATATTTAGCAGGTTCACAAGCCAACTTCATCAATATGATGAATCAATATGTTGATCAATTTGGCTTAAAAAATACCCACTTTGAAACAGTGCATGGGTTAGACCATGAAAACCAATATTCAACATCACGCGATATGGCAATTATCGGTGCGAAATTAATTCGTGACTTACCAGAGGAATACCATATTTACTCTGAAAAAGAATTCACGTTTAATAATATTAAACAGCAAAATCGTAATGGTTTATTATGGGATAAAAACCTCAATGTTGATGGTTTAAAAACAGGCCATACTGACGAGGCTGGTTATAATCTTGTTGCTTCTGCTGTGGATAATAATATGCGTCTTATTTCAGTCGTTATGGGGGTAAGTTCTTTTAAAGGCCGTGAAGTAGAAAGTAAAAAGCTCTTACAATGGGGATTTGCTAACTTTGAAAATGTCAAACCATTAGTAGCAAATCAGATAGTATCTGAACAACCAATTTATTATGGTAAAGAGAGCAAAGTAAAATTAGGCACACTTTCAGACGTTTATTTGGTTATTCCAAAAGGTAAGAGTCAATCTGTTAAAGCACGTTATCAACTTAACCAAAAATTCTTAGAAGCCCCATTGAAGAAAGGCCAAGTCGTGGGTTCAATTATTTATCAATTAGATGGCAAAGATATTCAAACTGCAAACCTTCAAGTTATGGACAATGTTGAAGAGGCTGGTTTTGTTGGCAAAATTTGGGATTGGATAGTGCTTACAGTAAAAAGTATTTTTAGTTAGAATAGTTCCCTTTAAGTAGTTTGTTTATTCCTTGAAATTTATCTAACCCACCCCATATGCGGTGGGTTAAATTCCATTGATAACTTGCCTATTTGGTTTATAACAAAACAGTTATCAAAGAAAAAAGAGAAGAGATCATGCAACAAGAACAACCAAAATTAAAAGATTTATTAGAGTTTCCATGCGACTTTCCTTACAAAGTCGTTGGTTTAGCTCATCCAGAACTTACCGATCGTGTCCTTGCCGTTGTGCAACAACACGCGCCGGGTGATTACAGCCCATCTATCAAACCAAGCCGTAACGGTAAATACCACTCTGTTTCTATTACCATTACTGCACAAAATATTGAACAAGTGGAAACACTGTATAAAGAGCTTGCTGAAATTGAGTTAGTAAGAATGGTGTTATAACAAGGATGGTATCTATGGGAAGTACAACAGAACATCTTGAACAGCAAGTGATTATTCGTCAACTTGGTGTGCAACCTTACGATACCATTTGGCAGCGTATGCAAGAATTTACCGATCAACGCACCGCTGAAACTATTGATGAAATTTGGTTAGTCCAACACCCACCTGTTTTTACTCAAGGGCAAGCAGGCAAAGCGGAACATATTCTAACCAAAACTGATATTCCAATTGTGCAATCTGATCGTGGTGGACAAGTAACTTATCATGGGCCAGGTCAGCAAGTTATGTATATCCTCGTGGATATCAAAAGACGAAAATTAATTGATAAATTGTCTGGCAATGAATCACCATTATCCGTAAGAGATCTCGTGACCGATTTAGAACAGTGCGTGGTAAAAACATTAGCGGATTATGGCATTGAGGGCTATCCAAAGCCAGATGCACCCGGTGTTTATATTGATAGTAAAAAAATTTGCTCACTTGGATTACGGATTCGCAAAGGTTGTTCTTTCCATGGTTTAGCATTTAATATCCATATGGATTTATCACCATTCCACACCATTAATCCTTGTGGTTATGCTGGTTTAGAAATGTGTCAATTACAAGATTTTATTGATACAGAAATTACTTGTGCAGATGTCGCACCAAAACTGATCAAACATTTTACAGATTTAATCGGCTACCAACAGTTAAGCTATGTTGATGGCTTTCCCGACAACAAATAAGGAATATTAATATGGGCACACCATTTAAAATGGAACGTGGCGTGAAATACCGTGATGCGGCGAAAACGTCAATTATCCCAGTAAAAAATATCGATCCAAACCAAGAATTACTACCAAAACCTGAATGGATGAAGATTAAACTTCCTGCCACTTCAGAGAAAATTCTTAATATCAAAAAAGCAATGCGTAAAAATGGACTCAATTCAGTGTGTGAAGAGGCGTCTTGCCCTAACTTAGCTGAGTGTTTCCACCATGGTACAGCAACGTTTATGATCTTAGGTGCGATCTGTACTCGCCGCTGTCCATTCTGTGATGTTGCCCATGGTAAACCTTTACCACCAGATCCAGAAGAACCGAAAAAACTCGCACAAACAATTAAAGATATGGGATTACGTTATGTAGTAATTACATCAGTTGACCGAGATGACTTACGTGATGGTGGTGCCGGACATTTCGCCGAATGTGTTAAAGAAATTCGCACCTTAAACCCAAATATCAAAATTGAAATTTTAGTGCCTGATTTCCGTGGTCGTATTGAAGTCGCATTAGAAAAACTGTCAGAAAATCCACCTGATGTATTCAATCACAACTTAGAAAACATTCCTCGTTTATATAAAGAAGTGCGTCCAGGTGCTGATTATCAATGGTCATTACGTCTGTTACGTGAGTTCAAACAGATGTTCCCACATATTCCAACCAAGTCTGGTTTAATGGTTGGTTTAGGCGAAACCAATGAAGAAATTCTTGAAGTGATGCAAGACTTACGTGATAACGGTGTGACAATGCTAACATTAGGTCAATATCTACAACCTAGCCGTCACCATTTACCCGTTGCTCGTTATGTACCGCCAACAGAATTCGATGAGTTCCGTGCGAAAGCTAAACAAATGGGCTTTGAACACGCCGCTTGTGGTCCATTCGTTCGTTCATCTTACCATGCTGACCTACAAGCCAAAGGTGTTGAGGTGAAATAATCTCTTCTTTCTATATACAGTTACCCACAAATGAATATTTCCATTTGTGGGTTTATTTTTCTTTCACGATCCTGATCGCAAATCAATATATTTTTTCACGTTGTTCCCGTAAAAACTTTTATCTTTAATTTTATTTAATTAACGGGAAAACTATGTCATTAGCTGTTGTCTATAGCCGTGCTTCTATTGGTATTGAAGCACCACTGGTTACGATTGAAGTGCATATTAGTAAAGGATCGCCGGGCTTGACCCTTGTTGGTTTACCCGAAACCACCGTAAAAGAAGCCAGAGATCGTGTCCGCAGCGCATTACTTAATGCCAATTTTCGTTATCCTCCACAACGTATCACAATCAATCTTGCTCCAGCAGATCTACCCAAAGAGGGAGGCCGTTTTGATCTACCTATTGCCTTAGGCATTCTTGCTGCCTCAGGGCAAATTGATGCTAAACGATTACGATCGTTTGAATTTGTGGGAGAGTTAGCCTTAACGGGTAACTTACGTGGTGTGCAAGGTGTGATTCCTGCTATTCTTGCAGCACAAAAAGTAAAACGAGAGTTGATCATTGCTAAACAGAATGCAACAGAAGCAACATTAGTTGCCAATACACAAACCTATTTTGCTGATTCACTATTAGAAGTTGTCAGTTTTCTCAATCAACAACATACCTTACCTATTGCTCAAACATTAGAGATTACCGAGCAAAACTCTTCACATTCTATCCTCGATATGACCGATATTATTGGCCAACAACACGCTAAACGTGCTTTATTAATTGCTGCGGCAGGGCAGCATAATCTCTTATTTCTTGGTCCACCCGGAACTGGAAAAACTATGTTGGCTAGTCGTTTAACCACTCTACTTCCTGAAATGAATGAACAAGAGGCTATCGAAACAGCGGCAATTAACAGTTTAGTGCAACACCGTCTTGATTACCGACATTGGAAGCAACGTCCATTTCGTGCACCACATCATAGTGCTTCGATGGCAGCATTAGTCGGTGGTGGCACGATCCCGAAACCCGGTGAAATCTCTTTAGCACATAATGGTGTCCTTTTTTTAGATGAACTCCCCGAATTTGATCGCAAAGTCTTAGATGCCTTACGACAACCATTAGAAAGTGGAGAAATTGTTATTTCAAGAACATCTGCTAAGGTCACATTCCCGGCTAAGTTTCAACTCATTGCGGCGATGAATCCAAGCCCAACCGGGCATTATCAAGGTACGCATAATCGCACTTCACCACAACAAATTATGCGGTATCTGAATCGTTTATCTGGTCCGTTTTTAGATCGTTTCGACCTTTCGATTGAAGTGCCTTTATTACCACAAGGCACATTACAACAATTACCTAAAGATGAAAACAATAGTGAAAAGTTACGCCAGCTAGTGATCCAAGTACGGGAACAGCAGCTTACTCGCTCAGGTAAGATTAATGCCCATTTATCAGGCAAAGAGATTGAGAGATACTGCAAATTACAACAAAATGATGCTGTGTTTTTAGAAACCGCATTGAATAAATTGGGGTTATCGGTGCGTGCTTATCACCGTATTTTACGTGTTGCACGTACTATTGCCGATCTTGCCAATGAATCCGATATTCAGCGTACACATTTAGCCGAAGCGTTAAGTTATCGGGCAATGGATCGTTTATTACAACGGTTAACGGCAGGAATGGAATAGGTTGGTATTTTTCTCTAATTATCAGTTAGGTTTTGCCCTAAAGGACAACTTCATTTTCTTTTATATTGGCAGGTAATGTAGTAAATAGATAACCATTGTCATCTAATGTAATTTCTGTCAATCCCATTAATCTCAATTCATCTTTCAGTAAATGTAATAAATCCCATTGTTGTGGGGTACTTAGTACAGTAGAATTTTTGGGATCAGAGGTGGTATAAGTTTTTACATATTGTGTAAGGTGTTCAATCAATTAGTGTTTTATTGCGATATTGATATTAGCCATAGTTATATAATTTTCAGACATCATTTCTATATCTTCTATTAAATAGGTTAATCAAAAGTGTTGAATAGTATTTTTTATAATCATTCAAGTTGTAATGAAAATTTAGAGAAAAGCACTAATCTTAATCCTATTTTAACAGATAATATTTTGTGCCACCGCTACAATACAAATTATCTAAACTAAAATCAAGTATCACACCATCTTTCAACAAGGCAGGTATAAAACCTGCTGATGAGTAGTAGGTAAAGGCTTATTTGCCATCTTATGTAAACTGAATTTGTAAATGAGTAACTAACAGCGGGCTATGTCGATTGGCACTTTTATCATGATTGTCACTCTTGGCAATCGTATCCAACCAACAAAACAATAGTAAATTATTACCTATTGATATGATAGGTAACTCAATATTATGCAAATTTTTTAATCAGATAATTATATAATGTAAACTTATATCAGTTATTTGTTAAATTTTTTTGATGCATAAATTTAACAAATTGTGAGGTATGAGCGTCATATTTCTATCTTTAATTATTTTAACTAAATGATTTTATTGCTTTTTTTTTGAAATTTTTGACTGGTTCGGGGGGGTTAGTTGTTGTAAATATCTAAACAAATAATATAGAATTCCGCAACTTTATCAATACTAGACAATAGCATACATTAGTTTTAATTATTAATGATAACTAGAGGGTTCTACATGGCTTTAATATTGATTGCAAAGAAATCTGGTAAAAAAGTTAATTTGTCAAAAGTAGCTAACAATGGGAAATATACTGAGTTAGCAGTGCCAGGTGAAGAATACTATCTAATTGATACGGTAACAGGGAAAACACCTGAAGATGTTAAAGTGACTCGTAGTGGTGATGACTTAATTATCCGTAGTGAAAAAGAACATATGGAAGTCATTATTGATGAGTTTTGGCACGAATGTACACCTAACGATCAATGTTATGCACTGTTTGATGTACCAGCTACCGAAACTGCTGAAGCTGGTCAAGTTATCGTAACTCAAGTTGGTGCGGACGTTAGTGCATTTGAAGCTGGTATGGTAGGCAGTTTACCAGAAGGATATACAATCAGCCCTTGGCTAGCAGGTATTGGTGCAGCCGCACTATTAGGTGGTATCGCTACAGGTTCTGGTGGTAGCAGTGGTGGTTCTCATCAATCAGCTAGAGATACAACTGCGCCAGAAATTAAAAGTGGTAGCTTAGAGGTATCAGGTGATGGAAAACACGTAACGGGTAAAACAGAGCCAGGTGCAACAGTCACCATTAAAGATGGTGATACTGTGATTGGTACAGGTACAGCTGACCAAAATGGTAATTTTGATGTAGCAATTAATCCACCAAAAACTAATGGTGAAACATTAACTGTTACTGTTAAAGACGCAGCTGGCAACACATCAACACCAAGTTTAGTACAGGCAGACGACACCACGGCACCAAATGCACCAACATTAAATGATGACAGTCAAGATCAAACACTGAATGCGACTGATGACACTAACATTTCTGGTTCTGCACCAGATGCTAAAGGTGGTACAGTAACATTAGTAGATGCAGATGGTAATCCAGTGACAGATGCTGATGGTAATCCAATCACCGCTCCAATTGATAATGACGGTAATTTCGATTTAGACACAACCGGTGTACCGGATGGCAATTATGGTGTTCAAGTTAAAGATGAAGCTGGTAACCCAAGTACAGACAATACGCCAATTACTATCGACCGCACAGTACCTGTAATTACTTCTGTCGCTTTTGCAGATAATAACAACCCGGCAGACAATCAATTAACTCGTAATGAAATTGGTACTGATGGTAAAACATTGGTTAATGTTAACTTCGACAAAGCAACTGTTAAAGTTGATGATATTATCAAGGTCAATGGTGTTGATCATAAAATTACAGCGGCTGATATTACTGCTGGTCAAGCCCAAGTTGAAATCCCAGTAGGTATTGAAGCAGGACACCAAGGTATATTATCTATCACAGCACAGATTACAGATACTGCAGGAAATCAATCTAACACTGCTGCTGATTCAATTGAAGTTAATCGTGCCGTAGATAGTGTTCCTCGTGTGGTTTATAGTGATGACGCCAATAAGGATGGCACTTTATCCGGAGCAGAAATTGGTTCTGACAATTCAGTGACAGCACAAATTGTATTACCAAAAAATCTATCTGATGGTGATAAAGTTACTATCTCAGGGCAAGTTTATCCTATTAATGTTAATGATAATAAGGTTGGTGATTTCCCTATTAAAACCAATGCAGAGGGGAATCCATATATTGAAGTACCTGTAGATGTTCCTACAAATTCTATAAAGATTACAACGCCAGTTGTTGTAACTGTAGCTGGTAAAGATACAACCCTAGCACCTGAGATTAAAGTAGATACCGTAGCGCCACAATCTGCACCAGAGCTTACTGTAGAGGG
The DNA here is from genome assembly GCF_001678475.1 of Gallibacterium genomosp. 3. GTDB lineage: Bacteria > Pseudomonadota > Gammaproteobacteria > Enterobacterales > Pasteurellaceae > Gallibacterium > Gallibacterium faecale. Next base: position 36,328 of record NZ_JTJR01000029.1, on the reverse strand, counting down.
TTTAACGGCTACCGATACCATGATTAATGCCGCTGAAGCAAAAGATGGTTTAAACCTTACTGTGACAATCCCTCAAGGTACACAAGAGGGTGACCACATCATCATTAAAGACGGCACTAAAACATTACTAGACCGTCCACTTACTCAAACAGAAGTTGATAATGGTACGGTGGTACTCAATACCCCTGCTCCAGTAAATGGTACAAAAGTTAATTTAACAGCAACAGTAGCAGAACCAAGAACAGATGGCATTGCTCAAACTTCTACTCCAGTAACCGCAACAGTTGATACTTCCGTACCTGGTGGCGTTGATGCTGACGGTGATGGTTACGGAGATAAAGCGCCTACTATTAACTTTACTCAAGATACACAACCTGAAGATGGTAAATTAAATGCCGCAGAGCTGAATGGTCAAAAAGCAGCAATTACTATTAAAGTGCCTACAGACGGCGTTGCGATTAATGACACCTTAGTTTATACCGTTAATGATGGCACTGAAAAAACTGTGACAATTACGGCGGCAGTTAAAGAAAACGGCTTTACTGTACCAGCAAATGAGTTACCAGCAACAGGTACAATTACGGTTAAAGCCTATGTAAAAGACAATTCAGGCAATCGCTCAGTTGAAGCAGAAAAAGAAGTTAAAATAGATACTCAATTAGGTAAACCAACTCTTACTGCGAAAGAAGATGGTTCCGTAGATATCAGCTTGCCTCAAGATGCAGAAATAGGCGATACAGTTAAAGTGGAATATACCGATGAAGCAGGTAAACCACAAACTGTTACCTTGACCAAAAGTGATAGTGGTTGGACATCAGACAAACCTGAGCTTATTGCTAATCCAACAGGTAATACTGCTACTCTTCCTGAAGACGGTATTAAAGAGAACACACCGGTAACAGTAACGGCTAACGATACTGCTGGTAATACCGCATCAGTAGACTCATTTACTGCGCCTGATGTAACAGCACCTTCTGAACCAGAACTTACGGCAAATGATGATGGTTCAGTGAAACTTGATTTGCCAACTAATGCTAATCCAGGTGACCAAGTTAAAGTTACTGTGACGCCTGAAGGAGCGACAGAACCTACAACAGTAACTTTAACCAAAAAAGATGACGGTACTTGGGAATCAGATGAGCCTACGATTGTTCCAGACACAACGGAGGGTAATAAAGACACTACTACTATCCCTGAAGACCAAGTAAAAGATGGTAGCCCAATAACTGCCGTAGCGACTGACGGTACCAACTCTTCTGAACCGAAGACAGTAGATGCGACAGACAAACGTATGCCAATGCTTAGCTTAACCGGTCAAAGTGATAATAAGATCTTAGATAAGACCGAAGGTAACAACATCACAGGTAAAGTTACTTATAACAGTACTGATGCTAATGCTGACTCTGCCGAAAGTGCAACGGTTATCTTGAAAAATGCACAAGGTGAGCAAGTGGCTGAAACAACAACGGCTGATGACGGCATATTTACCTTTGCAAGCGTGGCTGATGGTAAATACAGTATTGAAGTGACTAGTGCTTCAGGCGAAACTGGTACACCAATCACTGATATTCTTGTCGATCATGTAGCACCAACAGAACAAGATATTAAATTAGCGCATGATACAGGTACAAATACCACAGATGGTATTAGTAAAGATGGTACATTAGAGGTGCCTGCTGGTGACAATATTAAAGTAACGGTGGGAGGCAAAGAACTTACTCCAAATAATAATGGTAAGTACGTCCTAGAGCCAGGCGAGTATGCGGCTGGAAGTATTAAAGTCACTGTTAAAGATGCTGCTGGTAATGAAACAATTTCTACCAACGCTCGACCAATTACAGTTGATGTTACAGCACCAGCTCAACCTACAATTAACCCACAAGCTAACGGTAGCGTAAGTATTACCTTGCCAAGTGAAAATGTTGAAGCAGGCGATACCGTTGAAGTGGCATATACTGATGAAAGTGGTGTAAAACAAACGGTTACCTTAACCAAAGATGAAAGCGGTTGGACATCAAACAAACCGAACTTGATTAGCAATCCAGACGGTGATACAGCAACTATCCCTGCTACCTCTGTGAAAGATGGTGGCGAGGTAACTGCTGTCACTAAAGACTCTGCGGGTAATGAAATCGCAGCAACACCTCAAAATGCAGGTAACAACCCTGATACTACAGCACCTTTTGCACCAGTACTTACTCCAAAAGCAGACGGTACAATGGATGTTGAGTTACCCACCGATGCTAATCCGGGCGATAAAGTTGAAATTACTGTCACACCAGATGGTGAAACGCAATCTACAACGGTAACTTTAACTAAGAAAGACAACGGTACTTGGGAATCAGATAAACCTGAAATTATTAATCATCCAACAAGTAATAAGGCAACAATTCCTGAAAACCAAGTAAAAGATGGTAGCCAAGTAACAGCGGTAGCGACCGATGAAGCTGGCAACTCTGCTGCAGCGACTCCTAAGAATGCAACCGATACCCGTACACCAGTGATTAGTCTAACTGGTGAAAGTGAGGGTGGCGTTTTAGATGCGACAGAAGGTGGTCGAATCACAGGTAAAGTAATCTATAATGGCACAACAGATGAGGCAGAGGGTGCAATCGTTAAATTAGTAGATGAACAAGGAAACCCTGTTGTAGTCGATGGACAAGAAGTTAATGTTGCAGTTGGTGCTAACGGTACATTTACATTTGACAGTGTACCAGATGGTAAATACAGCCTTGTTGTGACCAGTGCATCGGGCAAATCAGGCACCCCTATGAGTATCATTGTTGATCATTCTGTACCGGGTGATAGAAATGGTGATCATGTTGCGGATAGCACAGAAGGAGAAATCCCTGTTGTTAAATTTGTGGATGATAAAAATCCAACAGATGGTGTCTTGACTCGTAACGAAGTCGGCTCTAACGGTAAAGTTAAAGTTGAAGTGACTTTACCTACTGCCAATGTTAACAAGGGTGATACAGTTATTCTTACAACTAATGGTAGCGAAGAACCTGTTAAACACACCATCACAGCAGCTGAAGCTCAATCACACAAAGCAACTATTGAAGTTCCTGTGGGTACTATTGGTGCAGAAACTCAAGAGAATTTAACTGTATCGGCTAAAGTTGTAGATGCGGCAGGACAATCTTCTCAAGAAAGTAATAGCACTATTCCTGTAGATAGAACCGTTAACGGTACCCCATCTATTGAGTACATTGAAGATACTGGTTCAACCGTAAACGGTACGCTTGTAGGTAAAGAAGACGGTATTCTCTGGGCAAGTGAAAATGCCGGTGATGATAATAGCAACTCAACTACCGTTAAAGTGAATTTACCGCAAGGTATCGGTGGTATAGAAAATCCAAATGATGCAGTAAACATCACCATCAATGGTACGGTTTATACCTTAGCAGCTGATAAAGAAAGTGTTACTGCTGACAATGGTACGACGATCTACGCAATTCATCGTCCTTCTGCAACTGATAGTTTTGACCCTTATGTCGAAATTCCGGTAACTACCACAAGTATCTCTGAAATCAAGGCTAAGGTTGAGGTTTCTTATACCAAAGCAGGTGCAGCAGAAGTAACTAATGCAACTACAGAAGAGGTGACTTTAACCATCGACTCTGCGGTACCAGGTGGTGATACCGATAACGATAACGTTGGCGATGCCGCACCAATCTTAACAATTACAGAAGCTGCTAATGGAGTGAGTGCAGATGACCTTTCTGATAGTAAAGTTGAAGCACAAATTACATTACCTGTTGGTGTACAAGTGGGCGACCATATCATCTTAAAAGATGCTAGCGGTAACGTTTTAGCGGATGTACAAGTTGATGCAGATAAACAACAAGGCGATATTGTTACAGTTGACATTCCAAAAGCAAAATTACCTGATGGTGATTACAGCGTTACTGCAATTATTAAGGAAGATGGTGAGCACGGTCGTGAATCAGCCGTATCAGATCCTGTTGAGTTTAAAGTAGATAGCGATGCACCGAGTGCACCGACACCTGTTGCAACACCAAACGGCGGTGTAGATATTACTTTACCTGCTGATGCTCAAACTGGCGATCAAGTTGAAGTGAAATACACCGATGAAAATGGTAACCAACAAACTGTGACTTTAACCAAAGGTAATGACGGTTGGGCATCAGACAATACAGAGGTTATTCCAGATAGCAGTACAGATGAAGTAACATTACCGGCTAACCAAGTCAAAGATGGTACACAGGTAACTGCGACAGCAAGCGATGGTGTCAACCCAGGCGCATCGGTTAAACCTGTCACAGTCAAAGATATCCGTACACCTGTGGTTACTCTAACCGATCAAAGTGCAGACGGTAAATTAACTAAAGTTGATAATGAAACCAACACAATTACTGGTAAAATAGCATATTCAGATGAGGATTCTGCTGAAGGAGCGACTGTCATATTAGTTGCTGAAAACGGAACCGAAAAAACTGCAACAGTACAGCCTGATGGTACATTTAAGTTTGAAAATGTAGATGATGGTGTTTATACCATTAAAGCCATTACAACAGGCGGTGTAGGTGCAAGCAATACAACAACAGTAACAGTAGCACTTAACAGTCCTGCTGATGCAAGCATTACCTTGAAAAATGATAATGGTACTAATGCTAACGATAAGATTAGTAATGACGGTACATTAGCCATTGACCCTAAAGGTGCGACTATTATTGATGGTAGTGTTGAATACAGTAAAGATGGCACGACTTGGACAGATGTACCTGTTGTTGATGATAAATATGTCTTACCTGAAGACGGTACTTACAGCGTCCGAGTGACTACTGAGGATAGTGTGGGCAATACCACCACAACCAAGGTAGATGGTTTTGTAGTAGATAAAACACCTCCTGCCGATGCAATCATTAAATTAACTAGCGATACTGGCGAAAGTGGTACTGACAATATCAGTAAAGAGGGTGGGCTTACCATTACACCTGCTGGCGATGCAAGTATTCAAACAGTAGAATACCAAAATGCCGCTACTGGTGTATGGACGCCATTAACTGGTCCTGCCTATACCTTACCAGCAGGTACTTATGCAGCTGGTGCTATTAAAGTAACGACTGTTGATACAGCAGGTAATACTAAAGAAACCTTAAATACTGATTCAATTACTGTGGATACATCCATACCAACCAAAGCAGATATTACATTAGCAAATGATTCTGGCACAGCTGGTGATGGTATTAGTAAAGACGGTACTTTAGTAACACCTAAAGTTGAAGGTGAAAGCATTAAATCCGTAACAGTAAACGGACAAGCATTGTCACCAAATGCGGATGGTAAATATGTTCTACCTGACGGTACTTATACCGCTGATGCTATTAAAGTAACCGTTGTGGATAAAGCCGGTAATGAAACAGTATCTACTAATGCAGCTCCTATTACAGTTGATACAACATTACCGACAGCACCAATAGTTGAAGCTGCGACAGAAGATGGTGATGGTTCAGTAGCAGTTGGTTTACCAGATGATGCGAAAGTTGGCGATAAAGTAGAAGTGACCTTTACTGGCGAGAACGATCAGCCTGTAACCATTACCTTAACCAAAGGTGAAAACAGTTGGACGCCATCAGCTGATTTACCTGATGACGTTATATTAACTGACAATACCGTGAAGATTGGTGAAAATGCGGTTAAAGATAGTACGCCGGTAAATGCGAAATCTATAGATGTCGCAGGTAATGAAAATCTAGTAGGTGCAGCAACGGCAGGTAACGACGCTTTATCTACTACTCCATCTGTAACTGTGGTAGTAGCTCAAGATGGCTATGTTAACAAAGCAGATTTAGCTAATGAAGGTCTAATCGGTACTACAACTAATGCCCCTGATGGCTCAATAATCAAACTGTTAGACAAGAACGATCATCCAGTTGATATTGGTACTATCAGCGTTACAAACGGCAGATTCACTATCCCAGCAGATAAAGTGCCAGAGGGTGACTACAAGATTACCGTAACTACTCCGGCAGCTGATGGTGGCAAAGTATCTGCACCTACACCACTCTTTACTGTGGATAAAACAGTAGCTGCACCGACTGTTACCGCAGCGATAGCAGATAATGATGGTTCAGTTACCGTTGGTTTACCAGTTGATGCAAAAGTAGGTGACAAAGTTGAAGTTTCTGTAACTCCAGAGGATGCAACAGAACCGGTTACAGTGACTTTAGAAAAACAAGCAGACGGTACATGGCAATCAGATAACACCGATATTGTTCCAAGCACAACAGCGGACAATAAAAATACGACAACGATCCCTGAAAATGCGGTTAAAGATGGCAGCACAGTAACAGCGAAGTCAGTAGATGCGGCAGGTAATGAAGCAGCAGAACAATCTGCAACGGCAGGCAGTGATGAACCTAAACCAACCATCACAATGGGCGATGAAGTTAGTAGCGGTGTAAATAAAGCAGAGTTATCCGACGGAGGTATCAGCGGTACAGTAAACAATGCTCCAGCAGGTGCACAGGTTCAACTTTATAAAGGTACAACCCCAGTTGGTGAGCCAACTACTGTGGGAACTGGAGGTGCGTTCACTATTCCGAATACCGGAAATGCGATTACCGATGGTGACGACTACACTGTTAAATTGGTAAGTGATACCTCTGTTGCTTCAGATCCATTTAAAGTGGATACAACCGCACCAGCCGGTGCAACCATTACATTAGTAACGGACACTGGTACGCCTAATGACAAGATTAGTCAAAACGGTGAATTAAATATTACTCCAGCTGATGATGCAAACATCGTTGCTAATAGCGTGAAGTACAGTACAGATGGCGAGAATTGGACAAGTGTACCTGTTGTTAATGATAAATATGTATTACCGGAGGGTGGTACTTACCAAGTTCAAGTACAAACCCAAGATGAGGCGGGTAATGTTAAGACTACAACTGTTAATGGTTTTGTGGTAGATAAGACAGCACCTCAAGCAGCTGTTACAGCTAAAGATGACGGTTTTGTAGAAATTACTTTACCTGCACAGCCTGAAGATGGTGATAAAGTAGCGGTTACCTACACACCGACAGATAAACCTGAAACAACAGTAACTTTATCTTATGATAAGAAAACAGGTACTTGGTTAGGATTACCTGAGGGCTCAGCGCTTACCTTCGCTGATGGCAAAGTTACTATTCCTGCTGATGAAGTGGCAGACAATACCACTGTTAAAGCGGTTGGTAGTGATTTGGCAGGTAATACACAAGCAGTTACCGATGGAATCAATAGTGTCACGGCTTCAGCAGCACCGGTCGTAGCTGTACCAAGCATTACAATGGGTGATGAAGTAACTAACGGTGTGAATGCTAAAGAGTTAGCAGATGGTATTAGCGGTAAAGTCGAGAATGCTCCGGAAAATGCACAAGTTCAGTTGTATAACGGACAAGGTACTGCAATTGGTTCACCGGTTAATGTGAAAGCAGACGGTACATTCATTATTCCGAAAGATGGTATTACGGATGGTGAGAACTACACTGTGAAATTGGTTGATAACAACAATGTAGCTTCTGATGCGTTTGCAGTAGATACTGTTGCACCTAAAGGAATGGTATTGATTGATAAGATAGTGGTTAGCGAGAGTGGTGATAGAAGCGGTTCTGTCGATATTACCTTGCCAAAAGCAGAGTTGAAAAATGGTGATAAAGTAGAAATTACCTATACACCTACGGGCGCAGAGCAACCGACAACCACAACATTGACTTATCAAGATGGTAGTTGGGCAGGTGATTTACCGACAGGTTCGACGAATGAAAATGGTACAATTACTATTCCAGCATCATCGTTAAAAGCAGACACACCAGTGACAGCAATCGCTAAAGACGTTGCTGGTAACGAACGTGCGGCTATTGAATCATTGAAAGTTGTCTTCCCAAGCGATGATCTAAGCAATAATGATGCTATCAGCGGTTACGATGTAGTGTTGAATGGTCCGGAGGCAGAGAGTGTGTCAAGTAGTTCAAATTACCGAGTATACCTCCCTGAAGGTACTAAAGCAGGTGATGTCTTAGAGATTCCAGTGGCTGGTCGTAATTTTCCTTATCCTTTAAAAGGAGACGACAGTGTAATAGGAGGTATTCATACGGATGATAATGGAAATTTATATACAGAATTTCCAGTTACTGGGCTAGACTTCTACAAAACTGTCGATGGAAGCAAAGTACTGAAAGAAGGTCCATACGAGTTTACTTATACATTGAAACCGGGAGCGAATAATGATTCTAATCTGACAGCTCCTATAGGAAGTAAAACTAAAATTTATATTGACGCAACTGCGCCGACAGTAGATGTTGCTACTACTGACACTACCGCAACAGTAACCTTGCCGACAGAAAGTGATGCTGCTTCAGTAACTGTTAAAGTTGGTGATGCTACTGTTACCTTGGTGAAAAACGATTCTACTTGGACTACACAAGCAGGTAGTACGCTTACACCAACCATTGAAAATGGAAAAGCTGTATTCTCTGGTTTAGAAGAAGGTACAACTATCACAGCGACAGCTATCGATAGCGTAGGCAACATATCAGAAGTCAGCAAAACAACACAAGCTCTACCGATGTCTATCACTACTGTATCTGTAACGGATGAGGACAACAGTATAGATGATACACAAGTTGTTGATAATGATGTTAGCTTCTCTTATACCTTGGCGGGTAAACTTGATCAAGGTAAGCTAATTCGTATACGTGTCGTTGATGAGAACGGTGCTTCTGCGGGTGAAACAAAATACTTCACTCCAACTCAAGGTGCAACAACGGGTTCGCTTGCTTTACCATCAGTTAATGGTAAAAACTTAAAAGTTGTTGCTGATATTGTAGATGCCGTTTACCGTGATAGTGCAGTTGCTGGCTCTGCTAAAAATGCGGATTTTACTGTGGATAATATCAACTCATCAGAAGTTATGTTTGATAGTAACAATCCGAATGCTGTTACTGTAGATGGAACGCCATATAACTTTGGTACTGCTCAGAATGATAAAGTAAAAACGGCATCTGATGGTTCCAAAATTTATAACCCGAAACTTGACTGGCTCATGCGCCCAGATGATGAAGATGATGGTGACTATTTCCGTGAAATAGCAGGAACCAGCCACGATCAAGCACCAAACTGGCGTGATAATGGTAATAGAAGTTATAGTTGGGCTGGTACAAATGCCAACGATGTAATTATTGCCGCATCTGTACAGACCGATGAGTTTGTGACCGAGAGACGTTGGAAAGGTGTTATGGGGGCTGCTGATGATGCCGTATTTAATATTGATACAGCGGCAGGTAATGACTATATTGAAGCAACAGGCGGTATTACTGGAGCAACAAATATTACTACTGGTGTAGGCGATGACACTATTAAAACTGTTTATTTAAATGGTAAACAATTGTTAGATAGTAATTTCAATGGTGCACAGCAAATTTCTATGGGCGATGGTAATGACCAGTTCTTAGTAACAGGTAACGCAGCTACAGTAGAGTATACAGCTACCGTAGGTAACTGGAATGACCATAATTCCGCACTGTACAACACCAATAGTAAGATTGATATGGGTAATGGTAATGATATCCTGAAAGTTACTGGAGGATTTATCCTCGCTGCCAATGAAAGTAATATTGGTAATTACTTTAGCCTAGGTTCTGGTAACGATGAGATGGAAACTAAAACTATCTCTAGTGAAAAACATACTGACCAAGGTTCTAACATTATTAACTTGGGCAGCGGTTACGATAGATTAACTGTTAACGGCGATATTATGGGTGAGCAAAATGGATCTTATAATGCCAGTGAAATTCATGATCATGAAGATTGGCAAGCTCGCTTCCTGTTAATGTCCAAAGACAGTAGTGATGTACATATCACCGGTAATGTCGGCGGTAAAGTATCCATGTTGATGGGTAATGGCGATGACAATATCCGTATTGATCAAGAGCTATGGATGGGTAATCAATCCAATGTAATGGATTGGCTATCTATAACTCTCAATAGAGCTAACATTGCTGGTTGGAATAATTACTACGTCAATGAAAACAGCGCAGATTTGCGTGATGATATTAATACTGCATTGTCAAGCGGTGTGACAAATTCCGGTGCTTCAGGTTTGGGCGTGACTTATGTTACCAAACAGCTTAATCCAGAATGGCAAGCAGATGATAATATTGAGAATTTTGCTGCCCGTATCGGTTTGGGTAACGGTGATAACTACCTTGCTGTTGGTGGTTCGGTTACCAATGCCAATATCTTGAGTGGTACTGGCAAAGATGTGGTTAAATTAGGTTTCCATCCAGATCAGTCTGGAGATGCTTCATTTAACTGGAATGCTGCTACTGATAATACCAAAGTATGGACTGGTGCTGGTAATGACTTAGTAATGATGGTTAATGTTGCTAATAATGTTAGGGTATATACTGGCGCTGATAGCGATGATATCCAACTCTATAATGTCAATGGTACAAACAATAGAGTAGAAGCTGGAGACGGTAATGATATTATCCGCTTATACGGTAAAGTTACCGGCAGCAAAACCAACATCTTTGACGGTAATAACGGTTACGATACAGTAATTATCGGTACTGCTGAAGATGGTGGCCACAATGGCTTTACCATTAGTGGGGTAAATAAGACTATAGATGATCACAGCCAACTTTGGCATATCGAAGAAATTCAATTTGGTTCAAATCTCAATAGTAATGGAGATAATAATAGTGGAGACTGGATCAAAATCAATGATAATGAGCCTATTAGTGACTCCGGTAAATTGTTTATCCGTGATGAAGATGGCAAGGATTTGAGTGCTAACCAAGTAGATATCAGAGAAACAGGCTGGAAAGCAAACGGTCAAACCTTTAGCGATCATGGTGATGGTATTACCTATGATGTTTATACTAATACTACCAATTCAACAGCAGGTACGTTGTATATCCAACACGGTATTGATGTATTGATTTAGTCAAGCACCAATAAAACACAAAACCCACCCTACTTCGGTAGGATGGGTTTTTCTTTATGGTTAAATAGAAATTTGCCAAAGACAATTTATCTAGATTTTGTTAGTAAGATAGCTAACTTAAATAGCAACGATTTTCTCTATTTATCAGCTAAACTTGTATAAACAATAAGCCAATGCTTAGTTCCGTATTGGCTTATTGCTGTTTTTATAAAATCAGATTTGGTGGGTATTATTGATAAGAAAAGGTAAAAATGGCTTTACTCACTACATTACCTACTTCGACTTTTAATTTGATCAGGGGTAACGTTGATATTCCCATCATCAATCTAGCTCTGAATTAATGCAGGATTATTGTTATCATTTGTCACTTGAACTAACAACACTTTTTTCTCCGCAGAATAAATCACTCGTGTCCCTATAATAACTATACTGGTATAACTGGTTGATACGCTTAGCCCGCAGATTAGACAAAACAATTTTTTCCACATAGATCTTTCCAAATGCACAAATAAATATTATTACCCAACTTCATATTGGATCGTATATTCTGCTTTTGCGACTATATTACTAATAGTTGGAGATGCTGTTATATTATTGGCTAGAGTGGAAAAGTTAATAAGATTATTTTCATCAAATACTTACACGACTATACTCGTAGCTGTATCAGTAGTAGATCACAGCTCTTATCTCGGTTATTTATACATATAGTTCAACCGATCAATTTGTTGGCAAAGTCCTTTATTTCTTAAATTTAAGTTTATCAGCAGTCTGGTATGCCATTTAAATCAAGTTAAATTAAATGGCATATCTGTTTTTATCTATGACGAGGATTTGCTGCGTAATATTTCTTATTGGTTGTTGTCTTTTTTATCTTAGGTAAGGGTAATAACGCAGTAGGATCATAATGACTAACAGGGATCTGATGACCAATATATTGTTCAATTGCTGGTAGATTAATTGCATAATCTTCACATGCAAAGCTAATTGAAATGCCTGTTTCTCCCGCACGGCCAGTACGCCCAATTCGATGTACATAATCTTCATAATCATCAGGTAAATCATAGTTAAAAACGTGCGTTACTTGAGGAATATGTAAGCCACGTGCTGCTACATCTGTTGCCACTAAAATATCGAGTTCACCTTGTGTGAATTGTTCCAATAATTTAAAACGTTTCTTTTGTAAGACGTTACCTGTGAGTAAACCCACACGGTGCTCATCAGCCAACAAATATTGCCAAATTTTTTCGCATTGATATTTAGTATTGGCAAATACAATACAACGTTCTGGCCATTCTTCTTCGAGTAATGTAAGTAATAACTTCATTTTATCTTGGTTAGAAGGATAAAAAAGTTCCTCTTTTACAGTGTCGGCTGTTTTATATGCGGATTCTATTTCAACATAATGCGGATCATTCATATCTTCAAAAGCCAACTCGCGTACTTTGAAAGAGAGCGTGGCAGAAAAGAGCATTGTTAATCGTTCAGTAGGTGGTGGGCAATGCCGTAATAAATAGCGAATATCTCGAATAAATCCGAGATCAAACATTCGGTCGGCTTCGTCTAAAACTACACATTGAATATGATTTAAGGAGATAACGCGTTGTTTTACATAGTCAATTATCCGACCGGTCGTACCTATTAGAATATTGACACCATCTTGTAATGTTTGTAACTGTTTCTCGTAACCATCACCACCATAAGCCAAACCTAGTGTTAATCCTGTTTTTTCTGCAAATATCTGTGCATCATGATGAATTTGTACAGCAAGCTCTCGGGTCGGGGCAAGAATCAGTGCGGAGAGTTGAGATTTTGCTTGGGGTGATTTTTGTAAATGTTGGAATAGGGCAGTTAGAAAAGCAACGGTTTTACCTGTTCCAGTTTGTGCTTGTCCTGCAATATCTTTACCTTGTAAAGAATATGGCAGCGAAAGCGCTTGAATTGGGGTGCAGTATTCCATCCCCATTTGCTGTAAGGCAGCTAAGATCGCAGGATCAAGCGAAAAATCACGAAAACGTGTTGATGTGAGATATTGATGTTCCATAAATTAGAAATAAAGTTAAGATTTTATTAAATTCAGCGCAAATTCTACTCTAAAACTAGACAATAGTCTTTTTTAATGGTAATTTTGCGACTGAATTTTTATCTCATATCTAAATTACAATTCGTTTTTAATCTAATCTACAACAACATTTCAGTTATTATGAATTTAACAGAATTAAAAAATACGCCTGTTTCTGAGCTTGTGAAATTGGGCGAGGAACAAATGGGGCTAGAAAATTTAGCTCGTTTAAGAAAACAAGACATTATTTTCGCAATCCTTAAACAACATTCAAAAAGTGGTGAAGACATTTTTGGTGATGGTGTTTTAGAAATTTTACCTGATGGCTTTGGTTTCTTACGTTCTGCAGATAGTTCTTATTTAGCTGGCCCAGATGATATTTATGTTTCCCCAAGTCAGATTCGCCGTTTTAACCTACGTACAGGGGATATGATCGAAGGTAAAATTCGACCGCCAAAAGAAGGTGAACGTTATTTTGCTCTTCTCAAAGTTAATCAAGTCAATGATGACCGTCCTGAAATCTCCCGTAATAAAATCCTTTTTGAAAATCTTACTCCATTACACGCAAATTATCGTTTACGTATGGAACGTGGTAATGGTTCAACAGAAGATTTAACCGCACGTATTTTGGATTTAGCTGCACCAATCGGGAAAGGACAACGTGCTTTAATCGTTGCACCACCGAAAGCAGGTAAGACAATGTTCTTACAAAATATTGCACAAAGCATCACATATAACTATCCAGAATGTATTTTGATGGTGTTGTTAATTGATGAGCGTCCAGAAGAAGTGACCGAAATGCAACGTATGGTAAAAGGTGAAGTGGTTGCATCAACCTTTGATGAGCCAGCAGCACGTCATGTACAGGTTGCAGAAATGGTTATTGAGAAAGCTAAACGTTTGGTAGAACACAAAAAAGATGTTGTGATTTTATTAGACTCAATTACACGTTTAGCACGTGCTTACAATACGGTAACGCCGGCGTCAGGAAAAGTGTTATCAGGTGGGGTGGATGCGAACGCATTACATCGACCAAAACGTTTCTTTGGTGCAGCCCGTAATGTAGAAGAAGGCGGTAGCTTAACGATCATTGCGACAGCATTAGTGGATACTGGTTCAAAAATGGATGAAGTGATTTATGAAGAGTTCAAAGGAACAGGGAATATGGAACTTCATCTTTCACGTAAAATTGCAGAAAAACGTGTCTTCCCAGCAATCGACTTCAATAGCTCTGGTACACGTAAAGAAGAGTTGCTCACCACCCCAGATGAATTACAAAAAATGTGGATTTTACGTAAGATTGTTCATCCAATGGGTGAGATTGAAGCAATGGAATTCCTCATTGATAAATTGTCAATGACAAAAACTAATGAAGAATTTTTTGAAGCAATGAAACGCTCTTAATGTTTAAATTTTGATGAAATAACCGCATTGGTAGTCACTATCAATGCGGTTTTTATTTTGTATTTGAGGTAAGTATGTAATAATCAAGGTTATTTTTCAGGGGAGTGGATTATGATTATAGTGGAATATATTTTATTAACATTATTTAGTATTGCTTCTTTAATTTTTATTAAAAACTCCCATTATCGTTGGACTTATCTATTTGCTATTTCTCTTTTTTTATTTTTCTTTGGTTTAGTATTAACATTTACCTCTCAATGGCAGCGTGCATTAAATTTTGCCAATCTATCATTTATTATTTTAATGCTGTTCCATCGTCTAAAAATCCATTATTACAAACAACCTTTATTAATTTCTGATTTTATCCTTGCCTTTGATCCTCGTAATTGGGAAACGTTATTACATTATAAAAGTGCGATTGTTGCTATTTTAGGATTATTAGGCTTATTTATTTACGCCATCATCGGATTTTCTTCGGTAGCTTCTTTAGGCTTAATAGGCCATAGCTTAGGTGTGATTATTGTATTAATCAGTTTTGGTGTAATGTTCCATTATAGTAAGCATCCAGATGCAATTCGGGTGTGGTTAGATTCTTTACCTGATGACGGACGAGATGTATTTCTCAATCTACCTATGTCGGCAAGAGGAGTTTTCTTCCATGTGCCCAAAATAGAGGGGAATGGAGAGAAATTTCAACAGTTAATGGCTACTGTGGAAGCATACCCATTAAAATCAGAAAAACCTGATATGGTGATTTGGTTGCATGAATCAACCGTTGATCCACAAATGTTCTCTTTTCAGTCTAGCCATATACCAGTATTATCAATGTATCAAACACAACAAGATTGTGTATTACATAATTTATTAAGGGTACATACTTTTGGTGGCGCAACCTGGAAATCTGAATTTGCTTTTTTATCTGGAATTCCTTCCACTGATTTTGGTGCTATGGCGAGTTCTGTTTTTTATTCGGTGGCACCACATACAAGATATAGTTTACTCAAAGTATTAAAACAAGAAGGGTATTATTGTGTGGCATTAAGTCCTTTCACCAAAGGAAATTATAATGCACAACAAGCTTATGATTGTTTTGGATTTGATCTGTTCTTGCAACCACAAGATTTAGGGTATCCTGCGCCAATATCAAAGAATTTATGGCATATCGAAAGTAGTGATATGGCGAAGTATGTGCAAATGATTTTAGAGAAACAGCATCCACGATTAGTCAATATTGATCAGCCATTATTTGTGTATGTATTAACTATGCGGGAACATGGTCCTTATCATGCACATACTGAAAATCTTTATCAGATTGAAGATGATCATTTTTCTGCGCATGATATTGGGTTAATAAATGATTATATCCAGCGGTTGGTAAAATTAGATGTATGTATGGAACAGTTTAATTGCTATTTGCAACAGCGAGGCAAGCCTTATCTTTTAGGTTATTTTGGTGATCACCAACCTAATTTTGAGCAGAAAAAAGTGAAATATCAGTCGGTACTCAATCAATTTGAGTATCCAGAATATATTACTCAATTTACTTTACGGGCAAATTATCAGACTAATCCGATTCAGATTAATGGCGTATTAGATATTGCACAGCTTGGTGGTGTGTTGTTAGAAGTTGCAGGATTAAAGGCTGATCCTTTCTTTAAGGCGAATATTGCTATGCGTAAATTAGGAGGTGGATTGCAAGAGTCTGACACCAAAGATCAGGCATTATTACGCGATTATCAACACTATCTCTATCAGCAGCTAGAGATAGTGAGATAACCTTAAAAGGAAATTATTATTTCCTTACAGCATAATCCCCAGAGCAGATCCATTTATAGGTAGTTAAGGCCTCTAAGCCCATTGGGCCCCGTGCGTGAAGTTTTTGTGTACTGATAGCAACTTCTGCGCCTAAACCAAATTCACCGCCATCTGTGAAACGGGTACTTGCGTTTAAATAGACCGCAGCAGAATCAACTTGATTCTCAAATTGCATTAATAATTGTGGATTTTGGCTGAGGATACCATCGGAATGTTGACTGCCATAATGGCGAATATGCGCGATAGCGTGAGCCATATCTTTAACAATAACCACATTGAGATCGAGCGATAGCCATTCTTGGCTTAGTGTAGCTTCATCTAAAGGTTGTACTCGATCGGTGTGTTGGCGAAGAATAGCCAAAGCTTGTTGATCAGCATGGAAAGTGATGAGTGGGGTTTTATTATATTTCGCTAATTCAGCTAAAAATGTTGGCGCAATACTTTCTTGTACTAAGAGTGTTTCTAAGGTGTTACAGGTGCTTGGACGTTGTGTTTTTGCATTATGAATTACAGTCAACGATTTAGCGATATCTGCACTTTCTTCAACAAACAGATGGCATACTCCAATTCCACCAACAATCACAGGAATGGTGGATTGTTCTTTACATAATTGATGAAGCCCCGCACCACCACGAGGAATAATCATATCAACATATTGATCTAATTTAAGAAGCTGGGTAATTAATTGGCGATCTGGATTTGTGATAGCTTGTACAGCCGTTGCAGGCAACTGTTCATCAATTAAGGCTTGTTGGATAATATTCACTAACACTTGATTGGTATGTTGTGTTTCTTTTCCACCTCTTAAGATAGTTGCATTTCCTGTTTTTAAGCAAAGACAGGCTACATCAATAGTAACATTTGGGCGCGCTTCATAGATCACACCAATCACACCTAACGGAACCCGTTTGCGTTCAATTTTTATCCCACTATCTAACTCAGCGCCATCAATGATATTCCCAACGGGATCAGCAAGAGAAATAATATGATTGACCTCGTGGATAATGCCATCAAGACGTTGTTCAGTAAGGAGTAAACGATCGATCAGTGCTTTGCTTAGTCCTTGTTGCTCCGCTTGTTGAATATCTTTTGCATTAGCAGTGAGAATCTCTTCTTGATGTGCTTTTAATTGGTAAGCGATACGCGCTAAAACGGCATTTTTTTGCTGATGAGAGATGGTTGCAAGTTGGAAAGAGGCGTCTTTCGCCTGTTGTCCCATAAGTTGTAGGTCGGTCATATCTTTTACTCCTATAATAAAACGAGATCATCACAATGGATGGCAACAGCACCATATTCATAGCCAAGAATCTCATTAATTTGTTGAGATTGTTGCCCTTTGATACGTTGTAAAGCATCACTATTGTAACGTACCATACCACGAGCTAATGGTTTCCCCTCTGCATTTTGTAACAAGATAACTTCCCCGCGGGAGAACGTACCTTCAATTTGTTTAATACCCGCTGGTAGTAAAGATTTATGTTGAACTGTTAGGGCGTGTTCTGCACCTTGATCAACACTAATTTTTCCAGCAATAGGTGCAGCAAATAGCCATTGTTTACGACTATCAATCGCGTGGTGTGGTACTTTAAATTTTGTTCCAATCTCGACTTCATTCGCGAGATCAATAATGACGTGTTTACGATTACCTGGTGCAATAATAGTTTCGATACCTGAACGTGTAGCAATATCAGCTGCGGTAATTTTAGTCGACATACCACCAGTACCTAAACCAGATACACTTCCGCCAGCAATAGAACGGGTTTCGTCTGTAATTTTCTCTACCACAGCAATTAATTTTGCATCAGGATTACTTCTTGGATCGCTATCAAATAACCCTTGTTGATCAGTTAATAGATAAAGTTGATCAGCGTGAGCAAGAATTGCCGTAAGTGCAGAGAGATTATCATTATCACCAACTTTAATTTCAGCAGTAGCCACCGCATCGTTTTCATTAATGACGGGAATGATTTGATTATCGAGTAAGGCAGTTAATGTATCACGAGCATTTAAGAAGCGTTCTCGATCTTCAAAGTCGGCACGTGTTAATAAGATTTGCCCAATTTTAATATCATAGATTTGAAAGAGTTGTTCCCAGGTTTGAATAAGCTGACTTTGTCCTACAGCGGCTAATAATTGTTTTGAGGCAATCGTAGCTGGAAGTTTGGGATAGTTAAGATAGTGGCGACCAGCAGCCACAGCACCAGATGTAACAATAATAATCCGATAACCTTGTTGATGTAATGTGGCACACTGACGCACAATTTCCAGCATATGTGGACGATTTAATTTTGATGACCCTTGCGTTAAAACACTAGTTCCAAATTTTAAAACAATAGTTTTCATAATTATGTTTAAGTAAAAATTAAAGCGTTTAAGGTAGCACTAAACTAACAAAAAACGAAGTAAATAACGTAGTTTTTTCGTGATGGTTTAGGCTTGAATATTTAATAGTTTATGTTGAAATTTTAGATGGATAAATGTAAACCAAACGATAGCAATAACCCCTAAGATTGCTCCAACATAGCCGATATAACTCAACCCGAGGTGCTGCATTACCTGATTACCAATTAATGCGCCACCACCAATGCCAATATTATAAATACTTGAATAGATAGATGAGGCTAAATCGGAGGCATCGGGCGCCAGTTGTAAAACTCGAGTTTGCATACCAAGCCCTAATGTAGAAATACCAATTCCCCAAACTAAAATAAGAATAAATAGTGCAATCGGGCTATGCCCTAGATAATAAAGGGACATTAATGACATTGTCAGCGTCAGCATAGCTGTAGCGAGAAATCTGATTGGCATTAAACGAAATAATAGATTAAATAACAAACTAGCAATGATCCCAGCAAGACCAAAGATAAGTAGGCCTGCTGTTGCAGATGCTGCTGAGATATGACTAATTTGCAACATAAATGGCTCAATATAACTATACGCAGTAAAGTGTGCTGAAATAATAATAGCTGTAAAGAGATAAATGCCTAGTAACATTGGTCTACGACAAAGTATAGGTAAGCTCTTGAGTGAACCAGCATTTTGGCTTGGAAGATGAGGCAATAGACGTGCCAAAATAAATAAAATGATGGTAGCAATGATACCAATTTGGGCAAAAGTTGTCCGCCAGCTTAGCCATTGACCAATGATTCGACCTAATGGAAGTCCTAATACCATGGCTAAAGCTGACCCCATCGCTAACAAGCCAAGTGCTTGTATTTTTTTATCTTTTGGCGCAACACGCATAGTGAGTGATGCAGTAATTGACCAAAAGATAGAGTGGGTTAATGCGATACCAATGCGAGAGAGTAATAAGATCCAATAATTCCAAGCAATAGCGGAAAGAATATGACTTACGATAAAAAGGATAAATAATTTTATCAATAATTGACGGCGTTCCAAGCTAGAAGTCATTAACATACAAGGTAATGACATTAATGAAACAATCCAGGCATAGACTGTAATCATTAATCCAACTTCGGAAACAGGCATAGTAAAGCTTTGTGCAATATCAGTCAGTAATGCAACTGGGATATATTCAGTTGTATTAAAAACAAAAGCAGCAAATGCCATAACAACTACTCGAGCATATTCAATTCGACGAGCAGATCTTCTTGATAACATGTTGTATAACGTTCCTTAGTAATATCAAATCATCTCAAACATCTTGAAAAGACGATTGAGAAAATAAGTTATGATTAAAAATGGAATAAATTATTGTTACGTAGAAAGTTAGCTTATTGATTTTATTACTTATTTATTTTTACTAAGATAGCTAACATACGAATATTTGTAGGTTGATAGAAACTTATTCTGTCAAAGTGGGGTAATTTTATCGCTTATTCTGATGAAGGTACACAGCTTTAAATATTTAATTTGAGAATTAACTTTAATCTTTGATCTGTATTCATAGTGAGCAAGATAAGTTTCTTTTATAATGCCAACTTCGATTTTGTAAGGTAGAGATATATATGGCTGAAATATCGCATGAAATGCAGCAAGAAATCACCCGATTATGTGCAAAAGCTGCATTATTAATGTTACAACATGGTGCCGAAAGTACGTTAGTCGATCAGGTTGCTTGTCGCCTTGGTCGCGCATTAGGCGTTGAAAGAGTTGAAGCTGCGTTAACACCAAATGCAATTGTGCTAACCACCCGTCATCAAGAACAATGTATTACGACAACACGACGTAATTATGATAGCGGAATTAATATGGCAGTGGTTACGCAAGTACAGCGGATTATGATTGCGGCTGAACATAAAATTTATGATGTCTATCAGGTACGTAGGAAATTAGATGAAGTAAAACCACTTAAATATAATCGTTGGTTTGTTGTATTAATGGTGGGGCTTTCTTGTGCAAGCTTTGCTAGATTGGCAGGTGGTGATGTTATCATTTCTTTGATTACGTTCTTTGCGTCTGGATTAGGGATGTTTGTCAGACAGGAGTTAGGAAAGCGTCACTACAATCCATTGATTAATTTTGCGGTTACAGCATTTGTGGCTTCTTGTGTTTCTGGGCAGGCACTATTGCATAGTTGGGGTAATGAGCCTGAAATTGCATTAGCATCGAGTGTCTTATTATTAGTACCAGGGTTTCCATTGATTAATGCCTTGTCTGATGTGTTAAAGGGATATGTAAATATGGGGCTTGGCCGTTGGGCAGTCGCAACGGTTCTTACCTTTGGTGCTTGTATTGGCATTGTTTTTGCATTAGCTGTTTTACATATTAATGCGTGGAGTTAACAATGAATGTGGTTTTAACCTTATTAAATGATCTGTTATTTGCGGCTATCCCAGCGGTTGGTTTTGCATTAATTTTTAATGTGCCGCCTAAAGCATTAAAATATTGTGCAACATTGGGAGCATTAGGACATTGCTTTCGTACCATTTTAGTTAGCTATTGTGGCGTACCATTAGTGTTTGGTACATTTTTTGCCGCAGCATTAATTGGGTTTATTGGTGTTTATCTCTCGCAACGTTTTCTTGCTCATCCAAAAGTGTTTACGGTTGCTGCGATTATTCCAATGATTCCAGGGGTGTATGCTTACAAAGCAATGATCGCTATCGTACAAATTGCTCATTATAGTTATAGTGAAGAATTATTGGCACAAGCATTAGAATATTTTGTAAAAACAGGTTTTATCCTTGCTGCGATTGTCTTTGGACTTGCATTGCCAGGCTTACTTTTTTATCGTAGCCGTCCTGTGGTTTGAGTAATAAAAACGCTTTTTATCTGATTCTGATTGAAAATTGATTAGAGCAGATAATTTTTGTATGAAATCTAGCAATAAAGTGCTAGAATTGCGGGCTTAAAAATCTCCCTATAAGTTTTATTTATTAGGTTTTATGTAGGTTCATAATGAGTTCAGAAATTGAGAAACAGAAAGCATCCTCGAATGAGGAGCTTAAATTTAAAAAAGCAAACAGCGCATTATTGTGGATTGTTGCGGTGATTTTAGTCTTAGTTGCAGCTGTAGGTAATATTTATTTTAAAGATCAATTTGCTGCATTTGTCCGTGTGCCAGTTATGGCAGTATTATTGTTATTAGCTTTAGCCGCGGCAGCATTCACTAACCAAGGCACAACAGCAAGAACATTCTTAAAAGAGTCACGTATCGAATTAAGAAAGATTATTTGGCCTACCCGTCAAGAAGCTTCTCAAACAACATTAATTGTTATGGGAGTGACAGTAGTGGTTTCATTAGTATTATGGGGCTTAGATTCTTTAATTGTTTCTTTAATCAACTTTATCACCAACTTGAGGTTCTAAATTATGAGTGAAAATACAACGCAAAAACGTTGGTATGTGCTACAAGCCTTTTCAGGATTTGAATCCCGTGTTGCGGCAGTATTACGTGAATATATCAAATTGCACAATATGGAAGATCAATTTGGCGAAGTATTAGTACCAACCGAAGAAGTGGTTGAAAATGTTGGTGGAAAACGTAGAAAAAGTGAAAGAAAATTTTTCCCTGGCTATGTGTTAGTTCAAATGGTGATGAATGATGATACCTGGCATTTAGTACGCAGTGTGCCACGTGTAATGGGCTTTATTGGCGGAACACCAGATCATCCAGCACCAATTTCTAATCGTGAAGCAGAAATGATCTTGAATCGCTTAGAACAAAATAGCGATAAACCAAGACCGAAAACGATGTTCCAACCTGGTGAAGAAGTTCGCGTTAAAGAAGGTCCTTTTGCAGACTTCAATGGTACAGTAGAAGAAGTAGATTATGAAAAGAGCCGCTTGAAAGTTTCTGTATCTATCTTTGGTCGTGCAACACCAGTTGAGCTTGAGTTTAGTCAAGTAGAAAAAACTATTTAATTATTGCTTATAACAATAAAAAAGTGGCAAAAAGCCACTTTTTTATTGAACTAATTTATCTTTTAATAGAGCTATAATTTCTTCCAATTTTTGGATTTCTTTCTCTTTTTGTTTTAGTAACTCGTCTTTATGAATGATGATAAGTTTGAGTTTTTCGTTTTCAATATTTGGTGAGTTGTTATAATAATTGGAACTTAATTGACTATTTTCATTAATAAGGAAAATATTGTTGTTATCAGTTGTTATCAATTCAATAATGTCCATATCAAAAATTTTTGCAATTTTTTCTAATTTATCAAGATGTAATTTCGTTTCTCCTCTTTCAATTCGTGCGTAACCGTTGAGAGACATATTCATTTTATCGGCCATTTCTTCTTGGGTTAACAAATTCTGTTCTCTAAGTATTCTTATTTTTTGGTTTAGTTTCATTAATGCACCTATTTTTGGGGTATTTTACTCGAAAAAAGAGAATTTTTAGTGTGATTTTGATATACATCTAAACGCTTATATTAATTAAACTAATAATAACATATTTTGATGTTTTTTTTTATCAAAGGAGAAAAAAATGAAAGAAAAAATAGAGTCTATCATAGGTTTCGCTGTCATATGCTGTATTGGATATGCTGTATATGGAGTTTATAGTTTCTTTTTCTCATCAGACTTATCAGATGATTATCCTGAAATAGTAGAATATTTACAGTGTGCAACAGCAGCTGAAATGTTAGCTTCATCAGAAGAAGAAATAATAAAAGTTGGAAAGAAAGCGAAAGCCAAGCTTGTTCCATTGATTCGAGAATCAGGAATAGATTCACAAGAGTTTTTGGAAATTAATAAAGAGATTAGAAAAGAGTTATCTCAGGATAGAAAAAAAATATTAGAAATACATAATTCTGTAACTTGTAGAGCTTTACGTTCTTAATAGAATTTTTTAAGGAGGTTATATGTTGAAAAGAATAGAAAATATTGTTGGTAGAATATTTGGGGTAATTTTTTGGATTGTAGTGGTTTATTTTGTCTATAATCATTTTTTTTCAGATACAGCTAAAATTAAAGACTATTTAAAATGCTCTATTGCTGCAAATCATTTATCTATGGGTAAAACAAGTAGAGAAATAGAAATACAAGCTTCTAGGTTAGTTAATCAAGCAAATTTAAGCTCTAGAGATATAGCTAAAATGGGACAAGAAGTAAGAGACGATATGGATTTATATCGTCTAAATCCACAAGGACGATATGAAAAACTAGTGAAAATTTATAATTCAGGGACATGTCAGAAAATGCATTCTCAAGGAGAAATTGATGATTAAAAAATTTATTAAAGATCTATTTTATTTAAGTTTTCTTCTTTCTGTTTCATTATTTGTTAGTGCTAATGACTTAAAAGAAGATAAGAAAGAAATTATTTTAGATTTAGAGCATAAATTTAATTTTTTACATGATAAACAAAATGGTTTTATCAAATATGTGCCAAATATTAACTATTTTTATAATAAAAAATATGATGTGGGATTAAAAAGAAAGCTTTCTATTACTCAACTTGTTAAGATAATGATAGAGAATAAGAATATTAATTCATATGAAGAAGAGGATAAGTTGGCATATATTTTTAAGATTCTGGAAATTAAAACTGATTCTGACTTTGATTATTATAGATTATTAAAGGATAAAGATAAATATATTGCTCTTTATCAACAAGTAGTAGATAAAGCAAAAGTATATTTAGATGAAATATCGACTATACCTATAAGTTATCAAAAAATCATGCCTTTCAATATTTCAAAGTATAATTATTCGTTTGATGAAGAAAATCTGTATATTGATGATGAGGCGTTTTATTTTGATATTGGTGACCTAAATATAGGTAGTAATACGAGTAGTGATTATGGAAAGCTAGAACTTTCCGTTAGTAAATTGTCAGACTCTTTACCTTGTTTAAATAATCGTAGAAACAACTGCCACTATATTCATATTCCAATTGATATAGCAGAGAAATTATATAATTTAAATAAAGAACAGGGATTTACAGTTCTATTAAAACTAAAATTAAAATATCTTGGAGAACCAGAACTAGACTACAGCAGCTCTAAATTATTATTGCCAGTTGAATTACAAGATGCTGATATTATCTTTATTGATAATACCTCTAACTATATTAAATTAATCAATGCTATTCGGTATAATTATCAGTTAGCATATAAAGAAATAGAAGAAGAGAAGGGAATTTTTGATAAAAAAATAATATATCAAACGAAAATTGTATTTTCTAATGGAGAAGATGATGTTGATATTGGTGATGTTGAAGAGAGTGGAGATGATAATGGCATTTAGTTAATTAAGGAGTAAATATTAGGGATTTTGGGATGTAGCAGAAATTATTGGGCTAATGGTTGCAAATGAAGCGATTGAATCGTCAAAAAAATTAAGGCAGGAAACAAGGGATGATGAGATAACTAGACATACTATTTTTGTACATAAAGATAAAACAGATGATGAGTTATTTGAGTTATTAAGTATATTTTTGGAGAAAATATGCCTAAAATGATGGGTATTTATATTTTATTAATGTCTAGGGGTTACTCAGAAAGAGAAGTTGATTCATTCATACAACAAGTGATGAAGAAAATGAATTTATTTTAAATATTTAAATTGTCAAAAGATTCTGTTTTACGTATAATTCGCAACCTATTTTACGAGCAAGCAATCCTTACTCGTATTTTTGTGTATTACACTAAACTTCATTAGTGTTTTTAACAACGGGGAGCCGAAAGGCGATATCACCCATAACGAGGAAATAAACTATGGCAAAAAAAGTTCAGGCCTACGTTAAGTTGCAAGTTGCAGCTGGTATGGCAAACCCAAGTCCACCAGTTGGTCCAGCATTGGGTCAACAAGGTGTTAACATCATGGAATTCTGTAAAGCATTTAACGCTCGTACTGAGAGCTTAGAAAAAGGTTTACCAATTCCAGTTGTAATTACTGTATATGCAGACCGTTCTTTTACTTTCATTACTAAAACTCCTCCAGCAGCAGTATTATTGAAAAAAGCAGCTGGTATCAAATCTGGTTCTGGTAAACCAAATAAAGATAAAGTGGGTAAAGTAACTCGTCAACAAGTCCGTGAAATTGCAGAACTTAAAGCGGCTGATATGACTGGTGCAACAATTGAAACTAAGATGAAATCTATTGAAGGTACTGCACGTTCAATGGGCTTGGTAGTGGAGGACTAATCAATGGCAAAACTAACCAAACGCATGAAAGCAATTAAAGCCAAAGTAGATTCAACTAAAGCATACGAAATCAATGAAGCAGTAGCATTATTAAAAGAGTTAGCAACTGCAAAATTCGTTGAAAGTGTTGATGTTGCAGTAAACTTAGGTATTGATGCACGTAAATCTGATCAAAACGTTCGTGGTGCAACTGTATTACCACACGGAACAGGTCGTACTGTACGCGTTGCTGTATTTACACAAGGTGCAAATGCAGATGCAGCTAAAGCAGCAGGTGCTGATTTAGTAGGTATGGAAGATCTTGCAGAGCAAGTGAAAAAAGGCGAAATGGACTTTGATGTTGTTATCGCTTCTCCAGATGCAATGCGCGTTGTTGGTCAATTAGGTCAAATCCTTGGTCCACGTGGTTTAATGCCAAACCCTAAAGTGGGTACTGTAACGCCTAACGTGGCTGAAGCGGTGAAAAATGCTAAATCTGGTCAGGTTCGTTACCGTAATGACAAAAATGGTATTATCCATACCACTATCGGTAAAGTGAACTTTGAAGCAGATCAAATCAAAGAAAACTTACAAGCTTTATTAGCTGCTTTAAATAAAGCAAAACCAACTACAGCGAAAGGCGTTTATATTAAGAAAGTAAGCATTTCTACTACTATGGGCGCTGGCGTAGAAGTTGATCAAAACAGCTTATAATCAGCTTTACATTGTTGTAGGTTATCTCTATAATCTACAACCTTGACTTTTTTATCAAGAATTCTGGTTGGTGCTTGACCTATTCAAGCCTCATCCAAGACCGCAGGGGAAAGAAATTTCTTAATTATCCTGCGTAGATGGTGTACAGATAAGAATTTTTCTGCTTCTGGCACCGAAATTCGTCCCCATCTGTTAAGTTGTCAGATTGGGTTTTATTATGTCTAGGAAACTAGATAAATGTATTTCAGGAGCTAAAAGCCAATGGCATTAAATCTTCAAGATAAACAAGCAGTTGTTGCTGAAGTAAGCGAAGTTGCCAAGGGTGCGTTATCTGCTGTTGCTGCGGATTCTCGTGGTGTAACAGTAGACAAAATGACTGAATTACGTAAATCAGCTCGTGAAGCTGGCGTGTATATGCGTGTTGTACGTAATACTTTATTACGTCGTGCCGTTGAAGGTACCGCATTTGAATGCATGAAAGATACGTTTAAAGGTCCGACACTTATCGCATTCTCTAACGAACATCCAGGTGCTGCAGCACGTTTGTTCAAAGAATTTGCTAAAGCAAACGATAAGTTCGAAATTAAAGGCGCAGCCTTTGAAGGTGAGTTCATCGAAGCGAAAGCTATCGATCGTTTAGCAACTCTACCAACATACGAAGAAGCAATTGCACGTTTAATGGGTACAATGAAAGAAGCTGCGGCTGGAAAACTTGTACGTACTATTGCGGCGATTCGCGATCAAAAAGAAGCTGCTTAATATTAGTAGTTTATTGGTTTAAAAATTTTACTTACTTTAGGAAACGATTGTTATGTCATTAACTAACGAACAAATCATTGAAGCAATTGCTGAAAAATCAGTAATGGAAATTGTAGAACTTATTTCTGCAATGGAAGAAAAATTTGGTGTTTCTGCAGCAGCAGCTGCAGTAGCAGTAGCAGCTGGCGGTGACGCAGCAGCAGCTGAAGAAAAAACTGAATTTGATGTAATCTTAGCAGCAGCTGGTGCTAACAAAGTTGCAGTAATCAAAGCAGTTCGCGGTGCAACTGGTTTAGGCTTAAAAGAAGCTAAAGACTTAGTTGAATCAGCTCCAGCAACCTTAAAAGAAGGTGTTGCTAAAGCAGAAGCTGAAGCTCTTAAGAAAGAGTTAGAAGAAGCTGGTGCACAAGTTGAAATTAAATAATTGATATTATTTGATTTTTAGCAAGAATGGCTGGTGATTTTATCATCAGCCATTTTGTGCCTTTCAGAAACTGAGAGAAATTACCGTTTAAAACTCACAGTTTTTTATCAAATGAAGTCAGATAACGACTAAATTTAAATTATTGTTTTTATTAATATAAAACAATCCTAACGGTATCAATTTTACACTGCCACCTTGTATAATACAGCGAGAGTGTGTGGATTGTGGGTCTGAACAGCAAGCAGAGGAACCTATGGTTTACTCCTATACCGAAAAAAAACGTATTCGTAAAGACTTCGGCAAACGTCCGCAAGTTTTAAATATTCCTTATTTATTAACTATCCAATTAGACTCTTTTGAGAAGTTTATCCAGAAAGATCCTGAAGGTCAGCAAGGTTTAGAAGCTGCATTCCGTTCAGTATTCCCAATTGTGAGCAATAATGGAAATACTGAGTTGCAATATGTGGATTATAAGTTAGGTGAGCCTGTATTTGATGTAAGAGAATGCCAAATCAGAGGCACCACTTATGCAGCACCACTACGCGTTAAACTTCGCCTTGTAAGTTATGATAAAGACGCTGCGCCAGGTACAGTTAAAGATATCAAAGAACAAGATGTATATATGGGTGAAATCCCATTAATGACTGATAATGGTACTTTTGTTATTAATGGAACAGAGCGTGTTATCGTTTCTCAATTACATCGTAGCCCAGGTGTATTCTTTGATAGTGATAAGGGTAAAACGCATTCTTCAGGTAAGATTTTATACAATGCACGTATTATTCCTTATCGTGGCTCTTGGTTAGATTTTGAGTTTGATCCGAAAGATAATCTCTTTGCACGTATTGACCGTCGTCGTAAATTACCTGCGACTATTATTTTACGTGCGTTAGGTTATACCACAGAAGAAATCTTAGAACTTTTCTTCAATAAAATCGTATTTGAAATTAAAGATAATCAATTATTAATGACCTTAGTCCCAGAAAGATTACGTGGTGAAACTGCGACTTTCGATATTGAGGCTAACGGTAAAGTTTATGTTGAGCGTGGACGTCGTATTACAGCTCGTCATATTCGTCAATTAGAAAAAGATAATATTTCACAAGTTGTTGTTCCAGCAGAATATATTGTAGGAAAAGTTGCCGCAAAAGATTACGTCAACTTAGAAACTGGAGAAGTGATTTGTCCTGCAAATGCTGAACTTAGTCTTGAAGTGTTAGCAAACTTAAGTCAAGCAGGTTATACAACAATCGAAACATTATTTACCAACGATCTTGATCATGGACCATACATTTCAGAAACATTACGTGTAGATCCATCTTATGATCGTCTTAGCGCATTAGTTGAAATTTATCGTATGATGCGCCCAGGTGAACCGCCAACAAAAGAAGCGGCAGAAGGACTATTTGATAATTTATTCTTCTCTGCAGATCGTTATGATCTTTCTGCTGTGGGTCGTATGAAGTTTAATCGTTCACTTGATATTCCAGAAGGTGAAGGCAGTGGTATCCTCAGCAAAGAAGATATCATTTTAGTGATGAAGAAACTGATTGATATCCGTAATGGTCGTGGTGAAGTAGATGATATTGACCATTTAGGAAACCGCCGTATTCGTTCTGTGGGTGAAATGGCAGAAAACCAATTCCGTATTGGTTTAGTGCGTGTTGAGAGAGCAGTAAAAGAGCGCTTATCATTAGGTGATCTTGATTCTGTAACGCCACAAGATTTAATCAATGCAAAACCAATTTCTGCTGCGGTGAAAGAGTTCTTTGGTTCATCACAATTATCACAATTTATGGACCAAAATAACCCATTATCAGAAGTAACACATAAACGTCGTATTTCTGCTTTAGGTCCAGGTGGTTTAACTCGTGAACGTGCTGGTTTCGAAGTGCGTGACGTTCACGCAACACACTATGGTCGTGTATGTCCGATTGAAACCCCTGAAGGTCCGAATATCGGTTTGATTAACTCACTCTCTGTTTATGCACGTACTAATGACTATGGTTTCTTAGAAACTCCATATCGTAAAGTGGTTAACGGACAGGTTACTGAAGAAATTGAATATTTATCTGCAATTGAAGAAGGTAACTATGTTATCGCACAGGCGAACTCTAACTTAGATGAGAATTTCCGTTTCACTGATACATTTGTTACTGCACGTGGTGAACATGGTGAATCTGGTTTATATCGTCCAGAAGATATTCACTATATGGATATTTCTACACAACAAGTTGTTTCTGTTGCGGCAGCATTAATCCCATTCTTAGAGCACGATGATGCGAACCGTGCATTGATGGGAGCAAACATGCAACGTCAAGCGGTACCAACTTTACGTGCAGATAAACCATTAGTTGGAACTGGTATTGAAAAAGCAGTAGCTGTTGACTCTGGGGTAACTGTTGTTGCGAAACGTGGTGGTTATGTTCAATATATTGATGCCTCTCGTATCGTAGTGAAAGTAAATGAAGATGAAACTATCCCAGGCGAAGCGGGTATTGATATTTATAACTTAACCAAATATACACGTTCTAACCAAAATACTTGTATTAACCAAGTGCCATGTGTGTCATTAGGCGAACCAATTGGTCGTGGTGAAGTATTAGCAGATGGTCCATCAACTGACTTAGGTGAGTTGGCATTAGGACAAAATATGCGTGTGGCATTCATGCCATGGAATGGTTATAACTTCGAAGACTCAATGTTAGTATCTGAACGTGTTGTTCAAGAAGATCGTTTCACCACTATTCATATCCAAGAACTTTCATGTATTGCACGTGATACCAAATTAGGTTCTGAAGAAATTACAGCAGATATTCCAAATGTGGGCGAAGCTGCATTAAGTAAGCTTGATGAATCAGGTATCGTTTATATCGGTGCTGAAGTGAAAGGCGGCGATATTCTTGTGGGTAAAGTGACACCAAAAGGTGAAACTCAATTAACTCCAGAAGAGAAATTACTCCGTGCGATCTTTGGTGAAAAAGCATCTGATGTTAAAGATTCTTCATTACGTGTACCAAATAGTGTTTCAGGTACAGTTATTGATGTTCAAGTCTTTACTCGTGATGGTGTTGAGAAAGATAAACGTGCATTAGAAATCGAAGAAATGCAGTTAAAACAAGCGAAGAAAGACTTAACTGCAGAATTAGATATCCTTGAAGCAGGTCTATTTACTCGAGTCCGTTCTCTTTTATTAGCAAATGGCTTTACTGAAGAGAAACTTGAAAAATTAGATCGTATGAAATGGCTTGAGCAATCTCTTGCTGATGAAGAAAAACAAGCTCAATTAGAGCAACTTTCTGAACAGCTAGATGAATTGCGTAAAGAGTTTGATCGTAAGTTAGAAATTAAACGTAATAAGATTATTCAAGGCGATGATCTTGCTCCGGGTGTATTAAAAGTTGTTAAAGTTTACCTTGCAGTAAAACGCCAAATCCAACCGGGTGATAAAATGGCGGGTCGCCATGGTAACAAAGGGGTTATCTCTAAGATTAATCCAATAGAAGATATGCCTTATGATGAAAATGGTCAGCCAGTTGATATCGTGTTAAACCCACTAGGGGTACCATCACGTATGAACATTGGTCAGATCCTTGAAACTCACTTAGGCTTTGCTGCGAAAGGTATTGGTGATCAAATTAATCGTATGATTAAAGAGAAACAAGAAGTCGCGAAATTACGTGAATATATCCAAAAAGCGTATGATTTAGGTGATGCTTGTCAAAAAGTTGATCTCAGTACATTTACAGATGAAGAAGTGATGCGTTTAGCGCAAAACTTACGTAAAGGTTTACCGCTTGCGACACCTGTCTTTGATGGTGCGGAAGAAAAAGAAATCAAAGGTTTGCTTGAATTAGCAGGCTTGCCAACATCAGGACAAATTACCCTTTATGATGGTCGTACTGGGGAAAAATTTGAGCGTCCAGTAACCGTTGGTTATATGTACATGTTGAAACTTAACCACTTAGTAGATGATAAGATGCATGCTCGTTCAACGGGTTCATATAGTCTTGTTACGCAACAACCGCTTGGTGGTAAAGCTCAATTTGGTGGTCAACGTTTCGGTGAGATGGAAGTATGGGCACTAGAAGCATACGGTGCAGCATATACTCTACAAGAGATGTTGACTGTGAAATCAGATGACGTCAATGGTCGTACGAAGATGTATAAAAACATCGTTGATGGTACGCATGAGATGGATCCAAGTATGCCTGAGTCGTTTAATGTATTACTTAAAGAAATTCGTTCTTTGGGTATCAACATTGATTTGGGTGATGAGGAAGCTGAATAATTCAGCCAATAAGATTAGCGCAAGTGCGGAGCTTTCCGCACTTGAATAAAGTTTAACTCCGATGGGAGCAAATCTGTGAAAGACTTAGTTAAGTTTTTAAAAACACAATCTAAATCAAGAGAAGATTTTGATGTGATTAAAATTGGTCTAGCTTCTCCTGACATGATTCGTTCATGGTCTTATGGTGAAGTTAAGAAACCAGAAACTATCAATTATCGTACATTCAAACCTGAGCGTGATGGTCTATTCTGTGCAAGAATTTTTGGACCAGTTAAAGATTACGAATGTTTATGCGGTAAATATAAACGTTTAAAACATCGTGGTGTTATTTGTGAAAAATGCGGTGTTGAAGTTACTCAAGCTAAGGTTCGTCGTGAGCGTATGGGGCATATTGAATTAGCCTCTCCTGTTGCGCATATTTGGTTCTTAAAATCATTACCATCTCGTATCGGTCTATTATTAGATATGCCATTACGTGATATTGAACGTGTTCTTTACTTTGAATCATACATTGTGATCGAAGCAGGGATGACTGATCTTGAAAAAGGTCAATTATTGACTGAAGAACAGTTCTTAGAAGCGGAAGAACGTTGGGGTGATGAATTTGAAGCGAAGATGGGTGCAGAAGCTATTCAAGCCTTACTTCGTGAT
Source organism: Gallibacterium genomosp. 3 (assembly GCF_001678475.1). Classification (GTDB taxonomy): domain Bacteria; phylum Pseudomonadota; class Gammaproteobacteria; order Enterobacterales; family Pasteurellaceae; genus Gallibacterium; species Gallibacterium faecale. The sequence goes on along the minus strand of NZ_JTJR01000029.1, from coordinate 3,718 downwards.
ATGGATCTTGAGCACCAATGTGAAACTTTACGTGAAGAATTACAAGAAACTAACTCAGAAACTAAACGTAAAAAAATCACTAAACGTTTAAAACTATTAGAAGCATTTATCCAATCTGGAAATAAACCAGAGTGGATGGTATTAACTGTATTACCAGTTTTACCACCAGATTTACGTCCATTAGTACCTCTTGATGGTGGTCGTTTTGCGACATCTGATCTCAATGATCTCTATCGCCGTGTTATTAACCGTAATAACCGTTTAAAACGCCTTTTAGACTTAATTGCGCCAGATATTATTGTGCGTAATGAAAAACGTATGTTACAAGAGTCTGTGGATGCGTTATTAGATAATGGTCGTCGTGGTCGTGCAATCACTGGATCAAATAAACGTCCATTAAAATCATTAGCGGATATGATCAAAGGTAAACAAGGTCGTTTCCGTCAAAACTTATTAGGTAAACGTGTTGACTATTCAGGTCGTTCTGTAATTACAGTAGGTCCTTACTTACGTTTACACCAATGTGGTTTACCTAAGAAAATGGCATTGGAATTATTCCGTCCATTTATTTATTCAAAATTAGAAAGTCGTGGTTTAGCATCAACTATCAAAGCAGCGAAGAAGATGGTTGAGCGTGAAGATGCGATTGTATGGGATATCTTAGCGGAAGTTATCCGCGAACACCCAATTCTCCTTAACCGTGCGCCAACATTGCACCGTTTAGGTATTCAAGCATTTGAACCAATCTTAATTGAAGGTAAAGCAATTCAGTTGCACCCACTTGTTTGTGCAGCATTCAATGCGGACTTCGATGGAGACCAAATGGCGGTTCACGTGCCATTGACATTAGAAGCACAGTTAGAAGCTCGTGCATTAATGATGTCAACCAATAACATCTTATCACCAGCAAACGGTGATCCAATTATCGTTCCATCACAAGACGTGGTATTAGGTCTTTACTATATGACCCGTGAAAAAGTGAACGGTAAAGGTGAAGGTATGTTATTACAAGACCCACGTGAAGCAGAAAAAGCATACCGCACTGGACAAGCTGAACTTCATTCTCGTGTGAAAGTACGTATTACTGAATATGAGAAAAATGCAAATGGTGAATTTGAAGCTAAAACAACATTAACTGATACCACTGTTGGTCGTGCGATCTTATGGATGATTGCACCAAAAGGTATGCCATTTAGCTTGTTTAACCAAACTTTAGGTAAAAAAGCGATTTCTCGTTTGATTAACGAAAGTTATCGTCGCTTAGGTATGAAAGATAGCGTAATTTTTGCAGACCAAATTATGTACACAGGTTTTGCATACGCAGCACGTTCTGGTTCATCAGTTGGTATTGATGATATGGTGATTCCAGAGAAGAAATACGAAATCATTGCCTCTGCGGAAGAAGAAGTTGCAGAAATTCAAGAGCAGTTTAACTCTGGTTTGGTGACCGCCGGCGAACGTTATAACAAAGTTATCGATATTTGGGCAGCTGCAAATGAACGTGTTGCAAAAGCGATGATGGAAAATCTTTCTACTGAAGAAGTGGTTAATCGCAATGGTGAGTTAGAAAAACAAAGCTCATTTAACAGCATCTTTATGATGGCTGATTCTGGGGCGCGTGGTTCTGCAGCTCAGATTCGTCAGTTAGCAGGTATGCGTGGTTTGATGGCACGTCCAGATGGTTCGATCATTGAAACCCCAATTACTGCGAACTTCCGTGAAGGGTTGAACGTTCTTCAGTACTTTATTTCAACTCACGGTGCACGTAAAGGTTTGGCGGATACCGCATTGAAGACAGCTAACTCAGGTTATCTAACCCGTCGTTTAGTTGATGTAGCACAAGATTTAGTTGTTGTTGAAGATGACTGTGGTACTCACGAAGGTATTGTGATGACACCATTAATTGAAGGTGGTGATGAAAAAGTTAGCTTGAGAGAGTTAGTATTAGGTCGTGTAACGGCAGAAGATGTCTTTATGCCAGGTACAGAAGACGTATTGATTCCTCGTAATACACTGTTAGATGAAAAATGGTGTGAAGTTATCGATAAACACTCAGTAGATAGCATTAAAGTACGTTCAGTTGTAACTTGTGATACTGATTTCGGAGTTTGTGCGAAATGTTATGGTCGTGATCTTGCTCGTGGTCACTTAATTAACCAAGGTGAAGCAATCGGGGTTATTGCAGCACAATCAATCGGTGAGCCAGGTACACAGTTAACCATGCGTACATTCCACATCGGTGGTGCGGCATCTGCGGCAGCGAAAGAATCTAGTGTTCAAGTGAAAAATACAGGTACCATTCGTTTAACAAATGCTAAGTTTGTAACAAATCAAGAAGGTAAACTTGTGATTACTTCACGTAATACTGAGTTAACTGTAATTGATACTTTTGGTCGTACCAAAGAACACTATAAATTACCTTATGGTTCGATTTTAAATAAAGCGAATGGTGATGAAGTTACTGCCGGTGAAACCGTAGCAAACTGGGATCCACACACAATGCCAGTTGTTTCTGAAGCAAAAGGTTTTGTGAAGTTTGTCGATATTATTGATGGCTTAACTGTAACTCGTCAAACTGATGAATTAACAGGTCTTTCATCAATCGTAGTACAAGATGTGGGTGAACGTGCAACCGCAGGTAAAGATCTTCGTCCAGCATTAAAACTTGTTGATGCTAACGGTAATGATATTTTAATTCCGGGTACAGAAGTACCAGCACAATACTTCTTACCAGGTAAAGCGATTGTTACTTTAGACGATAATGCAGAAGTGAATATCGGGGATTCCTTAGCACGTATTCCACAAGAATCTTCTGGTACTAAGGATATTACTGGTGGTCTACCACGTGTTGCAGACCTATTTGAAGCTCGTAAACCGAAAGAACCAGCTATTTTGGCTGAAATCTCTGGTATCGTTTCATTTGGTAAAGAAACCAAAGGTAAACGTCGCTTAGTGATTACACCAAGTGAAGGTGAAGCATACGAAGAAATGATTCCTAAATGGCGTCAACTCAACGTATTTGAAGGTGAAATGGTACAACGTGGGGATATTATTTCTGATGGCCCAGAATCACCACATGATATTCTTCGCTTACGTGGCGTTCGTGCCGTAACTGAGTATATCGTTAATGAAGTACAAGATGTTTACCGCTTACAAGGGGTAAAAATCAATGATAAACATATCGAAGTTATCGTGCGTCAAATGTTACGTAAATGCGTAATTACTAATGCGTATGACTCAGAATTCCTTGAAGGTGAACAAGTTGAAGTTGCTCGTGTGAAGGTTGTTAACCGTAAACGTGCAGCAGAAGGTAAACCTTTAGTTGAATTCGAACGTGAATTGCTTGGTATTACTAAAGCGTCATTAGCGACAGAATCATTTATTTCAGCAGCATCGTTCCAAGAAACAACGCGTGTGCTTACTGAAGCAGCAGTAGCTGGAAAACGTGATGAGTTACGTGGTTTGAAAGAGAACGTGATTGTTGGTCGTTTAATCCCAGCTGGTACTGGTTTTGCATATCACCAAAGCAGAGCGAAAAAACGTCATGCAGCGGCGAGTGTTAATGCGGTAGCAGTAGAAGAGCCAGCAATTAGTGCAGAAGAAGCAGTAGCGAATCTTGCTGAAATGTTAAATATGAACGAAGAGTAAAGACTTCGCATTGAATAAAATACCGAGCTTAAAGCTCGGTATTTTTTTATCTAGGTATAGTAGACAAAAT
>NZ_JTJR01000028.1 GCF_001678475.1 Gallibacterium genomosp. 3 | reverse complement strand
ACAAATTTGTCTATTACACCTAGATATTAGCGTCGGTTTCGCCTGTCATACCAATATATGTAGAAAACAGGTGACTTAAAATCACATTATAATTTATTTTTAAATAAAAAAGAGTAAATAATTACTATTAAAAAATAATAAAATCAACTCTTTTGTCTAATAGAGGCATAGTTCAGAAAAATACTAACCTTTTTGTTTACTATGCCTATCATAATGAGATTTTATCTATGTAGGGATTAATCTCGTTTCTGATGTCCTTGATCTAAATGAACTAAATCAATATTATCGTTAGAACCTACACGATAGGCTTGCCCAAAACCTTTTACGAATAAACCTTCGGTAGGGATTAAGTTAAATAATGTAAAATCTGCCATTTTGACTAAGTCATTCACAATTTCACCGTGTCTTTGTGCTAAAGATTGAGTTCCTACAAACCATTCTTCGCTTTCAAAAGGAACTATTTCTGCTTTTGCATTAAAAGATAGGCGATGACGGGCAAAAATCTTATGTGCATCTTGTTCATCCTCAATTAGCATCATAGAAACTTTACCTGTAGTTTTTAAATTGCAAGCATGACGTGCAATATCAGAAATTAAAATGTAATATCCTCTATCATTTGCTACAAAAGGTGCATAGCTAATATTCGGTATGCCCTCTGTATCAACTGTTGCTAGCATGAGAGTTTTGCACTGCATTTTTAATGATTGAATATTTGAACCAATACGTTCTTGTAAGCGAGTTTGACGATCTTCCATGTTAAATAATCCTTTTATTGTAAAATATATTGAGTAAGTTGCTGAAATCTTTCGATCTGATCAGGATAGATTTCCCCTTGTTTGTTACGACCAAGATACACTTTAAAAACTACTTGGTTTTTATCTGAAATAAAAACGATAGCGTGTGTTTCTTTTCCTTTTAATGGTTTACTTACAAGCGCTATATACTTAATATGATCTAATTTTAAGTGACCATGAAAGGTTTTTACCGTTTCTTCACCAAGATTGAGGTTATAGTATCCATACGCTGATTTCCCTATAGGGAAAGTTTCTTTAATTTCAAAAAAAGAACCAGCTTTTTCAATAATAATTGTTACTTCTCCCCATTGTGGTAATTCAGTTAAAATAGTTTCACTATATTGTCCTTCAATAATAGAAACTATGTGTTCAGGAAGAAAACGAATAATCTCCCCTTCAGGTTTATTTAGTTGTGTAGCAAGTTCATGTGTACCAAGGCTAGGATTATCACTTAGTAATGATTTAATTTGTTGTTTGAGTTGAGTCATAAGAATCTTTCTCTAATTAAGTAAGTTTTATAGAATGTTTAAAAATACCTCGCTTGTTTTGCAAGGTATTTTTAGATCAAAGATTAGAATTCATAACGAATTCCAACATTAAAGTTACGACCTGGTACAGTGTAATAATCAGCATTATTACGATCTAAAGATGTAGTACGATCTCCTGTATGACCTAAATCTTTTTGTACTGCAAAATAGGAAATATCTGCCCAATTCCAATATTTTTTATCGAATAAGTTATTAATATTTGCTGTTAACATTAAGTTTTTAGTTGGCTTCCAATATATTCCAAGATCTACTATGTTGATAGTTGCAGTTGGATTATAGATAGTACCATTAATATCACTATCGTTCTTTTTACGAATATGCGTCATAGTAATATTGCCACCATATTGTTCAGCTTCATAAGATAACGCTATTTTTAATTTCAATGGTTGGATAGTATTAATTGGAGTTGTTTTACCATTATTAGTAGCCTTACCGCGTGAATAAGTTACTCCGCCAAATAAATAGGTATTATCATAGAGTTGCCATTTTACATCTGCGGTTACTCCGTAAATTTTAGCTTTGTCTAGATTTTGATATTGAATGAAATATGTGTAACCAGGTTGGATAAGTGATTCTGCATTAATAAAATTTTTATAACGATTATAAAAACTATTCACTCTATATTGGATAGCTTCATTTTGACCTTTGAACCCAAGATCAAAATTATCAGCTGTTTCAGCTTGTAATTTTCCATTACCTACAACTGCAACCTTAATATTTCCAAATGGATTTTCATAGAAAGAACTGGTTAATTGTTGGGAAGATGGTGTTTTTACACCACGAGAATATTGTAGATATGGTGTGAATAAATCGTTTGTTCGCCATTCTATTGCAAGTTTTGGTAATAAAAAGACCTTATGTTGTTTTTCTACAGCAACAATCTCTGAAGCACCTTGGTTGTAGCCACTATTAGATGGATTAGACACAAAATACATACCGCCTAAACGTGGAATAATGGTAAAGTCACCTACTAATAATTCATCTTCTATATACAGATAAGTTTTTGTTTGTCTAGTATTTGCAGTTGGCTTTTTATCTACATTTGAATCTGTTGTTGTAGTGTAATTTAAATTATTCCGATAATTTGTATAGTTAAAAGCAAAGCCATACCGTAATTGTTGAGGTAATTCAGTATTTAAATTGCTTGCTAAGTCAGATTGAAAACCAAGAGCTTGGGTTTTTACGTTAGAATACTCTTGACGGTAATTACTGCTTGTAGTTCGTTTACGATATTGATCCGTTAATGAATTTTGTAAATAGAGTTGGTTTCTTGCTTGTTGTAACCAACCATTTTCATTTTGATATTGGTGATTCAAAGAGATACGTGTTCTACGAGTCGTATCATCACTATATCCTGAAATCTGTTTTTGATTTCTTGTGCTTGGAACAATAGTATCATTAGATGATAAAAGATTAGTTGTTATTGTTTTCTGTTTATTTTCAAAAGTTAACTTTAAGCTATTATGCTCATTCAAATGGTAGATATGCTTAGTAAGTACATAGCTATTTTTGTAATTTGCAGGATCGGAGTTATAAGTATTAGAATCTGCATTATTTTTTGTTTCATGTCCAAAACGTCCAGTTACAATAACCATACCTTCATATTTATCGTCATGTACTGCACCACCTGTTGATAGGTACCAAGATGTATCTACACTATCAAAGCCTGAAGCTATAAAGCCGCCTAAGGCATTATCTTTGTATAAATCTTTGGGATCCAATGTTTGGAAATCGATACCGCCAGATAATGATTGGTGGGAACCACTGTAATTTACTAGAGCAGAACGTAATCCTGTAGGTTCAATAAAATCGCCACGCCCAAAATCTTGTCCATAGGTTACAAAGAGTTTATTCTCTTGGGACTCAGCTAATGATATCCCATCTATTGTCATTGCAACTCGATTTCCTTGTAACCCTCTAATATTTACACCATCATTACCTGAACGAGTACGTTGTAGATCATTGACTTGAATATCTAATTCATTAGCGAGTAAATCTTTTATATTTCTAGGCTGTTTTTTCTTAATTTGGTTAAAAGTAGTGAGATTAATGGAGTTTGTTGCGATTTTGTCTGTATGTTCAACGACAGTAATTTCACCTAATTGATTATCTGCTGCAAAAGTTGGCAGTGTTAGGAAAGATACAAAAGACGTTAAGAAAGATATTTTACTTAATTGGTTAAAGCGGAGGTGAGGATTATAAAAATGGGTTGTTTTTTTGAGCATGGCGACCTCTTAATTATTTAATCAATCTATACTTGTTATCAATGGAGGAAGCAGTGTATTCGATAAATTAAAAAAGTCAATAATAATCATTATCATTTTTATAGGATGTGATTATTAAAGAAATTCAATAAATTTATAACTTTCAAAATCTTTACTAAAATAAAAATGATAATTATCATTAATATTATTTGGAATACGAAAGGGATACATATGAAACAAAAAATAAAATATATCTTTTTGATATTATTATCTTTTATTAATTTAAGTTATGCAGATCAATCTATCCAAGATAGGCAAAAAATAATTAGTATAGGTGCTGGTGTAACCGAACTCGTTGTCGCACTTGGTATGGAGAAACAACTTATTGCAACAGATTCAACAAGTCGTCGTTTTGTAGAACTGTATCATATACCTAGTGTGGGATATCAACGTAACTTAAATACAGAGGGAATATTGTCATTACAACCAGATTTGTTAATCGGTAGTGAAGAAATGGGACCTAAAGATGTGATTCAACAATTGAAACAAGCTGGTATTAGTATTGTTGAATTACAAAATAATAAAAATGATGTGTATGATTTATTAACTCATATAATGCAAATAGGAAAGGTATTGCAGAAACGACAAGAAGCTGAAAATTTAGTGTCTAATGTTAAACAGCGTATAGAAAAAATTACACAAAAGAATTTAACTTCAATGACAGCACTATTTTTATTCTTACCTGATAACAGACAAGTTATGGCTGGAGGTCATCATACTTCTATTGATGGTATGATTCAGCTATTAAAATTAAAAAATATTGCTACAGAAAAAGAGGGTTATTATGCTTATTCAATTGAATCGGCTTTAAAAGCTCAACCTGAAGTGGTATTAGTTGCTCAGCGAGGATTACAGCAAAATATAGAGCATCTTTTTAAAGATTATCCATTCTTAACACAATTTCAAGCAACTAAGAATCATTGTATTTTTACTGTAGATGGTCAAGCGTTATTAGGTGGATTTAATTTAACTTCACTCACTGAAAGTGAACGTATTGCAGATCAATTGAAACAAAATCCACAATGTCATGTACTATAGTTATACTGGATAATGAAGATGTTTCATTTGTCATATCGTCTATTTTTATTCTCGAACATTGTAATATTAATATTATTAATTTTGTTATCTCTACATTTAGGAGCAATTCACTTTGATCTTTCTACTACGTTCTGGGGAATATTTGGGCAGGGAGAAACAAGCGTTGTTTTTGTTTTACAGCAGTTACGTTTACCTAGAACATTATTAGCAATCGTTATAGGTGCAATCTTAGGCGTGAGTGGTGCAGTATTACAAGGGTTATTTCGTAATCCGTTGGCTGATGCAGGTGTTATTGGCATTAGTGCAGGAGCTGCATTAGGGGCTGGCGTTGCAATTGTTTTATTACCAACATCATTACTTTTTTGGCAACAAGGACAACTGATAGCAGGCTTTGCTTTTTTGGGAGGATTATCAGCGACCTTAATGGTATATCGTATTGGGTACACTGCTTCTGGAACAAATATATTACTGATTTTGCTAGGTGGAATTGCAATAGGTGCACTGGCATTTGCTTTCTTAGGAATCTTACAATTTATTGCTGATGATCAAGCATTACGCCAATTAACAATTTGGCAATTAGGTTCACTAGCTAATAGTAACCAATTAACTATCTTCCTTTGCTTTATTGTTCTAATCCTTATTTTTTTGCAATTCAAGCGTATTTCTCCACAATTAAATGCCTTGTTATTAGGAGATCTAGAGGCAAAACATCTTGGGGTAGATATTGAAAAAATTAAAAAACGTTGCATTTATCTAGTTGCATTAGCTATTGGTATTGCCGTTTCTGCCAGTGGAATGATTGGTTTTATTGGGCTTGTAGTACCACATCTTTGTCGAGCGTTATTAGGTCCAGATCATCGAACTTTAATTCCAAGTAGTGCATTAGTAGGCGCAAATTTATTGCTTCTAGCTGATATTGTTGCACGCAGCATTGTACCACCAGCTGAAATACCTATCGGTATTCTTACAGCATTAATCGGAGCCCCTTTCTTTATTGGATTATTGATGAAATATAAGCGAGATCTTTAGTGTTAACCTTGGACAATTTTTCAGTAGAAACTTCAGCAAAAACACTTATTTACCCGTTTACCTTATCCTTAAAAAAAGGGCAAGTAGTGGCTATTCTTGGTGCAAATGGAGCGGGGAAATCGACCTTGTTAAAAGCAATTGGGCAAGATATTACTTATCAAGGTGAGATTAATTGGCAAGCACAAAATTTAGCGACATTATCATTAGCTCAACGAGCGCAACAAATAGCGTTTATGCCTCAACAAACAGTTTTAAATTTTGCTTTTAAGGTAGAAGACATCATACAAATGGGATTGATGATGTATGATCTTCCTAAAAATAGGGTTCAAATATTAACTGAAAAAGTGTTGTTATTGTTTGAACTTATTCATTTGCGTCAGCAAAATTATCTTATACTGTCAGGGGGAGAAAAGCAGAGAGTTCAAGCAGCAAGAGTTTGGTTACAAATTTTAGCATCAAATACACCAAAACTTGTACTTCTTGATGAACCTACGAGTGCATTAGATTTAAAACATCAACATATGTTACTGGCATACGCTAAGGACCTGGCTAAACAACAGCACCTTGTTTTAATTGTTTTGCATGATATAAATTTAGCAAGCCGTTATTGTGATCAACTACTTTTATTACAATCACAACATTTTTTAATGTGTGGCGCACCAGAGAACGCCATTACTAAAGAAAATATCCATAAAATCTATCAATATGATGCAAAAATGTATCAGCAATGTGGAAAGACATGTGTTTGGTAATCTAAAAGAAATATAGATAAGATTTCCTTTTATATTATATTGGTTTCTAAATATTAAATAACCATAATAGATTAACTAGAAGTATAAGAAACTATTTATATAAGATTTGTTAAATAGAAAAAATAGCTAGTATTTAAGAATATCAATACTAGCTATTACACTATAATAATATTGTGCAAAGATTAAAAATACCACTTCGCTAATAAAATCCCTGCTGTTACTGCAATGTTTAACCCTGAAGAGAGTTGATTTGAAAGGGAAAGTGCGATATTTGTTGCGCTTTGATCAAGGTCTTTTAACGTATTTTCGGAAAGTACAATCGCTACTTTATCGGCAAAGGTAACTTTATCAAGTGGTGTTGCTTGTTTCGATAAACTTGCACGCACTAATTGATAACCTGCTTGCTGTAATTGATCTAATGCTAAGGTTGGGTGTTCAGTTTCAAATAGGCGTAAAAACTCGATCCCACCTTCTGCAACACGCATCGCAGCTGGGCTTTGGACTAAATCAATATTATCGGTAATCGCATTTTGTACACCATAAAAGGCTAAGGTTTTTAATACGCCACCAATATTGGCTGCGTTACCTACGCCATCTAAGACAACAACGCAATCTTGTTTACGTGGGATAGCTAAATACCCAGTTAGGCTAAGAGGAGGGCGTTTTTTCACTAATAAACAGATACCACCGTGATGTTCTGTACCTGTTACACGCTGCATTTCGTCATTTTTTACCACGTGATACGCTTTTTTATTTTCTGCTAAATAGCTCATCATATCGCCCGCTTTTTTGCTAAGCTCTTGAGTTACCCATAAACGAACGATATCTTGTGGACGGTGTTCAAATAAAGTCAAACACGCGAGTTCACCATACACTTTCACTTCTTCGGCACGATTTTGGCGAATTTTTTCTGGTGCACGTGGTGATAAAGGCCCTGTTTTTTTCTCTTTAACTGGAGCAGAAGATTTGATTCTTACGCTAACTTTTCCTTCACCTTGAGTATTGGCTTTATGGGCAGTGATTTCTTGTTTTCCACCCCAAATTGAGGTTTTTTCAATGCTTTTTTCACGGCGAGGTCTATCAGAAAAGCGTGGTTTTTGATCATTAAATTGGCGTTTGTTTTTCTCGTTACTACGGAATTTATTTTCTTGGAAAGTTGGTTTTTTATTCATTCGATTCTATCTAGGTTGGCTAATAGGAAAATTTGGCACATTATAACTGAAACAGTTGAGATGTATTAACAATTAATTGTAAACTTAAGCATTTCATACAAAAGCAATTCCATGTTGGAATTTGCATTAACGATGATTAGATTATGCTACTATCCAGATTAGAACGTGCAAAAAGAAGATTATCTCGTTTACCTGCATTTGATTTAACAGAACAACAACTAGAAATCCTTCCTTCAGCAAAAGCGTTTAAACAGCAAATTTTGCAACTGATTGAGCAAGCTGAAAAGCGAATTTATATTACTGCACTCTATTGGGAAAAAGATGAGGCAGGACAAGAGATCCTTGAAGCGGTTTATCGTGCTAAACAAAAACATCCTGAGTTAGATGTCAAAATTTTTGTTGATTGGCATCGTGCACAACGTGGTCGTATTGGTGAAGAACAAAGTAATAGCAATGCAGATTGGTATGCGACCATGCGACAAAAATATGGTTTTGATGATGTAATTTTTTATGGTGTACCAATTAATACACGTGAAATTTTTGGTGTGTTGCACATTAAAGGATTTGTCTTTGATGATACGGTGTTATACAGCGGAGCAAGTATTAATAATGTCTATCTACATCAACAAGATCGTTACCGTTACGATCGCTATCAAGTAATTACACATCCGCAATTAGCAGATTGCTTAGTTGAATTTATTGAACAGCATTTAAATGATATTTCTGCGGTTAATCGATTAGATCAAGCACGTAAATCAACCAGAGAATTACGCCCAACAATACGTTCTTTCCGTAAAAAATTAATGCTAACTGGGAAATACAATTACCGTACTTCGCAACGTTTAGCTGCGGATAAAATGACGATAACACCGTTATTTGGCTTAGGAAAAAATAATTTATTGAATAAAGTGATTGAAGCTTTATTTTTAGTGACACAAAAAAAACTCACTATTTGTACACCTTACTTTAATTTCCCACGTTCGTTACAACATCGAATTCGTACTTTATTGCATGAAGGAAAAAAAGTAGAAATTATTGTTGGCGATAAAACAGCGAACGATTTTTATATTCCACCATCAGAGCCATTTAAATTGGCGGGTGCATTGCCTTATTTATATGAAAAAAATCTACGTCAATTCACAAAACGATTTGCTGAATTTATTGAGAATAAGCAATTAACGATTCGTTTGTGGAAAGACGGAGAAAATAGCTATCACTTAAAAGGGGTGTGGGTGGATGATAATTATGTTCTGTTAACTGGAAATAACCTTAATCCACGTGCTTGGCGTTTAGATGCAGAAAATGGTTTGTTAATTCACGATCCAGGGCATCAAATTACCGAGAAAATCTGTACTGAATTAGCGATGATCCGTACGCATACAACATTAGTGACGGATTACCAACAATTAGAAAAACCAAGTAATTACCCAGCACCAGCACAACGTGTATTACGCCGTTTTGAACGCATTAAAGCGGATCATTTAGTGAAGATGATTTTATAGTTTGATAAGAGAAGTACCATAATGATTTATAGTATGACGGCGTTTGCGCGCCAAGAAATCCAAGCCGAATGGGGCAGTGCGGTTTGGGAAATCCGCTCAGTCAATCAGCGTTATCTAGAAACTTTTTTTCGTTTACCAGAACAGTTCCGTAGTTTAGAAAATACATTGCGTGAGAGCTTACGCCAACGTTTATCTCGCGGAAAAATTGAGTGTAACTTACGAGTAGAAATTAGCCACAGCAGTACAGGGCTTAATCTTAATCGTGAATTAGCGGCTCAAGTAATTGATTCATTACGCTGGATCAAAGATGAGTTGCAACAAGGTGAAATTAATCCGATTGATGTATTGCGTTATCCGGGCGTAGTCGATGATCCTAGTGTGGATCTTGATGAAATTACACAAGAAATTCTACAAGGGTTTGATACCTTATTAACAGATTTTATTGCGATGCGAGCAAGAGAAGGGGAAAAGTTAGCCGAAGCGATCTCTTCTCGTTTAGAGGGTATCCAAACGGAAGTGAATTTTGTACGTCAAAAGATGCCTGAAATTTTGCAATGGCAGCGAGAACGTTTATTACAACGTTTTGAAGAAGTGCAATTACAATTAGAACCAACACGTCTTGAACAAGAGATGATTTTATTAGCGCAGCGTGTTGATGTGGCAGAAGAGTTAGATCGTTTAGAAATGCATATTAAAGAAACTAAAGATATTTTACGTAAAGGCGGTGTGGTTGGTCGCCGTTTGGACTTTATGATGCAAGAGCTAAACAGAGAGTCAAATACTCTCGCCTCTAAATCAATTAATACTGATGTGACTAATTCAGCAGTAACCTTAAAAGTATTAATTGAGCAGATGCGCGAGCAAGTGCAGAATATTGAATAAAATAGGCATAGTAGAAAAATTGTTGCTAAAAAGTGGTTTAAAGCCTTATAGCACAAGGCTTTAAATCACTTTTTTTGAAAAATGAATAAAAACTTGTCCATTCTGCCAAAATCAAACTATCAAGAAATACGGTATTAGAAATAAGATTCAACGTTATAAATATAATACCTGTAATAAGACATTTACTTACCAAAAAAATTAAATCCCGAACAAATTTTGCAAGATTATTCCGAAGGAAAACAGACCTATAAGTCTCTTGCCATAAAATATTATTGTTCAGAAAGAACTATTCAAAGATATTTAGAAAAAGCGCCAAAAGCCTTATTAAACTTGCCTACAAAATCGTCACTTAACTTAATTATTGATACGACCTTTTTTCATCGTGATTTTGGCGTACTTGTCATGATAGATTCTCCGTCAGGTCACGTGATTTATCATCAAATAGTGAAGACGGAAAAAGATGAATATTACAAAATAGCCATGAATAAATTGAGAGAAAAAGGTTGTCAAATTCAATCTGTTACGTGTGATGGGCGGCGAGGACTACTGAAAGATTTATTGAATACTCCGACACAAATATGTCAGTTTCATCTGGTTGCTGTGGTAATGAGAAAGTGACGTAAGAAACACCAATCACTTGCAGGAAAAGAACTCAAAGTTATTGCCAAAATCTTAAAAAAAGTCACAAGAATGAATTTTATCATCGCTTGTATAATTGGTATTTACGTCATCAAGTCTTTTTAAATGAGCTGTCAGAGAAAGCAAATAAACGTGGTTATTTTCCTTATAAACATAGATAGGTAAGAAGTGCTTATGCGAGTGTAAAGCGTTATGAAAAGTATTTATTTACCTATGAGAAATATCCAGAATTAAATATAGAAAAAACAACCAATCGGATAGAAGGATTA
>NZ_JTJR01000027.1 GCF_001678475.1 Gallibacterium genomosp. 3 | reverse complement strand
AGGATTATTTAGTGAACTGAAGCGAAAAATAAATAATCATAATGGTTTAACCAAACATCATAAGGTAATGTTTATAAAGGATTTTTTGAATGAAAAAAGTGGTTAATAATCTTTATAAATAATGATTAGCAACCACTTTGTCTACTTGGTACAGTTTTTGGCAAATTAGCAAACATTTTGTCTACTACACCTCAAAGCATATTTATTTTCTTTAATTACTATTTATAAGATAAGTTTTTACTAGTATTTCCAATAATTTCACTATCTATAATATTTTTCTACTTACTAATCTTTCAATATTTTGTATCCAAGTAGCTTTGAAAGCAGGATCACCAGCATAAAGCTTATAGAGTTCCATCTCTTCTTTACGACGTTTGAGCATAATGGACTCCAAAATTTTTTCAAACGTCAATGCCTTATGATGTGGATCATCAGTTTTTTGATAGATATTTTCATAATCCGGATGTTGACGAACGCTATTCACGATACTTTCAAATTTTATTCGTTGTTCTTCCGGTGTAGCACTCCAGCCTTCAAACCAGCGCTGATTGAAAGCGGTGATAATCTCATCTAACGGATCTTTATCACCATCGTCATGACCACTACGTGGATTAGGGTTTTGCGGCGCTAAACTGCCTTCTTCATCATCTAATTCGATCTGTACATTAAGTTTGGTGCGTTGCAAACCGTAGGTATTTAAATCCACAGATTCTAATAACTCATCTAAGGATTCGTTTTCTGTATTTTTAACATTGAGTTTAGGAATAAGAAATTTTAAAAACCAAAACAACTGTTCCCAGTCGACATTTTCGAATACTAAAATTGCCGCCATCTGTCCGTAAATTTTTACAAACTGTTTGGCTTTCACTTTAAAATCTATCTTATCCTCTTCCGACAGGGATAAATCCTTATTAAAACGAGTAGCGGCGATGTCAATTAAAGGATTAAGGCTTTCAGCATTTTGATTATTGAAAAAGCGAGTATTGAACTCCGTGATTTCCTGCCATTCATAAACGCCGACTTCGTCCAACTGGTCTTTAAGTTCATTAAGCACCTGCACATCTGTGGCCTTTTCTAAAGAAGTGGCGGTATAAAATGGTGCAAAGGCTTGCTTGATATCGTCGGTCGTATTAAAAAAGTCCAATACGAAAAGGTCTTCGGTCTTTTTACCCAATTTGGGTGCACTGCGGTTTAACCGTGATAGAGTCTGTACACACAAGACACCTGCCAATTTCTTATCCACATACATGGCGGTTAATTTTGGCTGATCAAATCCTGTCAAATATTTATTGGCAACGACTAGTAAGCGGTACTCATCGCTTTCAAAGTGTTCTTTGGTTTTGTCTTCAGCGAATCCATTCATTTCGGCTTCACTGTAGCTAATACCGTCCACTGTTTTTTCGCCAGAAAAGGCAATCAATACCTTAAATGGCATACCTTTTTCGCTAAGTAATTTATGGATGGCATGATAGTAGCGAATAGCTGCTTCGATGTTTTGCGTAACAATCATTCCTTTCGCTTTGCCTTGCAACTTTTTGCGGTTTACCACGCTGTCCATAAAATGCTCAAGCATGATTTCAGCTTTGATGTCAATAGTTTGCTGATTACGCTCCACATAAGCACGCAATTTTTTCTGTGCTTTTTTACGGTTAAACAATGGATTATCTTTAATAGACTTGCTGATTTCGTAATAGCTTTTGTAAGTGGTGTAATTTGCTAGCACATCAAGAATGAAACCTTCTTCAATCGCCTGTTTCATCGAGTACGAATGAAAAGGTTTAAATGATCCATTTGCCTGCTTTTCACCAAAACGCTCTAAAGTGGTATTTTTAGGGGTAGCAGTAAAGGCAAAATACGAGGCATTATGACGCATTTTACGTGCCTGCATCGCCTGTAAAATTTTATCTTGGATATCTTCTTCAGTTTCCTCCTCAACGCCCATTGCTCGGTTCATATTATCATGTGCTGTTCCAGATTGTGAGCTATGTGCCTCATCAATAATCACTGCAAACCGCTTATCACTTAAATCCGAGATGCCTTCAACAATAAATGGAAATTTTTGGATGGTTGAAATAATGATTTTTTTACCTGTTTCCAAAGCAGTTCTTAAATCACCAGATGTATTGGCATGGGTAATGATATTTTTGACTTCAGAAAATGCCTTGATGTTATCGTTAATTTGCTTATCCAGAATCCGACGATCCGTCACCACAATTACCGAGTCAAACAACGGCATATCCATTGCTTTAGTTCCTGCTGCTTGGGCATTGGCAGGATAAGTTTCAATCAGTTGATACGCCAACCAAGTAATGGAATTAGATTTACCCGAACCTGCCGAATGTTGAATCAGATAAGTTTTGCCCACACCACGCCGACTGCAATCCTCAATTAGCCGACGTACTACATCTAATTGATGATATCGTGGAAAATATAATGTTCTATGAGCCAGATTATCGCTACTTTTGCCATCTAAACGGACAAAATGCTGAATAATATTTACCAAACTGTCTTTACTGAAAATCTCTTCCCATAAATAGGCAGTTTTATAACCTTTCGGATTCGGTGGATTACCTTTGCCTTGTTGATCACCTTTGTTAAAAGGTAAAAAGAGCGTATTTTTGCCGGCTAATTTAGTCGTCATATATGCTTCATCGCTATCGACTGCCATATGCACCAAACAACGGGCGAATTTTAATAAAGGTTGATTGGTATCACGATTCTCTCGGTATTGCTTTTGTCCGTGAAACGCCGCTGTTTGTCCTGTTTTTAGATATTTCAACTCCAGCGTAATCAATGGGATACCGTTAATAAACAGTACCATATCAATCTCTTCTCGAGGATTGGTGCATGAATACTGCACTTGACGCATACAGCTAAAAATATTCTGTGCAAACTGCTCATGCACTTTTGTATCACTGCTGGCAAGTGGAGCAGGATACAACAACGTAAAATGCAATTCGTCAATACTCAAACCTTTTTTCAGTATATATAAAATGCCGTATTTACTAATGAGTTTATCAAACTGATACTCGATCTTGCTTTGCCAGTCGTTATAACGGCTTTTAATTTTGTTGAGTGTTTCCGCTTGCGTACTTTCTAAAAATTGCCAAAACAATCGTTTATCCAATGCCAAGTTCGCATCAAAATCCTGCGGATAACCGAGAACAAAACCCTGATTCTGACCATAAGCGGCAGCAGGCTCGGCAAGCGCATTGGTAGGCATAGCCTCAATCGTTGTGCCGGTTAATGCCCGTTGGATAGTGCGTTCAAATTCGGTTTCATTGGCTATTGTCGTCATAGTGGAATCTCTTTATTTTTTGGTTAATTTTTTGATGACCTTATCAAAATCTGACTCTATTTTTTGGGTTTTATTGAATTTATCATATTCTTGATGTGCTTTTGTTTCTGCTTGCTGCTGACTGATTTTGCCTAAATCGCCTAAAATTTTATATTCATTAAAGCTCAGAAATTTATCCACGCTTGCAGCAAATTGCATCATAGTAAAAGTGTTTTCCCGCTCAATCAGCCCTTCAATATAGTCAAAATAGCTGCTAATTGTGCGCTCTAACTGTTTGATTTCCTTTTCGCTTAAATAATTTTTTGCCACTGTAGTATCAGATTTCAAAATCCTACCATTAGGGGCATTTTTCCATGTGTTTAAACCCATATGATCTTTCGTGCTATCTGCCTTATGGTAAACAATTTCCGCAGCCGTACTACCCGTAATAGCAAAATGAAATTTATTTTGCACCATGGCATAAAACTGACGTGTTACTTGTGATTTTGGGTCATAATCGGTACAACATTCAGCAAAAATATCGGTGATTTGCTGATAAATCCGCCGTTCACTGGCACGGATTGAACGTACCCTCTCCAACAATTCACGGAAATAATCTTTACCAAACAGCATCTTTGCCTGCTTTAAGCGGTCATCATCAAGCACAAAACCTTTAATCAGGTATTCTTTTAGGGTTTGGGTCGCCCAAATGCGAAACTGTGTGGCTTTGCTGGAATTGACGCGATAACCGACGGAAATAATGGCATCAAGGTTGTAATATTCCAGTTGGCGATTAACCATTCTATCGCCTTCTTTTTGAACTGTTCGGAAATTCCGAACAGTTGCCTCCCTATCTAACTCACTACTAGTAAAGATATTTTTTAGGTGTTCGCTTATCGTAGGCTTACTTACGCCAAACAGCTCGGCGATTTGCTGTTGTGTCGCCCAAACGGTGTCATCATGCAGATAAATTTCTACCTGCACCTGACCATTGGGGGCAGTGTAAAGGATAAAAGATTGCGTTCCTTTATCACTAAGCATCAGGTTATGATCTCCATTTGTCATCGCTGTATCTTTTTTAAAGTTATCCATCGTTGCTGACCTTTATTCGCCCTGTAACCGCTGCCTGAATAAGCACGATTTTATATTCTTTAAGTTTATCAATTTGTTGCTCATAGTGGGCAATGGTTGCATCAATCTCGGCAGATTTTTGCTCTAAATAGTCGGCAATTTGTTGTTGTTCGGCAAATGGGGGGATAATAAAAGGAATTTCTTTCATTCTAGTTTTAGATAAATCCCATTGTCCAATACGAACTCCATCAGAAGCACTACCAAAAAAGGAAATATATATTTTTGAACGAATTGCCCAATGAAAAAATAATCCATTTATCTCTTTGATAAAATTAAAAATATAATAAGCTGGGCTAACAATTCCAGTGTAATCAGAAACACCATAAGAGCCTTGCCAAGCCTTCATTTTATTCATTCCAAATTGTCCCTTTTTAATTAATTTATAACTACTCAAATCATCTGGAATAAAATTATGATTACTCTCTAAATTTTCTATATCTCTTTTAATTACACCTTGCTCACGAGTAATAGACAACAAAGGTAATTTAGGGTGATTTTTTATTGAAATGGGAAATAAACATTGACCAAGTTTCGATACCTCCCAATGCTCCGGAATTTCACCTATCCAATCAATACCGCTGTTTTTCATCGGTGCGTTAGGGTTTAAACCTCGGGTTACTGCCGTCTGAATGGTGATTTGTTTATATTCTTTGAGTTTGTCAATTTGCTGTTGCTTTAAACCAATTGCTTCATCAATCAAAGCTGTTTTGCTATCCAAAAAATCTGCAATTTGCTGTTGTTCGGCAAGAGGGGGAAAGCAAAACTGTTCATTCAAATAACTATTACTATCTAAATTCTGAATACCTGTAGTTTGTTTTATAGATAAATAGTTAATATTATTTGCATATAATGTTGCTAAGGCATAATTAATAAATTGTGAAATAATATTGCTATTTGGGGTTAGTTTTGCCACAAAATTAGAAGTAACAGCATCATAATTTTTATCAAATAAAACTACTCTACCAACTAACGTTTTATCTCCTCCACCAGATTTCTCTAACAATAAATCTCCCTTTTTCAGAACCTTCCTTTTCTTTTCAGAGTCAGAAATAAATCTATATGTTAAATTATCATCAGAAATTTTTAATCTATCATAATCAAAATCAGTAACCCGTAATACTATTGTATCTGTTGCGTCTTTTTTAGGTTCATCTCCCCAAATACCATTAGTGCAATCTAAAAAAACATTTTTCAGTCGTAAAACCTCCCAACCCTCTGGAATTTCGCCAATCCAATCAATACCGCTGTCTTTATATTTCAGGTAGCGTGGGTAAGTATTTAGTTTATTGTGGTTGATTGTTTCCATAAGACTTAATTTCCCAATATCTTCGCTATCAATCCATCGGCTTTTGCTTCCAATGTCAAAATATCGCTGGCGACTTCCGCAAGGCTCCGCAGTGGTTTGTGTTGGTAGAAATATTTGTTAAAGCTGATTTCATAGCCAATTTTTACGCTGTCAAGATTGATCCATGCCTCATCAATGTGGGGTTTGATTTCAGCTAAAAAGTAGCGGTGGATGTTGTCTTTGAGTGGTACGCTTTCGCTGTCACGCAGTTCGCTGCTACTTTCGTAGGTAAGATATTCGCCTTGTTTTGAGGTCGGGTAGTAGCCAAAATCAGGCAAATCTTTTTCTTCGCAGCCCAAATGGTTTAGCAGCTCGTTAAGCTGGCTATCTGTCAATTTTTCTTTCTTTTTAATGACTTTTTCTGCGGTTTCGTCGTATTCACTCACGACAGAGAGAATGGCATTTTTTTCGCTGGCAGAGAGTTTGATTTGTAAAGTTTTACAGACGCTGTCCACTTGCTTTTTGAACTGATTGAAGTCCTTAAATTCATCGGTACCGATTTCTGCCATTAAGCGTTGTGCATATTGATACAGAATTTGTGATTTTTGCCAAAATTCGGGGTTGCTAAGATTTGCTTTGTCTTTAGCATTTAGGCTAAATCCTTGTTTTTCCAGTTCGGCAAAAAGTGATTTTTCTTGGGTTTTCAGGTAGTCTTGTTGATAGACTTGCTCGCCGTGTTCAGCATAAATGATTTGCATCATCTCACCGAGTTTTTTGTCAAAACGCAATGGGGCTATAGCAGTTTCGCTAAATTGGGCACGACGACGGTCGGGGCGTTCAATAGTCACTTTGTAATAGCCAAAGTCTTGGTTGTCAAAAATTTGGCTGGTAATACCGATTGGGTTATGTTCACTGTCGGTTTGACGGTCAATGACGGTGAAGTCAAGATAGGCTTGGGTGATTTCGGCAATATTTTCAGGGGAAAACTCGCAGTTTTTATCCCCTAAGTTTTTACGCAGTTTGCGGTAGAGTAAATTGGCATCAATCAGCTGTACCTTGCCTTGACGGTGTGGTGCTTTGTTATTGGATAATACCCAAATATAGGTGGTAATACCAGTATTGTAAAACAGGTTGTTCGGCAGTTGGATAATGGCTTCCAGCCAGTCGTTTTCAATAATATAACGGCGGATGTTGCTCTCACCACCACCTGCATCACCTGTAAATAAAGCAGAACCGTTATGTACAGAAGCAATGCGACTGCCTAAGGCACTATTCTTGGGATCTTTCATCTTGCTAATCATTTCCATCAAGAATAATAATTGCCCATCACTGGTGCGTGGTATAGCAGGTACAGTTTCCATGTTGCCCCAATAGTCGGGGAGGCTAACTTCAAAACGGCGATCAATAATGTCTTTACCGTCTTTGATGTATTTTTCGTCTGTACTCCAGCTTTTGCCGTATGGCGGATTGGTGAGCATAAAGTCAAAATGTGTGCCGGCAAATTCATCGCTGGTTAAGGTTGAGCCTACACGGATATTGGCTGGGTCGTTGCCCTTAATCATCATATCGGATTTACAGATGGCATAGGTTTCATCATTGATTTCTTTGCCATAAAGATAAAAACGACGGTTGGCTTCCAGATATTTTTCTTCAATGAATTTTTCTGACTCAGTAAGCATACCACCACTACCACAGGCAGGGTCATAAATTGTCAGCACCGCCGGCAGTTGTTCTTTAATTGGGTCAAACACCAAATGCGTCATGAGTTCAATCACTTCGCGTGGGGTGAAATGTTCGCCAGCTTCTTCGTTATTTTCTTCATTGAATTTGCGGATAAGCTCTTCAAATACATAACCCATGCCTAAATTGGTCAAAGCGGGCAACATATTGCCCTCAGGGTCAGATTTTTCTTCCGGAGTGAGATTGATATATGGGGAAACAAATTTTTCTACCACATCCAGCAAAACGCCTTTGCCCGCCATATGGCGGATTTGCTCCCGTAGCTTAAAGCAATCAATAATTTCTTTGACATTCATACTAAAGCTGTTGAGATAGGCTTCAAAGTTTGTCAGTAAAATTTGCGAATTATTGGTAGCCGTGTGGTATAGCGATTGCATTGTCCATTTAGACGTGTTGTAAAATACATAGCCACTGGCTTCACGCAGTGCGGTATCATCCAATTCTGCCAGTTTCATCTCTTCTGTTTGAAAACGGACTTCTTGCAATACTTTATCTTTGTTATGTTCCAACAAAGCATCTAAGCGTCGCAACACGAACATTGGTAAAATGACATCACGATATTTACCACGAACATACACATCTCGTAGGCAATCATCGGCAATGCTCCAAATAAAAGAAATCAGTTTATTGTGGGCTGCATGGTTCATAATAAATTCAAATTCTTTAAGTATTCACAAAAATAATAATTTTACACATTAACTCACTAGGGAAAAAGGAAAAGGTATCAAGAAATATTGACACATCAATATTCACAACAAAATTTATCTCAATTTTGAGAGTACCATTTCCCCTTATTACCCCTAAAATTGGACAAACTTATCATTTAAGTGAGGTAGCAACGGTACAAGAGAAGTGGTGGAGAAGTGTTAAATAGAGAGTATAGTCAATTTAAGGTATTGATTAATTTATGTAGAATTTCTTTTATCTATTTGAGATAAAAGGTATTTTTTTTATTGTTTTAATAAGATTTTATTTTACTTTTTATGAAGTATCACTTCAATAATTTAAAAAAAATAAAGTGATTTTTATCACAGTTCGAGAAAACTTTATTTTACTTGTCGTTTTTTACTTTCTATACTGCTTGTTGGTTAATAAATATTAGTTTCCCTCCTATCCAACACAACATGTAAGGATTTCATTATGAGTACTCTTGCTTATTTACAAAAAATAGGGCGTGCGTTAATGGTGCCTGTGGCAGCATTACCAGCCGCTGCAATTTTAATGGGGATTGGTTATTGGATTGACCCAGATGGTTGGGGTAGTAACAGTGCTTTAGCTTCATTATTAATTAAGTCAGGTGCAGCAATTATCGATAATATGTCGTTGCTTTTTGCTGTGGGTGTTGCCTTTGGATTATCAAAAGATAAGCATGGTTCAGCCGCGTTATCTGGTTTAGTGGGCTATCTTGTAGTTACAACATTACTTTCTCCTGGTGCAGTTTCGCAATTACAAGGTATTCCAGTTGATCAGGTACCAGCAGCATTCGGTAAAATTAATAACCAATTTATCGGAATTTTAGTTGGTATTATTTCAGCGGAACTTTATAACCGTTTTGCTCAAGTTGAATTACATCAAGCGTTATCTTTCTTTAGTGGTAAACGTTTAGTACCAATTATTGTTTCTTTTGTGATGATTTTGGTGTCATTCATTTTACTTTATGTTTGGCCAGTGATCTTTAATGGACTTGTTAGTTTTGGTGAGTCAATTCAAGGATTAGGCGCGGTTGGTGCTGGTATTTACGCATTCTTTAACCGTTTATTAATTCCAGTTGGCTTACACCACGCACTTAACTCTGTATTCTGGTTTGATGTGGCGGGTATTAATGATATTCCTAACTTCTTAGGTGGAGCGAAATCACTTGCAGAAGGAAAAGCGATTCTTGGTCAAACAGGAATGTATCAAGCTGGTTTCTTCCCTGTGATGATGTTCGGTTTACCAGCAGCGGCTTTAGCGATTTACCATAGTGCTAAACCAGCTAAAAAGGCTATGGTTGGCTCTATCATGTTTGCTGCGGCATTATCATCATTCTTTACAGGCGTAACTGAACCACTTGAATTCTCATTTATGTTTGTTGCACCAGTGCTTTATTTAATCCATGCTCTCTTAACAGGGATTTCGGTGTTTATTGCAGCAAGCTTACATTGGATTGCAGGATTCGGATTCAGTGCAGGTTTAGTTGACCTTGTGCTTTCTTCACGTAACCCATTAGCAACACAATGGTATATGTTAATTGTACAAGGTGTGGTCTTTGCCGGTGTTTACTATGCGTTATTCTGTATTGCGATTAAAGCGTTTAACTTAAAAACTCCGGGGCGAGATGATGAAAAAGATGATGCGACTGTTTCAACATCTGCAGAACCTCAAATGAGTGCAGAAGCGAAAAAAGCTCGCGCACAAGGTTTCGTTGCTGCACTTGGTGGTAAGGCAAATATCAAAGAAATTGATGCTTGTATCACACGTTTACGTTTAATTTTAGTAGATCGTTCAAAGATTGATGAAAATAAACTTAAAGCATTAGGCTCAAAAGGTAATATCAAATTGGGAGATAATGCGTTACAAGTAATTCTTGGTCCTGAAGCAGAATTGGTTGCTGATGAGATGAAGAAACTGTAAGAAGAGACTAATTGATATAAAACACCTTATTGGTTTGTTAGCCAATAAGGTGTTTTTTATGTTAGATAATAAATTACAGTGCTAAATGTAAGATTTCTTCAGCAGCAGTAATATCAATATTTTGACGTTCACCAAAAGGTTCTGGACGATGTTCTGCTAACTTTTTCAATACAATTGGGAATTGACTGTCATCAATACCATAAGCAGATAAGCGTGTTGGTGTTCCCATTTGTTCAAAGAACTCACGTGTTTTTTCAATGGCAATTTTTACGCCTTCAGTTTGGTCATTACCTTGATAATGCCAAACGCGTTGGGCAAATTGAACGAGTTTTTCTTTTTTAGATTCACGTTGATGCCACATAATCGCAGGCACAACAATCGCTAAGGTTTGACCGTGATCAAGCCCGTATTGTGCAGTTAGCTCATGACCAATCGCATGAGATGCCCAGTCTTGTGGTACACCTACACCTAAGATTCCATTCAATGCCATAGTTGCTGCCCACATAATATTCGCTCTGACATCGTAATTTTCAGGCTCTGCTAACGCTTTTGGCCCTTCTTCAATTAAAGTAGAAAAGACTCCTTCAGCAAAACGATCTTGTACTTTTGCATTAACAGGATATGTCATATATTGCTCGAAAGTATGCACAAACGCATCCACTACACCATTCGCTGTTTGTCTGGTTGGTAATGAATACGTTGTTGTTGGATCTAATACAGAAAATTGCGGTTTAACATATGGGGAGAAGAAACCAAGTTTATCTTGGGTTTCTTTACGACTGACCACCGCATTACCGTTCATTTCAGAACCAGTTGCAGGTAAAGTAAGGATTGCCCCAATTGGTAATGCTTGAGTAATCACTTGTCCATGACTCTTAACGATTTCCCACTCATCGCCTTGATGATTAATCGCTGCCGCAATAAATTTTGTTCCATCTAAAACAGAACCGCCACCTACTGCAAGTAAAAATGTTACTTTTTCTTGTCTAGCAAGTGTAACGGCTTTCATTAAAGTCGCAAATTGAGGGTTTGGTTCAATTCCTGAAAATTCGACGACTTCAAAATCTTGTAATGCTTGGGTGACTTGTTGATAGACACCGTTCTTTTTAATACTTCCGCCACCATAGGTCATTAGGATTTTTGCGCCACTTGGAATTTGTTGTTTGATTGCAGCGATTTGACCTTTACCAAATAATACTTTTGTTGGTAAGTGAAGAGTAAAATTGTTCATAAACACTCCTTTTATTTAACAATTATTTTAGGGCTAGGATGTTTTTTCATCTATGTAGGGTTGAATGTTGTTGATTTACATCACTCAACATTGCAACGTTTTCCTTGCTTTAATAAAAGCTGTTGTTGAGGGAAAAAAACAAAATAACCACAGCCCTAGTTTCAAATAAAAATGCTTTCCTAAATTAGAGGAAAGCATTTAACTGCAAGGTAAGAAAAATTATTTTCTCACCGCAATAGCTTCAATTTCGATGCCGACATCTTTAGGTAAACGAGCCACTTCTACACAAGAACGTGCCGGAAAGTTTGGGTGATTGTTTTCCTTAAAGAAACGTTCATATTCTGCATTAACCACAGCAAATTGGTTGAGATCTTTCACAAAAACAGTTGTTTTTACAATATCAGCAACGTGCAAACCAGCTTGTTCAACGATTGCTTTAATGTTTTCTAATGATTGACGTGCTTGAGCAACGATATCACTAGGAATTTCTCCAGTTATAGGATTTACTGGAATTTGTCCAGAGGTTAATACTAAATTGCCTAAATCAACAGCTTGTACGTAAGGGCCAATCGCTGCAGGTGCTTTTTCTGTATGAATGATTTTTGTCATTGTAATTCCTTATAAAATTAAAAGTAAGTTATAGCTAATTTAGTTGATTAAGCAAGGGTAGCAACCATAACTGCTTTAATGGTATGCATACGATTTTCAGCTTCATCAAAAACAATAGAAGCAGGTGATTCAAATACCTCATCTGTGACTTCCAAACCTTTTAGACCGTACTTAGCGGCAATCTCTTTACCTACCGTTGTATGTTCATCATGGAAAGACGGTAAGCAGTGCATAAATTTGACATTCGGGTTACCAGTTAATTTCATTAATTCTGCGTTTACTTGATACGGTTTCATTAATTCAATCCGTTCTGCCCAAGCACTTTCAGGCTCACCCATAGATACCCAAATATCAGTGTAAATGAAATCGACATCTTTTACGCTAGCTGCAACATCTTCGGTACAGGTAATTTTGGCGCCGGTTTGTTTAGCGATCTCAGCAACTTCATCTAATAGTTTTTGCTCAGGGAAAAACTGTTTTGGTGCAACAAGGCGTAGATCTAGCCCCATCAAAGCGGCACCCTCAACAAAAGAATTTCCCATATTATTACGTGCATCACCTAGATAAGCGAGTTTCATTTGATCCAAGCGTTTACCTTTACCGTGTTCTAACATAGTTAAGAAATCAGCCAAAATTTGTGTTGGATGAAATTCATCAGTAAGACCATTCCAAACTGGAACACCTGAATAGGTAGCTAATGTTTCCACGAGTTCCTGACCGTAACCACGATATTGAATCGCATCGTACATTCTACCTAGCACACGAGCGGTATCTTTCATACTCTCTTTATGACCAATTTGCGAACCGCTTGGTCCAATGTAAGAAACATTAGCGCCTTGATCAAATGCACTAACCTCAAAGGCACAACGAGTACGTGTTGATGTCTTTTCAAAGATTAAAGCAATATTTTTTCCTTTTAAGCGAGGTTGTTCTGTACCAGCGTATTTGGCTTTTTTGAGTTCTGCAGCAAGATCAAGTAGAAATTGGATTTCTTGCGGTGTGAAATCTAATAAACGTAAAAAATGACGTTGGCGTAAATTGACTGGCATAAAAACTCCCTAATATTGTGGTTATGATTGCTGTATTTGTTTTAATTGATATAACGCAGCAAGTGCTTGCTTTGGCGTTAAATCATCAGGATCTAAGCTAGCTAATTTTTGCAAAATAGCTTCAGTTCGTGCATCGGTTTCTGGCTCTGGTGAGAAATCCAATTCTGCTTGTCGATGTGTTTGAGAATACTGAATTGACAAGGTTTCTAATTGTTTTAATTTTTGTTTTGCAAGTTGGATTACGGGGCGAGGTACTCCTGCTAATTGTGCAACAGCAAGACCATAACTTTTGCTTGCTGCTCCCTCTTGCACCGAATGCATAAATGCAATCG
The DNA here is from genome assembly GCF_001678475.1 of Gallibacterium genomosp. 3. Taxonomy (GTDB): domain Bacteria; phylum Pseudomonadota; class Gammaproteobacteria; order Enterobacterales; family Pasteurellaceae; genus Gallibacterium; species Gallibacterium faecale. The sequence continues at coordinate 13,265 of NZ_JTJR01000027.1, read as the reverse complement.
TATCACCATGTTCTTTGGCGTCAAGGTGAATATTAATACAACCAGTTAATTGTTCTGGTAATGCGGTTAATTCAAAATAGTGAGTAGCAAAAAGTGTTAATGAACGTAATTGGGTTGCCAACCATTCAGCACAAGCCCAAGCCAAAGATAAACCATCATAAGTGGATGTTCCTCGACCAATTTCATCAATTAACACCAAACTTTGCGGGGTTGCTTGGTGCAGAATATTTGCCATTTCGCTCATCTCAACCATAAAGGTAGAACGTCCAGAAGCTAAGTCATCAGACGCGCCAATTCGGGTAAAAATACGATCAATCGGACCAATAATCGCACTGTCAGCAGGTACAAAACTACCCATGTATGCCATCAAAGTAATTAAGGCAGTTTGACGCATATAGGTACTTTTCCCACCCATATTTGGCCCAGTGATAATCAAGAGATGGCGTTGCTGGTTAAGCTGTAATGGATTAGCAATAAAAGGTTGTTGTAATACAGTTTCTACTACTGGATGACGCCCACCTTGAATATTGATTTCAATATGATCGCTAAATGTCGGTGCAACATAATTTAATGTTTCAGCCCGTTCAGCCAAGTTTGTTAATACATCTAACTCAGCCAAAGCTAAACTGGTTAATTGTAGATCTGCTAAATGTGGAAGTAACAGATCAAATAACTCTTCATACAGTTGTTTTTCCAGGGCAAGCGCAGCTCCTTGGGCTTTTAACACTTTATCTTCGTGGTTTTTTAATTCTGGAATGATAAAACGTTCCGCATTTTTTAAGGTTTGGCGGCGCGTATAATGAGCCGGCGCTTTTTCCGCTTGACCACGACTAATTTGAATATAGTAGCCATGCACAGCGTTAAAACCAATTTTGAGTGAATCAATACCGGTTGCTTGACGTTCTCTGGCTTCTAGATTTTCTAAAAATTGAGTAGCACCTGTCGCTAAATCTCGCCATTCATCGAGTTCTGCATTATAACCAGGTGCAATCACGCCTCCATCACGGATAAGTGAAGGGGGTGTTTCAATAATTGCTCTTTGAAGTAATTGATATAGTTCAGCAAAATCTTTTATTTGAGATAGCAATAAATCAAATTGCCCCTGATTTTGCTGGTGTAATAAAGCAAGAATGTTAGGGATTTGTGCTAAACCATGGCGTAAACGGGTGAGATCACGTGGTCGAGCCGAACGCAATGCGACTCGAGCGAGAATACGTTCCATATCACCAAGTTGTTGAAGTAGCGGTTTAAGCTCTGTATATACATCGGTTGCTAGCAGTTGTTTTACTGCATTTTGGCGTTTCAACAGTTGTTCACGTTGGCGTAAAGGTTGATGTATCCAACGCTTTAATAAACGGCTTCCCATCGGAGTACTACAATAATCAAGCACGGCTGCTAAGGTATTTTCTGTACCACCTGCTAAATTTTGCGTTAGCTCTAAATTACGGCGTGAAGCAACATCAATAATAATAAAGTCACTTTCTTGTGCTAAAGAGATAGCATTGATATGAGGTAATGCGGTACGTTGCGTTTCTTTTGCATATTGTAATAAACAGCCTGCAGCACATAATGGAACTAATGCTTTTTCAACACCAAAACCTTTTAAATCTTGAGTACCAAATTGTTTATTTAAGAGTTTAATTGCAGTGACTAACTCAAATTCCCAGTTGGGACGGCGACGTAACCCTTTATACTGCTGCAATAATGACATAGATGCAAAGTCTTCAGGGTATAAAATTTCAACAGGTTGAATACGTTGCAATTCAGCGGTGATACTGGCTTCATTATGATGCTCACTGATTTGAAAACGCCCTGAGGTCATATCAAGTGTAGCTAAACCAAAAATCTTTTTTTCTTGATACAGACAAGCAATAAGATTGTCTTGACGTTCGGGTAATAGTGCTTCATCGCTGACTGTACCCGGAGTAACAATGCGTACAATCTGCCTTTCTACTGGGCCTTTTGTGGTGGCTGGATCGCCAATTTGTTCACAAATCGCAACAGATTCACCTAATTGAACTAATTTTGCCAAATAGCCTTCAACAGCGTGGTAAGGTACACCCGCCATTGGGATTGGTTCACCTGCTGATCTACCACGCTTAGTCAATGAAATATCTAATAATTCGGAAGCACGTTTAGCATCGTCAAAAAAGAGTTCATAAAAATCCCCCATCCGATAAAACAGCAAAATATCAGGATATTCTGCTTTTATTTGTAAATATTGCTGCATCATTGGGGTGTAAGAGGAAAGATCACTATCTAAATTCATCATTATTTATCCTTGCTTGATTGCGACGGATAGTATAAAAGATGACGGCAGAAATCGAAAGGTAAGGAATGTGAGATTAATCGATTTAGCGTGTAATCCGAAGAATTTGGAAGTAGGATCGTATTTTTGATCAGTAGAATTATAAAACACTTGATACTGTATAATTATACAGTATAATAACCAACGATTTATTTCCCTTCAATGATAACAAAGGCGATGAAAATGAAAGATTTTGGAATGAATGAAGAAAAAGAAAAAGCTCTTGCAGCAGCATTAGGACAAATTGAAAAACAATTTGGTAAAGGTTCAATTATGCGTCTTGGTGATACACAAACGCTAGATGTTGAAGCAATTTCCACTGGTTCATTAGGCCTTGATGTGGCATTAGGTATTGGTGGATTACCAATGGGACGTATTGTTGAAATCTTTGGACCAGAATCGTCTGGTAAAACCACGCTAACCTTATCGGTGATTGCACAAGCACAGAAACAAGGTAAAACCTGTGCGTTTATTGATGCTGAACACGCATTAGATCCAATTTATGCCTCTAAACTAGGTGTTGATGTGCAATCATTATTAGTTTCTCAGCCTGATCATGGGGAACAAGCCTTAGAAATTTGTGATGCATTAGTACGTTCTGGTGCGGTTGATGTCATTATTATTGACTCTGTTGCGGCATTAACGCCAAAAGCAGAAATTGAAGGTGACATGGGTGACTCTCATATGGGGTTACAAGCACGTTTAATGTCACAAGCGTTACGTAAATTAACAGGCCATATTAAATCCGCAAACTGTTTAGTCGTCTTTATTAACCAAATTCGAATGAAAATTGGTGTTATGTTTGGTAACCCAGAAACAACGACAGGGGGGAATGCGTTAAAATTCTATGCTTCTGTTCGTTTAGATATTCGCCGTACAGGTTCTATCACAGATGGTGATGAAGTTATTGGTAGCGAAACTCGTGTTAAAGTGGTGAAAAATAAAGTTGCTGCACCATTTAGACAAGCTGAATTCCAAATTTTATATGGAGAAGGCATTTCGAAAACGGGTGAATTAATTGAACTTGGGGTAAAACATAAATTAGTGAATAAATCAGGCGCTTGGTATTCAATTAATGATGAGAAAATTGGCCAAGGCCGTACTAATGCAATGAAATGGCTTGCGGAACACCCTGAAGTGGCTAATGAGTTAGAACGTAAATTACGTGAAGAATTACTGTCTAATCCAGATCAACTATTAGTGGCAGATGAAGCAGATAAACAAGACGATGATGCGCTGGATTTCAGTGAATAATTTGATCTTGTTGATAAAGGATCAGAATAAGTCATTTTTAATATTTGTTAATATAAAGAAACCAGCTTCCTATCTAATTGATCTCTATGTTTGATCTTCCAGATAGGAAGCAACTCTCACCAAAGTAACCTCTTATCTTAATTTTTAGTTGTTATGAATACTAATCTCGCGCTTGCTTATGTGCTTAAATTATTGGCTATTCGTGATTACAGTGAATATGAATTACGTTGTAAGTTACAGGCTAAAGCTTTTTCAGAACAAGAAATTGAAGATGTCATTGAAAAATGCCAAGCCAATAATTGGCAAAATGATTTTCGCTTTTGTGAACATTTTTTACTTTCTAGAGTACAAAGAGGCTATGGATTACAACGGATTAAACAGGAAATGCAACAAAAAGGGATCCAAAATGAGGTTTTTCAGCACGTATTAGCTCAAAGTGAAATTGATTGGTTTGCCTTAGCAGAACAAGTATTAAGTAAGAAATTTCCTGATTATGCAGAGATCCAAGATTTAAAAATAAAACAAAAAATGTGGCGATATCTCTATTCTCGTGGTTTTAATCAAGAAGAAATATCCTCTTTATTTAAGGGATATGATTAGAAATGATATATCATTTGTGGCTTAGAGCTTAGAATAGCGAGCAAAAATCATTACTATAAAATATCTAATTTTCTTCAAATACAATGAATTCCATTTTTATCAGTTAATAAAATTTAATTATTGTAATCAGAAATCTTACTAGTGATTCCATTCCACGAAAATAGATTGTGGAGTAGAATATCCAACTTCTTGACCTTGCGAAAAAAGGAAAATTATGAATTTTATCGGTAAATTAATAGGTGTTATTGTCGGATTCAAATTTGGTGGTTTTTTCGGTGCTATTTTTGGTTGCTTTTTGGGCCATTTAGCAGATAAAAAATTATATGAGTTAGGTAATGTAGGCTCTTCTCTTTTTGGGAAAAAGGTTTCTCGTCAATCACTATTTATGCAAACAACGTTTGCGGTGATGGGACATTTAAGTAAAGCAAAAGGGCGGGTTACAACAGAAGACATTCAGTTAGCGACGGCGATTATGGATCGTATGCAACTTAGCCATGAACAGCGTCAAATTGCTCAAGATGCTTTTAATCGTGGTAAAGCAGCCGATTTCCCAATTCGTCAAGCCATTCGTGAATTTCGAGTAGGGTGTGGACAACGCAGAGATTTATTGCGTATGTTCTTGGAAATTCAAATTCAAGTGGCATTAAGTGATGAAGAACTCCATCCAAATGAGAAAGAAATTTTATTTATTGTGGCGGAAGAACTCGGCTATTCTTCTATCCAATTCGAGCAGATGTTAGCAATGATTTATGCTGCTCGCCAATTCTCTCAAGGTGGTGGTTTTTACTATCAATATCAACAATACCAACAACAAGGCTATCAACAACACTCTGGTGGTTATCAAGGCACAAGACAAAGCTCTTCTGGACCAACTTTAGAAGATGCTTATCGTGTATTAGGTGTATCAGCAAATGATGAACGTGAAGTCGTAAAACGTGCTTATCGTAAGTTAATGAATGAACACCACCCAGATAAATTAGTAGCTAAAGGGTTGCCAGAAGAAATGATGGAAATGGCAAAAGAAAAAGCCCAACAAATTCAAGCTGCGTATGATTTGATCTGTAAAGTGAAAGGTTGGAAAAAATAATGAAATTGTCATCCACCTCACCAATAATTTTAGCAATCTTTATCGCTGGATTAATGATTTGGTCATTTATTGAACCTTATTCGCAAGATGTCTGGATCGCAGAAATGGTGCCTGTTATTGCGGTATTTATTCTGTTGATTATTACTTATCCTAAATTCCAATTTAGCGTATTTGCTTATATTTTGATGAGTGGTTGGCTAATTCTGCATACTATTGGTGCACACTACACCTTTGAGCATGTACCTTTTGCATGGGGAAGTGAATTATTATCAGGATGGTTAGGCGAAGGGCGTAACCATTTTGATCGTGTAGCGCATTATATCATTGGTTTTTATAGCTTCCCGATTGCCGAATTATTAATTAGAAAACGCTGGGCGAATGTAGTGACCGCAGGGTTATTTGGCTTATTTTCTATTATGAGTATTGCTGCGGCATATGAAATTATTGAATGGCAATATGCGGTACGAGAAGGTGGTGAAGCAGGGATTGCTTTCTTAGGATCACAAGGTGATATTTGGGATGCACAAAAAGATATGTTGGCGGATACACTAGGCGCAATTACTGCATTGATTTTATTTTATTGTTATCGACCGGATAAAAGATGCGCATAATTCTTGCTCCAATGCAGGGCGTATTAGATCCTTTTATGCGCCAATTATTAACTGCTTTTAATAGTTATGATCTCTGTGTTTCAGAGTTTGTACGTGTGGTTAATCAATGCTTACCGAAGAAAGTCTATTATCGGCTTTGTCCTGAATTACAACAACAAGGTTATACAGATAGCGGTACGCCAGTTAGAGTACAACTATTAGGATAATTTCCTGAATGGCTTGCAGAAAATGCTAATTTAGCTATTTCATTGGGATCACATGGCATTGATTTAAATTGTGGATGCCCATCTAAAACCGTAAATGGTAGTTGTGGTGGAGCAAGTTTATTAAAACAGCCAGAGCTGATCTATCAAGCAACCAAAGCGATTCGAGCTGCAATTGGTTCAGATCAGATATTAAGTGTTAAAGTGAGATTAGGTTGGGAAGAGAAAACTTTTGCATTAGATATTGCTGATGCCGCACAGCAAGGTGGAGCAAATGAAATTTCCGTGCATGGTCGAACAAAAATGGATGGTTATCGCGCTGATCGAATTGATTGGGAAAAAATTGGTGAGATTCGCCGTTTTTTGTCGATCCCAGTGATTGCTAATGGTGAGATATTTAATTGGCAAGATGCACAAACGTGTTTAGCGGTAACCGGGTGCGAAGATTTAATGGTTGCGCGTGGTGCATTACAGATCCCAAATTTAAGCGAAGTGATTAAACATCAAGCAGAGCCTGTGGCTTGGCATCATATATTGAAGCTATTGCATCATTATAGTCAGGTGGAAAATCAGTGGGATAGTGGATTTTATCATGTTGCAAGAATTAAGCAGTGGCTAAGATTCTTACTTAAATCATATCAAGAGGCAGACCTCTTATTTGAGAAGATAAAAGGTTGTTCAACTAGTGAAGAATTGCAATGGATGTTGAGTAGAGAGAATGAAATATAACTGGATTTTATTTGATGCAGATGAAACACTTTTTTCTTTTGATTCATTTGCTGGATTAAGACAATTATTTGCACAGTATAATGTTGATTTTACCCAAGAAGATTTTAATCAATATCAACAACTTAATAAGCCTCTTTGGGTTGCGTATCAGGATGGTAAAATTGATGCCAAAACATTACAAGAGAGTCGTTTTTCTGCTTGGGGTAAGTGATTATCAGTTGATCCTGCCGAACTCAATCATGGCTTTTTATTGTCTATGGCGGAAGTTTGCCGACCATTAGATGGCGTTGTGGATTTATTACAACAGCTAAAAGATCAGGCTAAATTGGCAATTATTACTAACGGTTTTACCGCAATGCAGCAATTACGTCTGAAAAAAACAGGATTAAATGATTATTTTGAGTTTGTTGTTGTTTCTGAAGAAATCGGGGTTTCTAAACCTAATCCACAATTTTTCCAACATGCTTTAGAGCTAGCCAATCCTCAAGATACGAAGCAAGTATTAGTGGTAGGAGATACTTTAGAATCTGATATTTTAGGTGGCAATAATGCGGGGTTAGATACGTGTTGGCTTGATCATGGACGTGAGAATTTAACTGAGATTAAACCAACATACCAGATCCCACGTATTGCAGATTTATTACCTGTGATTGTTGAAAATTCGTAAACTTATCTTTACGCTGTCTTTATTTCTGTACAGGCTCAAGGTATGATAGCGCCAGTATAGAAAATTGTGGGGAGGTAAGAGATGCATTTTGCAATTTCTTGTATTGATCGAATTGGTGTCGCAAAAGAAGTTTTAGATTTATTAGCAAAAGAGCATATCAATCTTGAGGGGATTGAGTTAAAAAAAATAGATCAAAATGGGGTGATTTATCTAAAGATTGAGAAAATAGCACAATTCCAAGTGAATTATTTAATAGATAAATTACAAGATATTGATGGAGTCAGTACAGTTTCATGCTTAGATTATCTGCCTTATGAGCGTAAAGCGATTGAGTTAAATGCATTATTTGAAGCCCTACCGCATCCGATTTTATCAATTAATTTAAATGGCAAGATTGAATTTGCTAACCAACCTGCTCGAAAGTTATTGTTACCCTATTTGCAAGAGAAGAAGCCTAAGGCAAAGACATTACAAGATTATTTGTTAGTTGATGCACTCCCATTTTTACAACAGGCAGATTGGTATCAAACTTTTTTACGACAAGCTAAACAGCACTCTTCCCCAGTTTCACTCTCACAAAATATTCAATTAGATGATCAGCATTGGCGTCTTGATTTATTACCACTTAAGTTTAAAGAAGGCGAGCAAAGCGTTATTGGTAGTGTTGTCACCTTGCAATCTTTTGAAATGTTGCGTATCGATCCACAACAATTTAATGCGTATCACAGTAATACTTTTGATGAAGTAGTGACGAGAAGTCGTAAGATGGCGGAATTGGTGGAATTAGCGAAAAAATTTGCATTTTCTGATGCACCATTATTAATTCAAGGCGAAACAGGTACTGGGAAAGAGTTTATTGCGAAAGCGTGTCACTATTTTAGTAATCGCCGCGATGAAAAGTTTATCGCGGTGAATTGTGCAGGATTACCGCCCGAGGATACAGAAGCGGAAATGTTTGGTTATCATTCTGCTGAACGAAAAAGTATTGGCTTTTTTGAATATGCAAATCAGGGTACCGTGTTATTGGATAATATTGTAGAACTTTCACTACCAATGCAGGCGAAATTGTTACGTTTTTTACATGATGGAACGTTTCGGCGGGTAGGGGAAGAACAGGAGCATTATGTCAATGTGAGAGTTATCTGCACAACCCAAGAACCACTGTCAATGTATGTTGAACAAGGTGTGTTGCGAGAAGATCTTTATCACCGCTTAAATGTTTTAACTCTGAACATACCACCATTGCGGGAACGTAAAGAGGATATTCCGGATTTAGTGGCGTTATTTGTCAAACAAATTGCAGCTCAATTAGGCATACCTTTGCCACACTATTCAGATGAGTTTATTGCGTTCTTACAGAAGTATAGCTGGGGTGGAAATGTACGAGAATTATATAATGCTTTATACCGAGCTTGTTCTTTAGTGGAGAATGGGAAGTTGACACCAGCAGGATTGCATTTACAAGATAGAGTGCTTAGTCATTTTAATTTGGAGCAGTTTGATGGCGCAACATTAGATGAGATGTTGGGCAGTTTTGAGGCGGCAATTTTGCAAAAATTTTATGCAGAATATCCAAGTACGAGAAAATTAGCACAGCATTTAGGTATTTCTCATACCGCTGTTGCCAATAAGCTACGCCAGTATGGAATCACCAAGTAGTCTAAATTAGCTATAACAGTATGATGACAAAATATGCTAGAATAGACGGTCAAATTTTTTGTATAGTTTTCTGGGTAGCTGGCATTAACCCATAATTAGCGGAGGAATAAATGACGGTAGCAGCGAATAGACGTTCAATAATGACCCTTTTTTCAGATAAAAATGATATTTATAGCCATCAAGTCAAAATAGTTTTAGCCGAAAAAGGTGTAGCCTATGAAACTGAAAATATCGAATCAGGCGAAATTTCTGAAGATTTATTAGAACTCAATCCAACCGGCAGTTTACCAACTTTAGTTGATCGTGAATTAGTCCTTTTTAATTCGCGTATTATTATGGAATACCTTGATGAGCGTTTTCCTCATCCACCATTGATGCCAGTTTATCCTGTAGCAAGAGCACAATGCCGTTTATTAATGCAACGTATTGAAAATGACTGGTATCCACTCTTTGCGAAAGCGAAAGATGAAAATCACCCTGAATGTGCTGCAGCACGTAAGCAACTTAAAGAAGAGTTACTTGCCGTTGCACCCGTCTTTTCACAATATACCTATTTTATGAGTGATGAATTTAGTTTAGTCGATTGTTATTTAGCACCGCTATTCTGGCAATTACAATTATTAGGCATTGAATTTACTGGCGCAGGAAGTAAAGCGTTGAAAGGCTATATGAATAAAGTCTTTTCTCGTGATAGCTTTGCCAAATCACTAGGAAATAGTGCAGCACTTAATATTATGGATGATAAATAAGGATTGATTATGGCGATAACAACACAAACTCCAAAACGCCCCTATTTATTACGCGCTTATTTTGATTGGTTGGTTGATAATGATTTAACTCCTTATCTGGTTGTGAATGCAAATTATCCAGAAGTTGAAGTGCCAGTTGAATATGTACGTGATGGGCAAATTGTGTTGAACTTATCACCAAATGCGGTAGGGAACTTGTCATTAGGGAATGAAAAAATTCTGTTTAGTGCAAGATTTCAAGGTGTGATTCGCCACATTGTGATTCCATTAGGTGCTGCTATGGCAATCTATGCGCGGGAAAATGGCGATGGAGTTATGTTTGAGCCAGAGGATGCCTACGATATTGAGCAGCTGGATACTGAACAACCTATTGGTTTTCAAGATGTAGTAGATACCCCTAAAAAAGCCAAAAGTGAGCAAGAAAAAGCGAAAAATCCAGTAAAGAAAACACCTCACCTACGAATTCTAGATTAATTGTAAATGATGCCGTATTTAATGACGGCATTTTTTATTTTTTCGATCCTCTTCACAATCTCACTATCAAATAATTAATTTAAAGTGAATTTCTGATTATTTTCTCTTGGTCTATAAGGAGAAAATATTATGCAGCGATATTATGCGGGGTTAACGGTAATAGAAGTGCTGACGGTGATGTCGATTATTGCACTATTAAGTTTATTTGCGGTACCAAGTTGGCAATATCTGCATACGCAACTTAGATTCCATCTTGAACAATGGCGTTTACAACAGTTTTTATTGCAGGTACAACAACGCGTTAATCACTCTGATACTAATTGGGGTTTATATGCCAGCGTTTCGAATGATCGGCAAAAATGGTGTTTAATTGCACAAATTGCTAAAGAAAAAAATACGGATCTTTGCGATTGTTTGCGTCTATCGAGTTGTTCCCAAGATACAAAATTGGTCTATTTTCCACAATCAACAGCAAAAATTAGATTAATTACTAAGCAGTATTATCCACAGGCAATCACCTTTTTTAACCATACTCGACACACGATGCGTAATGCTTGTTTCCTATTGCAGTCAGATCATAAACAGTTGGTATTTAAGTATAGTGGAGTGGGTGGAGTGAAAATTGATGAGCAGAGTTCAACCAGTGCCTGTTTGCAATATCAATCGTAAAACACCAATGTTTTTACTGGGGACCACATTACCCGAGCTCTTAATTGGATTAGCGATAACAAGTCTTTTGATTATCTTATTTTCACATTGGGTGGTGTATCTTTATCGTTACTCTGATCAACAGCAGCAACGGTTGCAGTTACAACAAACTGTACATCAAGCATTACAGCTAATGAGTAAGGATATTCGGCGAGCAGGATATCATGCTCCGTTATCGCAAAATAATCTCTCTTTATTCCAATATCAAAAACGTAGTTTAACGTTAAATTTACCTAAGCAGGACAGCTATCAATGTGTGATGTTTTTTTATGATGCAAATCGAGATGGTTGCATAGGGACTTTGCAAAATCAGGGTTGTGTAGCAAATGGTATAAATCAAACTAAGGATGTACAAAAAGAGCTGTTCGGTTACCGGCTTAATGCAAGACAATTAGAAATGTTATTTATGTTTGAAGACACAATACCTCAACATTGTAGTGCAATAAGTTGTCAGCAACATTTAAATAATCCAAGTTGTTACAGCCGAGGATGGACAAAAGTTTTAGATGAACAGCGTTATATAGTACGAGATCTTGCTATTCGCTGGTTAGAGAAGCAGCGAGGTTTAAGTATAGGGCTTACTGTCAGTTTACGGGAACAGCCTAAGATAACCTATCAAGCAACAACATTGATTCCGTTACTTAATGAGGTAAAGGAATGAGAACAGTAGAATCAGGGAATATTAGCTTATTTACCTTATTGTTATTAACAAGTGTAGGTTTATTGTTATTGTGGTTAATACAAGATAGTTTGCTGTTTTCCCAACGGGGAGTGATAGTGAGAAATCACTATTTAGATTTACAAGGGCGTTTATGGCAACAGTATCGCCAACAACGAGAAAGTTTGTGTCAAGGCGAGCCACCCAGTGGGAAAAAATTTACCGAAACTTTGCATGTTGCTGATAGGCATTTAGTATTGAATCATTATATCGATTGTGAAAAAAATTCTCTGTTCTTACAAACACCAACACAGGCAGAAAATTCTCCAAGAGAACAATATCTGAATCCTAAGTATGAATTTCCTGCTCATCAAGTTTATGCAGAACCTATTTATACTGTGAAACGTATGCCTAAACTCTGGATAATCGATCAACCAATGACCTGGCATTTAACGGGAAATCTTTATGGTGTAGTAATTAGTAATGCGCCTTTAACCATTACGGGGGTTGGTAAGATTATTGGTACAGTGATTAGTGATCAACCGATTACAATGGGAGAACAGATTACGATAGATTTTGATGCCAATATTGTACAAAAGATAGTAGAACAATTTTCCTACTGGGAAATTGCCGAGGGTGGTTGGCATGATTTCTAATTTCGTAAGAGGACACACATTGTTAAGCGTGTTAGTTGCTTTAAGTGTGCTATCAACAATATTACTGTTAGGGCAAACTTGGCTTAATCAACAACAGCAGCAAAATGCTCAATTATGGCAAGTCACTCAAGCTTTACAGATCGCAGAGAACCAACAAACATTGCGTCTCTTAGAACAACCTTGTGAATCACAAATAGTGCAAAATGGAATTCATTTTTTAATTCGTTGTGAGGCAGATTTTATTACTGTGCAATATCCTTTAGGTGAAATACGTGTTCGAGGTTAGTACTATGGTTTTTGGCAGAGATCAGTATAATGAAGTGTCAATTTATCGAGAGGGAAAAGGTTTATGTCAGAAACATTTAAAGAAATTGATGCAAATGAAGCGTGGCAATTAATGCAACAGCGATCAGCTGCTTTAGTGGATGTACGTGATATTCAGCGTTTTGCTTATAGTCATCCAATACAAGCTTTTCATTTGACTAATCAAAGTTACGGTGAATTTTGTCAGCGTTATGATTTTGATCAGCCTATTGTGGTGATCTGTTATCACGGTAATAGTAGTCGTAATGTTGCTCAGTTTTTAGTCGAGCAAGGATTTGACGAAGTGTATAGCATACGAGGTGGTTTTGATGCTTGGGTTAAGGCAAATTTACCAATTGATAGTGATCTTAATCAGTAAAATTACTTAAAAAATTGTTGTAGTTATTTGAATAGAAACCTTTCAATTATTTAATTCAATATTGTAGAAAATAGTCATTAAAGAATGTAACTGATAATAAAATTCTTGGCATAGTAGACAAAATTGTTGCTAATGTTTATTTTATTTAAACATTAGCAACTCTTTTTATTTAAAAAATCTTGTATAAACAATATCTTACACCTTTTCGTTAAGCCATTGT
>NZ_JTJR01000026.1 GCF_001678475.1 Gallibacterium genomosp. 3 | reverse complement strand
GCAAAACTAAAAGACTCACCAAAAAAGCGGTGGGTCTTTTTTTATGCGCTAATTAATGCGTTGTTCTTTGATAAACAACATTGCAAAGAAGCGTATCAGAGCGAAGTGCTAAGACGACAATATCCGAGTGATTTTAAGGAGTAATTATGCCTATCTTATTTGTATAAAATAATTGGTAGGTGATTTAGTAGGTAATTTAAGAATAAATTATTATATTTATATTAAAATCAATGGTTTATTATTAGATAATGGAGGCGTGTACCGGAATCGAACCGATCTACATGGATTTGCAATCCAGTGCATAACCGCTTTGCTAACACGCCATATAAGGCATAATCAAGGATTTTAATAATGGAAAACTAATTTAACGAAGTTACTATTAAAAATCCGCTGAATATATTAATTGAATGGTGCCCGAAGCCAGACTTGAACTGGCACGCCTCGAAAGGCGAGGGATTTTAAATCCCTTGTGTCTACCGATTCCACCACCCGGGCAGTTTGGAGCGGGAAACGAGGCTCGAACTCGCGACCCCGACCTTGGCAAGGTCGTGCTCTACCAACTGAGCTATTCCCGCAAAATATTTTTTAGTTTTAAAATGGTGCCCGAAGCCAGACTTGAACTGGCACGCCTCGAAAGGCGAGGGATTTTAAATCCCTTGTGTCTACCGATTCCACCACCCGGGCAGTTTGGAGCGGGAAACGAGGCTCGAACTCGCGACCCCGACCTTGGCAAGGTCGTGCTCTACCAACTGAGCTATTCCCGCTAAGATTAATGTTGCTGTCAGCATCGTTAATCAACGAGGCGCATTTTACGGAATTGATTTTTTTTGTCAAACGATAATTCTTACTTTTTTGTTTGATTGATGAAAAAAAAAGCTTATTACCCATAGATAGTCGCGTTTTGTTGTTTTTTTATGCGTAAAGTGCTGAAAATTTATGAACTAGAGTGAATTGCTTTTCTGGAAGTGAAGTTTGTGCCAGAATGATGACCTTTGTTGTATAAAGTTAAGGATAGGAATTTTTATGACACAACAATCAATAGAAACTCTTTTAGTTCAACTGGGTAATCGCTCTGATCCAAGTACAGGTTCAGTAGCAACGCCAATTCATTTATCTACTGCTTTTGGTCATACAGATATTAAAGGAATTGCTACCGATAATTTTGACTATATTCGTACTAAAAATCCAACCAGAAACGTACTCGAAAATGGTATAGCTCAATTAGAAGGTGGGGATCGTGGTTTTGCTTGTTCATCTGGGATGGCAGCCATTCAACTAATTATGAGTTTATTTACGAGTCCAGATGAGTGGATTATCTCAAGTGATGTTTATGGTGGAACATACCGTTTATTAGACTTCTGTTATAAAAATAATCATGGGGTAAAACCTGTTTATGTGAATACGGCATCAATAGCTGCAATAGAACAAGCAATTACACCAAATACAAAAGCGATTTTTATTGAAACGCCTTCTAACCCATTGATGGAAGAGTGTGATGTTGATGCAATAGCAAAAGTGGCTAAAGCACATAATTTGTTATTAATTGTAGATAATACTTTCTTAACACCCGTATTGTTCCGTCCAATTGAGCATGGTGCTGATATTGTCATTCACAGTGCGACTAAATATATTGCAGGTCATAATGATGTATTGGCGGGATTGATTGTTGCTAAAGGGCAGGAGTTATGTGATCGCCTTTACTATATGCAAAATGGCGCAGGTCCAGTGTTAGCACCATTTGATTGCTACTTAACAATTCGTGGCTTAAAGACATTATCTTTACGTATGGAACGTCATCAACAAAATGCTCAACAAATTGCAGCATTCTTAGCGGAACAACCTGAAGTAACAGATGTGTTATATCCAAATAAAGGGGGGATGCTATCTTTCCGTTTAGCGAAAGAAGAGTGGGTAGTACCGTTCTTGAAAGCATTAAAATTGATTACTTTTGCAGAAAGTTTAGGTGGAACAGAAAGTTTTATTACCTATCCAGCTACGCAAACTCATATGGATATTCCTGAGGCAGAACGTATTGCCCGTGGTGTATGTAATCGTTTATTGCGTTTTTCTGTCGGTTTGGAAAATATCGAAGATATTAAAGCAGATGTATTACAAGCGCTTGAAGTGGCAAAAAGATAGTCTTTAGTGTGTTGTAACAGCGTGTCGGAGTAATTACCGACACGCTGTTATATTATGGATAACCATATTTTTAGAATAGGTTAAGTTTATGGTAAACTTAGCCACTTTTTAAAAAGTAGTTCAATATCGATGAAAAAATTACTCTCTTTATTCTTGCTATTATTGATTGGCTTAGGCGGCGCTGGTGCTTATGTTTACCACCATCTTTCTCAATTATTGACTTTACCAATTTCTCATACCGAACAACAATTATTGACCATTGAAAAAGGGACAAGCAGTAAACAATTTGCTGAAAAATTGGTGCAGCAAGGATTATTGCAAGAGTCGGTTTGGGGTTTACCCTATTTATTCAAATTACATCCTGAATATACCTTAAAAGCTGGAACATTTTCTTTAACAAAGATCGAAAATTTACAGCAATTACTGATATTAATTCATAGTGGCAAAGAGGCTCAATTTGCCCTTACTTTGCCTGAAGGAAGCACTTTTGCACAGTGGCGTAAGGCACTAGCAGAAGCTCCACATTTACAGCATACCTTGGCTGACAAAAGTGAAGCTGAAATTTATCAATTATTAAAACTACCCAATGGGGATAAGACCGCAGGCAAAATGGAAGGGTGGTTATATCCAGACACTTACTATTACACGGTAAATTCGACTGATTTGGCGTTATTACAACGTGCTGCCGATAAGATGCAAAAGACCTTACAGCAGGTGTGGCAACAACGTGATCAAACTTTGCCATTAAAATCAGCATATGAATTATTAATCTTAGCTTCAATTATTGAAAAAGAGAGTGCTGTAGCAAGCGAACGACCACAGATTGCTTCCGTATTTGTTAATCGTTTGAAGAAAGGAATCAAATTACAAACTGATCCCACTGTGATTTATGGAATGGGTGAAAAATATCAGGGCAATATTACGAAAAAAGATCTTAATACGGAAACCGCATATAACACTTATATTATTGATGGTTTGCCACCAACACCGATAGCTATGCCGGATAAAAGTTCTCTTGATGCAGCAGCAAATCCAGCAAAAACAGATTATTTCTATTTTGTCGCAGATGGTAATGGCGGACATAAATTTAGTCGTACTTTGAATGAACATAATCGTGCCGTACAGGATTATTTGCGCTGGTATCGTAATTGGAAAAATCAACAAGGAAATAAATAATGAAAGGCAAGTTTATTGTACTTGAAGGGCTTGAGGGTGCAGGAAAAACTACAGCAAAAAATGTTGTCGTGGAAAAATTACAACAATTAGGTATTAACGAATTTGTCTTTACACGTGAACCTGGCGGTACACCATTAGCGGAAAAATTACGTCAGCTAATCAAACAAGGGGAAGGCGATGAAATAATTACTGATAAAGCTGAGTTATTAATGTTATATGCAGCCCGTGTACAATTAGTTGAAAATGTGATTAAACCAGCGTTAGCGCAAGGAAAATGGGTGATTGGTGATCGTCATGATCTTTCGTCACAAGCTTATCAAGGTGGCGGAAGACAAATTGATTCGCAACTATTAAAAACACTCAAACAGACAGTTTTAGGGGACTTTCGTCCGGATTTGACCTTATATTTGGATATTGATCCTGAAATTGGTTTATCTCGAGCGAGAAATCGTGGTGAACTTGATCGCATTGAACAACAACAAATTGATTTTTTTGAACGTACACGCCAACGCTATTTGCAATTAGTCGCTAACGATCCCAATAGTGTGACAATTAATGCGAATCTTGCAATCGAAGAGGTAACGGCACAACTTAATCAGGCTATTGATACATGGTTCCAACGACACAATTAAACGGGCTAGTTTGGCTTGAGCCTGTCTATCAACAAATTACCCAAGCTTTTTTAAATGGGCATGGGCACCATGCGTTATTGATTCGCAGTGCGAATGATAATGGTGCGGAGCAGTTTTGTCAGGCAGTTGCTCAATGGCTGTTTTGCGAACATAAACAGCAAGGAAGAGCTTGTGGTGAGTGTCGTCAATGCCAATTATTTGAGCACCAATCTCATCCTGATTTTTATTTTTTAGCGGCAGAAAAAGGAAAAAAGATCAGTATTGAAAGTATCCGTGAAATCACAGATAAACTTTCTCGGCATAGTCAGCAGCAGAGTGCGAAAGTGGTGTATATCCAAGGAGTAGAACAATTAACAGAAGCCGCAGCAAATGCACTGTTAAAAACATTAGAAGAACCAACAGCAGATTGTTATTTTTTATTGCAAACAGATATTGAACATCAATTACTTGCCACAATTTATAGCCGATGCCAACTTTGGCCATTACCATTGCCAACTCAAGATCAAGGTGTAGCCTGGCTGTTAGCACAAGGGTTTAAACCAAGTGATGATTTACAAATTGCGTTAGCAATGAATTATGGACGGCCATTTGCCGCAAAAAATACCTTAGAGCAGGGTGAAATTGCTAAACGTTTAGAGTTTTTACGTCAATTTTGGAAGTTTTATCGTAATAGAAATTTATTAATGCTATTGCCTTATTTTCAAATGGATAATCCGATTCCTCAGTTAAATTGGCTAGAAGCGTTTTTAATGGATGCTTTAAAAGGCGCATTGGCAATTCATACAGGTTGGCAATGTAATGATTTACGCCAAGGTGTTGAAGCATTCGCCCAACAATTATCGGCATTAAAAATTTATCAAGGATTATCAATAATTCGACGAATGCGAGTTGATTTGTTATCGATTAATGGTGTTAATCAAGAGTTAATTATTGCTAATGGATTAATAGAAATGATTGAAAACGTATTTGAAGGTTAGAGAGATGTTTATTGTTGATTCACACTGTCATTTAGATGCATTGGATTATGAAAAATTACATAAAAATGTTGATGATGTTTTAGAAAAAGCGAAACAGCGAGATGTGAAACATTGCCTTGCGATTGGTGTAGGAATTTCTCGTTTTCATCAATTACAGCAGATGTTAGGGCAACGCAGTGACATTTCATTTTCGTGTGGGCTACATCCATTAGATATTGACGATGAAGTATTTGATGCGGAAAAATTAAAAGAGATTATTGCGTTACCAGATGTAGTTGCCGTAGGAGAAATCGGTTTAGATTATTATTACAGTGCAGAAAATAAACTTGAACAGCAAGCTTGTTTTGCAGCACAAATTGATATTGCTAACCAATTTAATAAACCCGTGATTATTCATACACGATCCGCAGGTGAAGATACACTTCGTCTATTAAAAGAACATCATGCAGAACGTTGTGGTGGCGTAATTCACTGTTTTACTGAAAACCAATGGTTTGCGGATCAAGCTTTAGATCTCGGATTTTATATTTCGGTGTCAGGGATTATTACATTTAAAAATGCAGAAGATATTCGAGAAGTGATTCGCCGTGTACCTCTTGATCGGCTCTTAGTGGAAACGGATTCGCCTTATTTAGCACCTGTTCCTTATCGTGGAAAACAGAATCAGCCAGCTTATGTAAGAGAAGTTTGTGAATATGTAGCCACTTTGAAAGGCGTTTCCACAGAAGCATTGGCAGAGATCACAACAAACAACTTTAGTCAGTTATTTGGCGTTAATTTGTCACAATAATATGCTAGGATAAATAACAGTTATTGATATAAAAGGGGAAATAACTATGGCACAGCACTCTAAAGTACGCCGTTTTTTTATGTGGTTTTTCATTACTGTTGCATTAGTTGTACATCTTATTTTAGCCGCAGGAGTGAATTACACTTTTCCAAGCTATGCGATTAAACAAATCACTGGTGTTGAAGTAAAACGGGTAGATAAAGATGGCCCAATTACCAAGTCAAATCCTGCTGATGGCCCAATCAGAGATGTTTATTACATTTATACTCAAGAACCACAAACAGAGAAAGTGATGGTTTATCGCAATGAAGATACGCGTTGGGGATTTCCATTTTATTTCAAATTTGATTCCGCAAATATTCAAGCCAAAGCACAAGCGCTAGCCAGTAAAAAAGCGTTAGTACAAGTAAAGTATTATGGTTGGCGGATTACGATGTTTGATGAATTTAGTAATGTGGTTTCATTGAAAGAAGTCACCGCAGAAGATACTGCATCACACCCAATCGTCAGTTATATTTTGTATATTGTCTTACTTTTGACATTATTCTTATCAATTCAATTTATTCGTGGTTGGTTTGATAGTGAGTAAATAGGGCATAATGAAAAATATGAACAAGAGAGGATTATTAGGGCGAATTTGTTTTGTAGTTGGGATGTTTTTTATTGGGCAAGTTCAAGCCGATAATAGTGTATCAACTCAGCTAGATAATTTAAGTAAAGTCAGTTATCAAGTCACAACAGAATTAGTAGTTAAAGAAGATAGGGTTCAAGTTGTATTAAATACTCAAATTCAGACAAATAAATTGACTAAAAAGGCAAGACAAACGCTTGAACAACGTATTGATGATCTGATACCTCAGCTAGCGAAGCATTACCCTGCTTTGAAAGTAGTAGGAAATCAACGCAATAGCTATGCAAATTATAGTAATGAGGGTAAGGTGGTTGGTTGGACATTAGAGGCAAGTCTGACATTAGAGAGCGGTGATTTTGCTGAAGTGGCTATCTTTATTTCTGAATTACCTAATGATTTTAGCGTGCAAAATACAAATTTCTTTGTTTCTACGGAAATGCGTAAACAGCAAGAAGCAGAGATGGTAAAAACGTTATTGGCTTTAGCACAACAGCAAGCAGAAGTCATTAAAACGGAATTGCACCGTGAGCGGTATCATATTATCAATATTAATTTGAATAATTCAGGGTATATGGCGACTCGAGCGATGCCTATGCGTTTAGCAAAAACAGCGGTAGCTGAACAAGCTGCTAATGATGGTTTAAGTTTTACACCAGGGGAAACCCGATTAATGATGAGTGTGGATGTTGTGATTTCACTATCCGAAAAATAGAAATTCCGTTACAATTTTATTCTTATTCCTACAATTATTGGAGAAATTAATGAAAGTTGCAAAAAATCATGTAGTAGGTATTGCTTATCAAGTTCGTACAGAAGATGGCGTTTTAGTTGATGAAGCACCAGCGAATCAACCACTAGAATATCTACAAGGTCATAATAACTTGGTGATTGGTTTAGAAAATGCCTTAGAAGGTAAAGAAGTTGGTGAAAAATTTGATGTTAAGGTAGCGCCAGAAGAAGCTTATGGTGTTTATAACGAGAATTTAGTGCAACGTGTGCCAAAAGATGTTTTTGTTGGTGTTGATGAATTAAAAGAAGGTATGCGTTTTATTGCGGATACTGATCATGGTCCATTACCAGTTGTGATTACTGAAGTAACAGATAATGATGTAGTTGTAGATGGTAACCATATGTTAGCGGGCCAATCATTACTTTTCACAGTAGAAGTCGTATCTGTACGTGAAGCAACAGCAGAAGAAATTGCGCATGGCCATTTACATCAACATGGTGAAGGTTGTTGTGGTGGACATGATCATCACCACGATGATGATGAAGAAGGAGGCTGCTGTGGCGGTGGTCATGGTGGTTGCGGTTGTGGTGGACATCACCATCATCACTAATAGCAAAATTTCCACAGAAAAAGGGCGGATATCCGCCCTTTTTTATAGGTAGTGATAAGTGTTTGATATAAAAAATTTAATAACTAACACAATATGGCAATTTTATTTTAGTAGCAGAGCAATCACTTCAGGAATTTGTGTTGGTGCAGCAATGAAGAGTTGTTTGTGGCGATTTAATTCACCTTTGCGTAACTCAATTTGGCTTTTAGCAACACGAAATTGTTTGCTGAGAAATTTAATCAGATGAGCATTAGCTTGTCCGTCAATAGGTGGAGTTGTGATGGTAACCTTAAGTTCATCACCATGTAAGCCAACAATTTGGTCTTTGCTGGCTTTAGGTTGCAAATAAATATTAAGTAATAATCCTTGTTCTGTTTGTTGTATTGCCATTACGCAATTAACCAAAGTTGTCCGAATATATCGAGCAGTACGTTATTCAATAAAATAAGTAGGATACTAAGCACCATCACTGAAAAATCTAACATTCCTGTACTTGGTAATATACGGCGGATAGGGGCCAATAAAGGTTCACTAATTTGGTATAACAGATAATCTAAAGGATTATTGCCGCGGCTAAACCAACTCATAATGGCACGTAAGAAAATAGCCCAGAAAATCATTTCACCCCAAGCTTTAGCAATAGAGAGAACGCCTAATAATAAAAGGTAGAAAAGATCTAATGACAATTTGCCTGCCATCAACCAATATAAAATTGGTAATTTAATTACACCTAACACAAAAGCGACCAAGAGAGCAGCAAAATCAATGTTATATTTCATTGGAATTAACTTGCGTAGTGGCGCTAATACAGGTGTTGTAAGTTTAACTAATGCTTGTGAAAGTGGATTGTAATAATCAACACGACAATATTGTAGCCACGTCTTTGCCACTAAGATGAAAAGATAAATACCAATAATGGTTTGTACAAGAAATTGCAATGTGTTCATTAAATCTCCTATCTATTAAATAATTCGTGAGAATTGTTGGCGTTTTGCTTGCTGACGAGAGTAAGTATCAAAACATAAACAAATATTACGAATTAATAAACGACCTTTTGCAGAAACGGTAATATTGTCATCATTAATTTGTAATAACCCGTCTTCAACCAGAGGTGCCAATAATGCGAGATCTTCTGCAAAGTGGGATTTAAAGTCAATTTGATATTGCTGTTCTATCGCTGCAAATGGCAATTTAAAGTTACAAATTAACGCTTTAATGACATCACGGCGTAAACAATCTTCGTTGGTGAGTACCAAACCTTTATGCAATGCGATACCACGAGTTTCTACGTTAGCATAATAGCTTTTTAACTCTTTTTGGTTCTGTGCATAAGTATCACCTAATAAACTAATTGCAGAAACTCCTAACCCCAATAAGTCACACTCTTGCTGTGTGGTATAACCTTGAAAATTACGATGTAGTACACCGTTTGCTTGTGCAATAGCCAGTTCATCATCAGGTTTAGCAAAATGATCCATACCAATAAATTGATATCCTGATTTTTGTAAAAACTCGATTGTATTTTGCAGAATAGCCAGTTTGGTTTCAGGAGAAGGGAGCTGTTCATCCTTAATTTTACGTTGCCCAGCAAAACGAGTCGGTAGATGAGCATAGTTAAATACACTTAAACGATCTGGATTGAGTTCTACCACTTTTTTCAAGGTAAACATAAAACTCTCTAAGGTTTGTAGTGGTAAACCATAAATCAAATCAAGGTTTGTTGATTGGAAACCAAGTTCTCTAGCACGCTGCATTAAAGCAAAAATGAAATCTTCGTCTTGTTCACGGTTAATTGCGGTTTGTACCTCTTTATTGAAGTCTTGAACTCCCATACTAATGCGGTTAAAACCGATATTACGCAAATGCTCTAACATCGAAAGTTCGATTTCACGCGGATCCATTTCAATACTAATTTCAGCTTCATCACTGATGGTGAAATTCTCACGTAGCATAGCCATTAAACGTGCAGATTGTTCCTCTGTAAGATAGGTTGGTGTACCACCGCCCCAGTGAATTTGAGTGACTGTACGTTGTGAAAAGAGTGATGCACGCGTGCGAATCTCTCTTTCTAAGTAATCGAGATAAATATCCGCTTTGTGTTGATGACGAGTAATCACTTTATTACACGCACAGAAGTAACAAAGTTTATGACAAAACGGAATATGTACATATAAAGATAATGGACGAGATGGATAACGTTTTGCCGCCATCACAAAGTCATCATTATTATAAACTTCGTTGAATTCTAATGCTGTTGGATAAGACGTATAACGAGGACCTGATTGGTTATATTTACGAATCAGATCATGATCCCACAAGATTTCGGACATAATATATTTCCCACTAAATTAATTATTTGATTCCCTCAAGTAGTTGAGGTAACTCCGATTTGATTTGTTGTTCTAATTTTGATTCCGTACTTTCTCGAGTACGATCTAATTGGCGTCTTTCTTTCTTGGCTAACGCTTGACGTTCCTCTTTAATCGGCATCTCTCTCACCGTGAGATAAAGCTGATACATAGCAGGAAACGCATTTAATTGAATTTTACCATAAGCCTCAAGTAATGGTTTAAGACGCAGTACCCCTTCAGAATGGTTACATTCATCAGTCAACATAGCTTTAGCAATAATCACAATACTTTCTTGTAAACGATCCAAGCGTTGTTGATATGCTTGTTGTAACATTCGTTTTTGTTTTTTGATTGCTAGTAATAGCGAAATTAAATAACCAAGCATGGCAAGCACAATTAGGCTACCAATACTAAATAATAAAACCGTACTATTCATAATTACTTAAATTGATTGATATCTATTTTTTCAAATTGTTGGTAGAGATCTTGGTCATCTTCATCATCTTCAATACCTAAGATTTCCATTAGCTCTTCAATTCTTGCTAGGCATTGATCAACAAATTGTTGATCTTGTTTAGATAAAGTTACACCGGCATCTAATTGATCGAGTAACTCATTTAATGCAACATTATTTTCTAACGCTAATAACTCTTGTTCTGGTGAAATAACTTTTTTAGGTTGTTTTATTTCATCAGATACAGTGACATTTTGGCGATTAACTTCTTCAACAATTAATGGAATTTTTTTACGACTGCCAACACGAGGATCTTTATTAACCTGTTGATTAACCTGATATTTTTCAGTTGCTGGGCTATAACGGTTGCCTGATGGGCGGCCTTTATGTTTTTTCTTACGTTTTTCTTCCCATGCTTTATTATCTAATTCATAGCGGGTCGGCTTTTTGCCTTTTTTTGCTACATTAGGCTCTTTTTTATCTTGCTTACGTGTAGGCATTAAATCACTAATTTTTCTAGTTTTCTTTTGGCGACTCATAATCAAAAATGAATAATAAATGGTTATAAAAAGGTGATATGGGTTGCGATTATAACATTGAATTGTAAAATTTAGCATCTACTGCTTTAGGTATATTAGTTTAATTTGAAGTTAAGGAAAGCATAGTATGAAAAAAGTCTTGCTCATTATTTCTGTATTGTTGTTGAGTGCTTGTGCGGGAAAAACGCCGCCTAAACCAGTGATTGAATTACCGCCAGAACAGATTGTGCAAACATCTTATGCGCCAGCTTATGAAGCAACGCAACAAACTTACCAAGGGCGAGTAAATGATAAATTTTATGTTGATTCATTTGAACATGGTGTATTGGATTGGTTTAAAGGCAAATATAAACAACCGATCTCTGAGTTAAAACATCAGCTTTATGATCAAGGTAAAGGGTTTGATGCCTATATTTATGATTATTATAGCGGGATGATTTTTGCAGCAGACTTGCAAAGTAATTTTCAACGTTTGAACTGTTGGCAGGGTATTGATCTACCGAGTTTACAGCAAGGGATTTATGACGCATTGCGTGATTTACAAGCACAGCGTTCAGCAAAAAATAAAACTTGGATTGAGCAAGGAAGCGAAAAATTTGCTCAACAATGTCGTCCTTAAATGCAATTAAATGGCGAAATTTACTACGAAAAGGTAAGGGGTAATCTAAGGTATTTTCTAGGATTTAATCCCCTTTTCTGCTATAATTTCGCCTAATTTTTTGAGTAAAAACTAGAGAATAAAAATATGTCAAATCAAACGTCAAGTTCTTATGATTCATCAAGTATCAAGGTTTTAAAAGGGCTAGATGCCGTACGTAAACGTCCGGGAATGTATATCGGGGATACCGATGATGGTACTGGATTACACCATATGGTATTTGAAGTGGTGGATAATGCGATTGATGAAGCGCTTGCAGGATATTGTAAGGATATTGTTGTCACTATTCATGAAGATAATTCCGTTTCAGTACAAGATGATGGGCGTGGTATTCCTGTTGGGATTCATGAGGAAGAAGGCGTATCAGCAGCAGAAGTGATTATGACCGTCCTTCATGCTGGAGGTAAATTTGATGATAACTCCTATAAAGTATCTGGTGGTTTACATGGTGTTGGGGTTTCAGTTGTTAATGCATTATCCGATAAGCTGCAATTAACTATTCGCCGTGAAGGTCATGTTCATGAGCAGTTTTATCATTTAGGTGTTCCTGAAGCGCCATTAGCTGTCATTGGTGAAAGTGATAAAACAGGAACAGCTGTACGTTTCTGGCCAAGCCCAACCATTTTTAGTAATGTGGAATTTCAGTATGAAATTCTGGCTAAACGTTTGAGAGAACTCTCTTTCTTAAATTCTGGTGTTTCAATTAAATTATTTGATAAACGTACTGATAAATCAGATCACTTCCATTATGAAGGTGGAATTCAAGCGTTTGTTGAATATTTAAACCGCAACAAAAATCCAATTCACCCAAAACCATTCTATTTTATGACCGAAAAAGATGGTATTGGGGTAGAAATTGCTCTGCAATGGAATGATGGTTTCCAAGAAAATCTCTATTGTTTTACTAATAATATTCCTCAACGTGATGGTGGTACACACTTAGCGGGCTTCCGTGGTGCAATGACTAGAACACTTAATAATTATATGGAAAAAGAGGGATACAATAAAAA
Source organism: Gallibacterium genomosp. 3 (assembly GCF_001678475.1). Classification (GTDB taxonomy): domain Bacteria; phylum Pseudomonadota; class Gammaproteobacteria; order Enterobacterales; family Pasteurellaceae; genus Gallibacterium; species Gallibacterium faecale. The sequence continues at coordinate 189,617 of NZ_JTJR01000026.1, read as the reverse complement.
GACCAAAATCTCAATGGCAGGGGATGATGCGCGTGAAGGATTAGTTGCGATTGTATCGGTTAAAGTTCCTGATCCAAAATTCTCATCACAAACTAAAGATAAATTAGTGTCTTCTGAAGTAAAAGGTGTGGTCGAATCTACAATGGGTGAGCGTTTGCAAGAGTATTTATTAGAAAATCCAGCCGATGCAAAAATCATTGTAGGTAAAATTATTGATGCAGCGAGAGCAAGAGAAGCAGCGCGTAAAGCAAGAGAAATGACGCGCCGTAAAGGTGCATTAGATTTAGGTGGTTTGCCAGGTAAATTAGCAGATTGCCAAGAACGCGATCCAGCACTTTCTGAACTCTATATTGTGGAGGGAGATTCTGCAGGAGGTTCGGCAAAACAAGGTCGTAACCGTAAGAATCAAGCGATTTTACCGTTAAAAGGTAAGATTCTAAATGTGGAAAAAGCGCGTTTCGACAAAATGCTTTCATCACAAGAGGTAGCTGCATTAATCACTGCATTAGGTTGTGGTATTGGACGAGATGAATATAACCCAGATAAATTGCGTTATCACAGTATCATTATTATGACCGATGCGGATGTTGATGGATCACATATTCGTACTTTGTTATTAACGTTCTTCTATCGTCAAATGCCAGAGTTAATCGAACGTGGACACGTTTATATTGCACAACCGCCACTTTATAAAGTGAAAAAAGGAAAACAAGAGCAATATATCAAAGATGATGATGCAATGACGCAATATGAGCTTTCTATTGCATTAGATGGTGCTGCATTATTTGTGCATCCATCAGCACCAGCGATGCAAGGATTACCGTTAGAAAACCTTGTTGCGGAATATAATCGTGTCAATAAGATGATTCAACGTGTATCTCGCCGTTATCCAGCAGCAATTTTACAAGCTCTTGTTTATCACCCTGATTTAGATAAAGCAGTCATGCAACAAGAAGCGTCTGTACAACAATGGGTAGAAAGTTTAGTTGATACCCTAACGAAGAAAGAGTTGCATGGAAATCATTATGCGGCAAAAGTGCAGTACAATGCAGAACGTCATCTTTATGAACCAGTGATTACTGTTCGCACGCATGGGATCGATACAGATTATTTACTTGATTTCCATTTCGTTGAAGGAAGTGAATATAGTTTAATCCTGAAATTAGGTCACCAATTACGTAATCTAATCGAAGATGGGGCTTATGTAGTACGTGGTGAGCGTCGTCTAAATGTCACCAGCTTTGAGCAAGCGATAGATTGGTTAGTGAAAGAATCTCGCCGTGGCTTATCAGTACAGCGTTATAAAGGGTTAGGTGAAATGAATCCAGAACAGCTTTGGGAAACAACTATGGATTCAGAAGCACGCCGTATGTTGAAAGTGTCTATTCGAGATGCAGTCGCAGCAGATCAGCTCTTTACAACCTTAATGGGAGATGAAGTTGAACCTCGACGTGACTTTATTGAAACCAATGCGTTACACGCAAATTTAGATATTTAATGATTTGATCCTAGTGAAAAACGCCCATTTTGGGCGTTTTTTGTAGTATATAAATAAAAAAATAATGCCCATCCTTGGGCATTATTACGTTATTGAGTGTGTGGTGTGGAGGCACACTCATTTTTACGTTATAAAGTGACACCACTTTTGAAAATAGCTAATTCACGGAACTCATTTAGCTCATTTTTTGTTGGTTTACCGTTAACGATTTCTACAACTTTCTCAATGAAATCATTCAGTAGTTGAGGCATTGTTACATCTTCTACCAAACGACCGGCATTGAAATCGATCCAGTTACGTTTCCGTTGAGCTAATTCACTATTTGTTGCAATTTTCATAGTAGGAACAAAACCACCATAAGGAGTACCACGTCCTGTGGTAAATAACACCATATGACAGCCAGCCGCAGCCAATGCACTGGTTGCCACCGCATCATTCCCTGGGGCAGTTAAAAGATTTAGTCCAGGTTGAGATAAACGCTCACCATATTTCAGAACATCTACGACTTGGCTATGTCCTGCTTTTTGTGTGCAACCTAACGATTTATCTTCTAACGTAGTAATACCGCCAGATTTATTGCCTGGAGATGGATTTTCATAAATTGGTTGATGATGTGAAATAAAGTATTGTTTGAAATCATTCACCATATCAACAGTCTTTTGGAAAGTGGTTTGATCTCGACAATGACTCATCAAAATCCGCTCAGCACCAAACATTTCTGGTACTTCAGTTAAAACAGTTGTACCACCATAAGCAGTAACATAATCAGAAAAATTACCTAATAAAGGGTTAGCTGTAATACCAGATAAACCATCTGAACCGCCACACTCTAAGCCAAATTTAAGTTCACTTAATTTACCAGCTTGACGTTGATCGTGACGCATTTGCTCATATAGCTGCTGTAATAATTCTAAACCGATTTCTACCTCATCTTCATAATGTTGAGAAATCATAAATTTAACGTGTTGTGGATCATAATCACCTAAGGTTTCTCTAAATACATCCACTTGATTATTTTCGCAACCAAGCCCGATAACTAATACAGCGCCTGCATTGGGATGTTTCACCATATTTTGCAAAATGACTTTCGTATTCTGATGATCATCTCCTAATTGAGAACAGCCATAACTATGGGCAAAGGTAAATACACCATCAATATCAGTTGCTGGGTTTTTAGCTAAGAAACGCTGACGAATTTGATTAGCGATCCCAACTACACAACCCACCGTTGGAATAATCCAAAGTTCATTACGGATAGCAACATCACCATTGGCACGGCGATAGATTTTTACATCTCGATCAGCTTGTTGGACCTCAATGTGTAACTGTTCTGGCTGGTAGGCATAGTCATTAATATCATTCAAATTAGTTTTGACATTGTGCGTATGCACATAATCGCCCGCAGCAATGGATTGGGTAGCATGACCAATAGGATAACCATACTTAATCACATTTTGTCCTTCATGAATATTATGAATAGCAAATTTGTGTCCACGAGGAATATCTTGGGTTAACGTGATATTTTCTTTATCTAATAGAATGATTTGCCCAGCAGACAAATTCTGTAAAGCAACAGCAACGTTGTCTTGAGCTTGAATTTGAATAAACTGCTTCATAATCACACCTAGCAATATTGGGTTAATGCATTACGCATACCTTGTTGCAAAATAGCCTCAAGTTTTGCTGAAACCTCATCAACAAGTTGTGGAATTTGGGTTAAATCTTGTTGCCAATGTTCTTCTTGACTTAATACATTTTTAACAAGTTGAGTGAGGGAAATTTGTTGTTGTTCAACTTGTTGCCACCAAGTAGCAAAATGATCTAACCAAATTTGATCGTCTTGTAATGGAATAGTTTGATCGGCACGTTTGCCACGATAAAAGGCAATTAATGCGGCTAATGCAAAAGTAAGACGAGCTGGTAAGCGTTGATATTTTTGTTGATAAGTTAATAATTGTGACAAAATACGAGTACGGTATTTTGTCATACTATTCAATGCGATAGAGAGTAAGGCATGCTGGATAAATGGATTTTGGAAGCGACCGATAACAGCATCTGCAAAATGTTGTAATTCATCTTTTGGCAACGAAAGTGTCGGAATAATTTCTTCAGCAAGTGTATCAACAACAAATTGACGTAATTGAGAATCTTGCATTGCGTCACCGACATAATCAATACCAGCAAGGTAAGCCACAGGAACCAATGCAGTATGTGCACCATTTAAGATGGCAACTTTACGTTCTTTATAAGGCTTAATATCATCAACGACTAAAATATTTAGTTTTAATTGATCTAAATGGAAAAGTTTTTCTAATGATTTTGGTCCTTGAATAACAAAGAGATAGAAATATTCTGCGGTATCTAAGAAAGTATCTTGATAGCCTAATTCAGTGGTGAGTTGTTCCACTTCATTGCGCGGATAGCCAGTTACAATGCGATCTACCAATGTTGAACAGAAAGTATTTGCGGTTTCTAACCAAGAAATAAATTCGGTTGGAAGTTTCCACTCATTAGCATAACGTAATACTAACTCTTTGAGTTGTTCACCGTTATAGTCGATAAGTTCACATGGCAAAATAGTAAAGCCATATTGTTGATCGCCATTAGTAAATAGGAAACGTTCATAGAGTAATTGAGTTAATTTTGCTGGATAACTTACAGCAGGACGATCGGTTAATTTATCTCCTGCATGATAGCTAATTCCTGCTTCAGTGGTATTTGAGAAAATAAGTTTGATCTCAAGATTGTGTGCCAAATTAATATAATCGTCAAAGTTAAGATAAGGGTTAATTTCATTATTTACTGAACGAATAATTCTAGCCTGTTTAACCGCTTCCCCCTGTTCATTTAGACCACGAATAATTGTGGTATAAAGTCCATCTTGTGTATTTAATAGCGGCGGAAAATTAGTATTAATTGGACGAATAATCGTTACACCGCTATTAAAATCGGTTTTTTCATTTAAAAGATCAATTTGCCAATCAATAAACGCACGTAAAAAATTACCTTCACCAAATTGGATAATCTTAGTTGGATATTGATTGCCTGAAAAATTGGTACGATTGAGTTGTTGCATGATAAATTCCTTATTAATTAGCTACACCATAAACAAGGTTTGGTAACCAAGTTGAAATGGATGGAATGTAAGTAAGTAGTAATAGTTTGATTAAGAGTAATCCCCAAAATGGAAGTACATCTTTGATAAATTTTTCTATTGGTACTTCAGTAATTGAGCAAGTAGTAAACATTACTGTACCTAGTGGAGGGGTAATTGTTCCGATTGCACCATTGAAGATAAATACAATGCCAAAATGAATAGGATCAATGCCATATGAATGAGCTATTGGAGCAAGGAGTGGTGCAAGTACGATCATAATCGCATTGCCTTCTAAGAACATACCTAGAACTAATAAAGCAATATTTACTAGCATTAAGAAAGTAATTGGGCTATCCACAATTGTTGTCATCCATTGTGCTAGGGCTTGAGGTACTCTTTCCCAAGTAAGAAATTTAGAAAAAGCAACTGCCATACAAATGATAAGGAGTACATTGGCTGCACCTAAAGCAGACTCTCTTGTTGCTAACCATAATTGTTTCAAATCCATATTTCTATAGATAAGGGTTCCTAAAATAATTGCGTAGATTACTGCAACAGCACCAGCTTCGGTTGGAGTAAATACTCCCATTCGGATACCACCAATAATAATGATTGGTAATAGAAGGGCTAGAACAGCATCTTTTGCTGAAAGTGCAATTTCTTTGCAACTAGCACGTTTTTCTCTGATTGGTAGATAACCACGTTTCTTAGAAATAATAGATACTAAGATCATCATTAATATACAGAGTAAAGTACCAGGGACTACACCAGCTAAAAATAATCGACCAATAGAAACATTATTAACATAGCCATAAATAATCATAGCAATGCCAGGAGGAATAATTGGTGTAATTAAAGAACCAGCAGCAGTTACCGCTGCGGAGAATGAAGCACTATATCCACGAGCAACCATTTGAGGAACTAATAATTTAGAATTCATTGCGGCATCAGCAATATTAGAACCAGATAATCCACCCATTAAGGTACTTAAAGCAACATTAACTTGAGCTAAACCACCATTCATATGTCCTGTGAGGACTTCACAAAACTTTAATAACCTAGCACTAATACCAGCGTGATTCATAAAGACACCAGCCATAATAAAAAATGGAATTGCTAATAAAGTTACAGATTCAAGTCCACCAGCAAGACGTTGAATAAGCATAATCATTGGTTGATTGCTCATTAAAAAATAACTTAATGTGGAGATAAAAATACAGAAAGCTACAGGTATCCCGATAACAAATAATATTAATAAAATAGCTATAGGAATGATAACGCTCATAGTTGATTCCCTCTGTTAATTTTAAAGAAATAATAAATTTTTCTTATTTCGTAATAAGCCATGAAACAAGCGCTAATAGGGATAATGGCGTAAATAGCTAAATAAGAAACATGTAAAGTTGGTGTAAAACGGACTTTAGACATTGGTAATAGTTTAAAACCTAAATAAATCATAAAAAAAAGCGCAAAAAGTATAATGCATGGCTGGATAACGCCATCAATAAAGTTTGCTATTTTGTGAGGTAATTTGCTTAATAAAAAGTCAATACGAATCAACTCATTATTTTTACAAAGTGCACTTGATGCGAGGAATGTAAACCAAATAAAAAAGACTACACAAATTTCCTCAACCCAAGCACTTGGAGAGTTAAGAAAATAGCGCATAATGACACCATAACCAGAAAGTAGCACTATCAGCGCTAAGAAAAAGGAAGCGAGAATTTCATCAATATCGCTAAACCAGAATTTTTTTTGTTGAGATTGTGAATTCATAATGATAAATCCCTCCAATTTTGTAAAAACGGTGAGTAAGATAACTCACCGTTTGATAGTGATTAGTATTGCTCTAACTGAGCTTGAATATTTTTATATAGATTAGGTGACCATTCAGGGAATGCATTCTGGATGGTGTTTCCTACTGCATTAGAAAAGGCTTTTATATCGACTTCATTAATTTGAACACCAGCTTTTTTTAAGTTATCTAAAGCTTCTTTTTCTGCTATTTGAACTTGAGAGGCACCATATGCCACCATCTCATTGCCTGTATCAGTGATAATTTTTTGTTGCTCTGGTGTTAAGCTGTCCCAGAAGGCTGTACCAGCAACAAAAGGTGACATATGAGTAGAATGTGCAGTTAAATCTAAATTTTTAGCAACTTCAAAGAACTTTCCTCCATAAAGAACTGCAGGCGGGTTTTCCAATCCGTCAATAATACCTTCAGATAATCCAGGATAAACATCGGCTAAAGACATTGGGGTTGGAACACCACCCATTGCTTTTATTGTTTGTAATGGAACTCGAGAGTGTTGTACTCTAATTTTCATTCCTTTTAAGTCATCAGGTTTAATAACTGGTTTTTTGGTTAATAAATGGCGTGTTCCATAAATAACATCAGGAATAACAATATGAATGTTTTGCTTATCTAATTGTTGACTAAGTCCTTTAAACCAGTCTGAATGAAGGAGTTTTGATTTTTTTTCAAATGATTGTGAAAGATAAGGAGCATTAATGACACCTAGATCTGGAACAATATCCATTAAAGCGCCATAATCACTAATTGTAATAATATTGGCTCCAAAACGAGCTTGTTCTAATACTTCGGTTTCTCCTCCTAATTGACTTGATGGGAATAATTTAAAAATAATGTCACCATTAGATTTTTCTTTAACTTTATCAGCCCAAAAATGCATTGCTTTATCGATAGGTTCTCCCGGTTGATTTCCATAAGCAATCATAATTTCTGTTGCAGCTAAGCTATTAATAGAGAAGCTTAATAATCCTAACGATAGAGTTAATAAAGAGTTTTTGAGTAAGCGCATAGTTTTTACCTCGCTAAGTTGTAGTAGAAGAAATCACGTTATAAATCACTGTAATATAATCAAGTAATTAGCAAATAACGGAATGTTGAAAATGACTAAAGCCGCAATATTGCCTGTTTTTTATCTGTTTTTTATTTGAAAGTAATAACACTCTTAATTAAAGATTTATTATTAACAATTTGCTCAGCATAGATATCAGCTAGACCTTCAAAATTAAAAGTATGAGTCAACATCATGGCAGCAGATAATTTATTTTGGGCCATTAGTTGTTGTACTTTAGAAAAATCTTCATAAGTTGCATTTCGGCTTCCTAATAAAGTAGTTTCTTTTTTATGAAAGTCAGGATCAGAAAATGAAAAATCGCCTTTAAATAAACCAACAAAAACAATTCTGCCTCCATGTCTTATCAGATTTACTGCGTTATTCATGGCTTTTTGGTTACCTGTTGCATCAATGACAATAAGAGGAAGTTTCCCATTAAAATAATCTTCAACTTTTTCAGAAATAGGATCAAAGGAAGGTAATTTGAGTTGTGTTTTAATATGTTCTCTACGAGCCTCACTTGTATCTGCAATGACAACATGTGCACCATCTGCAGCTGCAATTGCCGCCGCACTTAATCCAATTGGCCCAGCTCCCACAATAAGAACATCATCATTTGGTTGGATGTTTGCTCTGCGTACAGCATGAGCACTAATTGCAAATGGTTCGATAAGAGCTGCACTAATATCATCAACATTATCAGAGATAGCTAGAATATTTTTTTCAGGAACGGATAAATATTCACAGAAGCAGCCATCTTCATGGACTCCAATCACTGAAATTTTTTCACAACAATTTGTTTTTCCACTGCGGCAGGCATCACATTCACCACAAGAAACATAAGGAATAAGAGCGACTCTTTGTCCAACCTTCCAATTAGTTACTTTATTGCCAACAGCTTTAATTGTGCCACTTGCTTCATGCCCTAGGATACGAGGGTAAGTAAAAAAAGGTTGGTTACCGGCAAACGCATGTATATCAGTACCACATATACCTACGGCTGCAATTTTTAGTAGAACATTGTTTTCTTTTGGAGTAGGAATATCTAATTCTTGATAAATGAATTCAAACGGTTTATTACAAATTAAAGCTTTCATTTTGTTATCCTCTTTTTAATAAATAGTGGGAGCATTATTCTGTAGATTTTGGAAAAATTCTTAGGGTTGTTGTAGTAATGTGAATATGAAAATGTTTTAATGTTTTTTATATGTTTTTTTATTAATTGAGAGAAAATTTGATGAGTAGAGATTTTGAATTGAGGCAAGAAGTAAGTAATCAAATGATAGATGCTTTAAGAGAGGGTGTTTTATCATCACCATTACCATCACAAACTATTTTGGCATCTTTATACAGTGTAAGCCGTACGACAATACGTTATGTATTCATGTCTTTGTTAGAGAAAGGAATTTTAGCGAAACAAGGAGATAATTATATTGTTATTCGAGTTCCTACAGAAGAAGATAAATTTTTAAAATTGAAAACGAAAAGAAATGATCCTAAATCGACTAAAAAGATAGAAACCTACTTTAAAGCAGCTATTCAATCTAAAGTTATAAAGCCAGGCGATCAGGTGTCGGAATTGTGGTTGGCTAAAAATGCGAATGTAGATATTTTTTCTGTTAGAGAATACCTAATTCAATTTTCTCGTTTTAACTTAATTAAAAATTTAGGGCGAGGAAAATGGCAACTAGTAGCCTTTACACCACATTATGCGGATAAGTTATTTGAATTAAGAGAAATGTTGGAATGCCATGCATTGAATTGCTTTATGAACTTACCTAGTTCAGATGTACGGTGGAGTAAAATGAAAATGCTATTACAGGAACATCGTACATTGAGAGAAAATATTTCTGAGAGATTTACAGATTTTTCAAAATTAGATCATCAATTTCATTCTCTAATTCTATCAGCAGCTAATAATCCATTTATAAATGATTTCATTGAGCTTATTTCTATTATTTTTAACTTTCATTATCAATGGGATAATCGAGATTTGAAGACTAGAAATGTATTGGCGGTAGAAGAACATCTGGTGATATTAGTAAAAATAGTAAGCCAAGATGATCTTGGTGCTATTACTGAGTTAAAACATCATTTAAGTACAGCAAAAAAATCATTAATGAATAGCATTGAGATAGTTACGCAAAGCTAATCATCTATTGAGGAACAAATTTATAAAAAAAGCTATGAAATTCTATTTTCATAGCTTTTTTTATGCTTTGTATCACAAGATAAGTGAAATAAGCATTATTTTGATAAAAAACAGCAAGGAATTACTTGCAATCCTCTATTTCAGAGAATAGACTAACCACAAGTGGTAAATTGTGGTAAATAGTGGTAATAAATTCTTCATTTCAACTGATTTATAGGTAGCGAGTTATGTTTCGAGGTGCATCATTAATTAATCTGGATGCCAAGGGTCGTTTAGCGATTCCGACTCGTTATCGCACCGAGCTTCTTGAGAAAGAACAAGGACAACTTATTTGTACCGCCGATATTCGCCAACCTTGCCTATTGTTATATCCCTTATCAGAGTGGGAAATCGTCGAGCAAAAATTACTGCAATTACCAAACTTTGATGAAACTGGACGACGTTTACAACGTGTTATGTTGGGCTATGCAACAGAATGTGAATTGGATAAAACGGGTCGCATTTTGTTAAGTCCTGCATTAAGACAACATGCCGCCCTAGAAAAAGAAATTATGCTTGTTGGCCAGCTAAATAAATTTGAAATTTGGCAAGCTGAAAAATGGCAACAACAAATTGCAGAAGACATTCAAATTGGTAGCAGTGGTACGATGGCGACGTCTGATGAGTTAAGAACTTTGTTTTTATAAGCGAGTTTTATTCATATGGAACAAGTAACCTATTCAGATCCTGCACATTTTACTGTTTTACTCAATGAAGCAGTAGAAGGATTGTCTTTAAAGCCTAATGGTATCTATATTGATGGTACCTTTGGGCGAGGCGGACATTCTCGTAAAATTTTATCTGAGTTAGGTGAACAAGGTCGTCTTATTGCTATTGATCGTGATCCAGAGGCGATTCTTGCCGCACAAACAATTCAAGATTCTCGTTTTTCAATTGAACACAATACTTTTTCTGAAATTAAATCAATCTGTGAAGCGCATAATTTAGTTGGCAAAATTGATGGTATTTTGCTTGATTTAGGCGTTTCTTCACCACAGTTAGATGATGCTGAACGTGGATTTAGCTTTATGCAAGATGGTCCATTAGATATGAGAATGGATAGTTCTAAAGGAATTTCCGCCGCAGAATGGTTACAACAAGTATCAGAAAATGATTTAGCTTGGGTATTGAAAACTTTTGGTGAAGAGCGTTTTGCCAAACGTATTGCACATAATATTGTCGAATTTAATCGTCAGGCATTACAAAATAAAACAGAACCATTAACACGCACATTGCAACTAGCGCAACTGATTGCGCAATCTATGCCAATAAAAGAAAAACATAAACATCCAGCAACTCGTAGCTTTCAAGCTATTCGTATTTTTATTAATAGTGAGTTAGAAGAATTAGAAAAGATTCTTAATTCAGCTATCGATGTGTTAGCTCCTGAAGGCAGATTAGCGATTATCAGTTTTCACTCTTTGGAAGATCGTTTAGTAAAACGTTTTATGAAAAAACAGAGTAAAGGTGACGAAATTCCAAAAGGACTCCCGTTAACTGAAGCACAGATCGAACGTAATCAAAAATTAAAACTAATTGGTAAAGCGATTATGCCAACAGAAGCAGAGCTTGCCGTAAATAGCCGTTCAAGAAGTGCAGTATTACGTGTGGCGGAGAGATTAAGATGATATTTAAAACCTATGATCGTTATCCGTTATGGCGAATCATTGTAGATGATATTTTTCAGGCGAATAAAACTGTTATGCTTTTATTAATTGCTTTATTAATTACCGCAGTTTCTACAATTTGGATTACGCATTTAACACGTTTAGCGATTAATGAAAAAAATCAATTACAGACGGAATATCAGGCATTACAAAGTGAAGCACTGAATTTGCGTTTAGAAGATAGCGCATTGAGTGATCGTACTCGTATTGAAGGAATTGCCCGTCAATTAGGAATGCAGTCAACACAGGATGAACAAGAAGTATTAATTATTGAATAAAACAGATAACTAGGTAACACAATGGTACGGGCAAAAATTAAATCATCACAACAAACAAGCAGTTTTTCTAAAGGACGCTATATTGTCACGATTATATTAATTATGGCTGGTCTAATTGCGCTTATCGCAAGAGCTGCATATGTTCAGTTAGTTAATGCAGATTTTTATATTGCAGAAGGCAATAAACGTTCACTTCGTACAGAACAAATTCCTTATATTCGTGGTGATATTCTTGATCGCAATGGTGAATTATTGTCTGTCAGTGTAGAGAATTATTCGATTATTGCCGATCCAAAAGAAATTTTTGAAAAAAATTCATTAATGGAAAAAGATCGTTGGCAACGCTTAGCTGAAACGTTAAATGTACCGTTATCAGAAGTTATCGGACGTCTTAATAAAAATCCTAAATCTCGCTTTGTGTATTTAGATCGCCAAATTTCTCCAACAATGGCGAAATATATTCACGATCTTAAAATTACAGGCGTTTCTATGCGTAAAGAGTACCGCCGTTTCTATCCAACAGTGGAAGAATCTGCACAATTACTAGGTTATACCAATATTGATGGACAAGGGATTGAAGGGATTGAAAAAAGCTTTGATTCTTTGTTAATTGGAAAATCAGGATCTAAAACCTATCGTCGGGATAAATCAGGAAATATTATTGAGAACATTTCGAGTACTCAAAAATATGATGCCCATGATGTGACATTAAGTATCGATCGTCATTTACAATCAATGGTATTCCGTGAAATTAAAAAAGCAGTAGCCGAGAATAAAGCAGAATCAGGCACAGCCGTATTAGTAAAAATCAGTACAGGTGAAATTCTAGCAATGGCTACAGCGCCGTCTTATAACCCGAATAATATTTTTGGTTCACAAGCTGAATTACGCCGTAATCGTGCGATTACCGATACATTTGAACCAGGTTCAACAGTAAAACCGTTTGTGGTGTTAACTGCATTAAATCAAAAAATTATTTCACCAGATACGGTGATTAATACTAAACCGTTTGTGGTCAATGGGCATACTATCCGCGATGTTGCTCCACGTAATGAATTATCTATTACTGGGATTTTGCAAAAATCTAGTAACGTTGGGGTGAGCCGTTTATCTTTACAAATGCCAATTTCGGTATTGATGAATACATATCATAAAGCTGGATTTGGAATGCCAACTAATTTAGGTTTAGTCGGTGAGCAATCTGGAACCTTACCATTACACCGTAAGCGTTGGGCGGATATTGAACGTGCAACAGTAGCTTATGGCTATGGTTTAACTGTAACACCATTACAATTAGCTCGAGCTTATGTGGCATTAGGTAGTTTTGGTGTTTATCGTCCGCTTTCAATCACTAAAGTTGATCCACCAGTGATTGGTGAGCGTATTTATCCAGAAAAAATTACGCGTGAAGTAGTGCATATGATGGAAAGTGTTGCACAACCAGGCGGTGGTGGTATTGCTGCGGCTGTTCCTGGATATCGTGTAGCAATTAAAACTGGTACAGCGAAAAAATTAGAAAATGGTCAATATGTAGATAAATATATTGCTTACACCGCTGGAATTGCGCCTGCAAGTGATCCACAGTTTGCGTTAGTTATTTTGATTAATAACCCAACAGCAGGTAAATATTATGGTGGGGCAATTTCTGCACCGGTATTCTCAAAAATTATGGGGCATACTTTACGCGCGAAAAATATTACTCCAGATGGTATTGAGGGTGATACAAAGAGTGCGAAACGTATTGTGCGTATTGACACATTAAAAAATGAAAACTTAAGAGATAACTAAGGGTAAAACAATGCAGCGTTTAAGCCGTTATTTTGACCTAACATTACCAAATCATCAGTTGCAAACTATGCAATTAGATAGTCGAGCAGTAAAACAAGGTGATGTGTTTATTGGATTAATTGGACATCAAATTGACGGTAGAAAATTTGTGACACAAGCAATTAATGCAGGCGCTGCAGCAATTATTGTCGAAAGTGAAGATCCAGCAGATCACGCTCGTTTAACGTGGCAAGATAATATTCCTGTTATTCATGTCTATCAACTGGCTAGTCAGCTTTCTAAGCTGGCTGGTGAGTTTTATCAACAACCTTCAACTCAATTAACCCTTGTTGGTGTCACCGGAACCAATGGTAAAACTACCGTAGCAAATCTATTAACGCAATGGAATCATCTATTGGGTAAACGTAGTGCAGTGATGGGGACGATTGGTAACGGCTTTTATCAGCATATCCAACCTGCAACAAATACCACAGGCTCAGCAGTAGAAATTCAACGTAATTTAGCTGAGTTTGTTGAACAGGGTGCAGAATTTGTTGCGATGGAAGTTTCTTCACATGGCTTGGTACAACAACGTGTTGCGGCATTACATTTTGATGCTGCCGTATTTACTAATTTAAGCCGTGATCATTTAGATTATCACCATACATTAGAAGCTTATGCAGCTGCGAAAAAAACATTGTTTACAGAGTTAGATGTAAAACAAAGAGTGATTAATGCGGATGACGTTGTGGGAAAACAGTGGCTACAAGAACTACCTGATGCAGTAGAAGTGAGTTTATCTGCAACCTTTACTCCACAACATCAACAATGGTTGAAAGCAGAACAAATTGAATACCATCCACTAGGTGCTACAATTCATTTCTCATCAAGCTGGGGAAATGCAATTTTTCATTCAAAATTAATTGGTGAGTTTAACGTGAGTAATTTGTTGTTAGCGACGGCAACATTATTATCACTTGGGTATCCTTTATCAGATTTACTCAACACAGTTTCGCAACTTGAAGGCGTATGTGGAAGAATGGAGCGTTTTACCGCAGAAAATAAACCAACAGCCGTTGTTGATTACGCCCATACACCAGATGCCCTAGAAAAAGCATTACTTGCATCACGTTTACATTGCCATGGTGAACTGTGGTGTATTTTTGGTTGTGGAGGTGATCGTGATAAGGGTAAACGCCCACAAATGGCAAAGATTGCAGAACAATTAGCAGATAAAGTGATTATTACGGATGATAATCCACGTACTGAAGATGCGGCAGCAATTATAAATGATATTGTTCAAGGGCTAGACTTTCCAAATAACGCTACTATAATTCATCGCCGTGAACAAGCATTAGCCTATGCATTTGAGCAGGCTAAGTCTAATGATTTGATTTTAGTAGCGGGTAAAGGCCATGAAGATTATCAAATTATTGGACACACAAAACACCATTTTTCTGATCGTGAAATTGTTTCACAATTACTTGGACTTAATAATAAAACTTAGTCAACAAAGAAGAATAACAAATGATCTCAATTAATTTCTCTACTTTAAGTAAATTATTAGCAGCAAAAGAAATTAATCCTCCCCAAGCTGATATTGAAGTAGATAGTGTTACAACTGATAGCCGCACAAATTGTTGCGGCAGTATTTTTTTTGCATTACGGGGAGAAAGTTTTGATGCACACCAATTTTTAGATCGTGTGTATCAACAAGGCGCAAAAATTTTAGTGGTTGAACAACCTAATTTGGCGATCCCGTTACCGCAATTAGTCGTAGCAGATACGAAAAAAGCATTAGGACAATTAGCTGCTTGGGTAAGAACTAAAGTGAATCCAAAAGTAGCGGCAATGACAGGTTCCTCTGGTAAAACCACCGTAAAAGAAATGACGGCAGCGATTTTACAACAAACAGCGAAATCAGCTAATGAAGTATTATTTACTGCTGGAAATTTCAATAATGATATTGGCGTACCATTAACATTATTACGTTTAACCAACCAACACCGTTATGCTGTGATTGAATTAGGGGCAAATCATGCTGGTGAAATTGCGTATACTACACAATTAGCTCGCCCAGATGCAGCATTAGTGAATAACGTTGCTCCAGCACATTTAGCTGGCTTTGGTTCAATTGAGGGAGTTGCTAAGGCAAAAGGTGAAATTTACCAAGGACTAACCACAACAGGTATCGCAATCATTAATGCGAATTGTCAGTACCTTAATTATTGGCAACACAATATTGGTTCTCATCAGATTCAACAATTTTCTATTAATTCTCCTCAAGCAGATATTTACGCAAAAGAGATTCAATCTTCTGCAATCGGCTATCATTTTATTCTTTGTACCCCACAAGGTGAAACAGCGATCGATTTACCTTATTTAGGTGAACATAATATTAGTAATGCGTTAGCAGCTACTTCATTAGCGATGGCGTTAGGTGCGTCTTTGGTAGATGTTAAAGCTGGCTTAGCTTTAGGAAAACAGGTAAAAGGTCGATTATTTCCAGTAGTAGTGAATTCACAATTCACAATTTTAGACGATACTTACAATGCTAATGTAGATTCCCTAAAAGCAGCGATTGTCGTTTTACAACAATCAGCACAAACCGTAAAAATCCTTGCAGTTGGTGATATGGCAGAATTGGGGGAAAGTACAGAACAGTGCCATCAACAGGTTGCTGAGGCTGCGCAACAAGCGAATTTAAGTAAAGTGGTTAGTTTTGGGTATTATAGCGAAATCATTAGTAGTTTGTGTCATGGAGAGCATTATCAGCAAAAAGCCGCATTAATTACCGCATTGCAGCAATACATAACAGAACAGCTACAAGCAGGAAAAACAATTTTATTATTAGTCAAAGGATCTCGTTCAATGAAAATGGAAGAGATCGTCGAAGCATTTAAAGGTTTTGAACAATGTTAGTTTGGATTAGTGAGTTTTTAGTTCAGTATCACACATTTTTTAATGTTTTCTCGTATATTACTGTGCGAGCAATTTTAGCGTTATTAACCGCTTTATTATTCTGCTTATGGATTGGTCCAAAAGTAATTACTCGTTTACAGTTATTACAAATTGGTCAAGTAGTGCGTGATGATGGTCCACAAAGCCATTTTAGTAAACGTGGTACTCCAACTATGGGTGGAATTATGATTCTCGCCTCTATTGGTGTAAGTACCCTGTTATGGGCAAACCTTGAAAATCCTTATGTTTGGTTCGTGTTATTTGTTTTATTTGGCTATGGAGCGATTGGGTTTATTGATGACTATCGCAAGGTCGTTCGGAAAAATACAGATGGGTTGATTGCGCGCTGGAAATATTTTTGGCTGTCTGTGGTGGCTTTATTGGCAGTATGCGGTATGTATTACATTGGGAAAGGTACTAATGCGACTTTATTAGTTGTGCCTTTCCTTAAAGAGATTATGCCGCAATTAGGTTTATTCTATATTGTTCTTGCCTATTTTGTGATTGTTGGTACCAGTAATGCGGTAAATTTAACCGATGGCTTAGATGGATTGGCGATTATGCCAACCGTGTTAGTTTGTGCGGCGTTTGCCTTAATTGCGTGGGCAACCGGAAATATCAATTTCGCTGATTACTTGCATATTCCATATATTAAATTTAGTGCTGAATTGGTGGTGGTCTGTACTGCTATTGTGGGTGCTGGATTAGGTTTCCTTTGGTTTAATACTTATCCTGCACAAGTATTTATGGGCGATGTTGGTTCATTATCGCTAGGCGGTGCAATTGGAACTATCGCCGTTTTAGTAAGACAAGAATTTGTGTTGGTGATTATGGGCGGTGTATTTGTAATGGAAACCCTCTCAGTTATTTTACAAGTAGGTTCATACAAATTAAGAAAACAGCGTATTTTCCGTATGGCGCCAATTCATCACCATTTTGAATTAAAAGGTTGGCCAGAACCACGAGTAATTGTCCGCTTTTGGATTATTTCCTTGATTTTGGTGTTATTAGGATTAGTCACATTGAAATTGCGTTAAGCAATATTGGGGGACATATGGCAACTCGTCATTTCGATTATACTGGCAAAACAGTCACTATTGTTGGCTTAGGCAAAACAGGGCTTTCTTGTGTTGGTTATTTTGCGAATAAGGGTGTAAGACTACAAGTCATTGATACACGCCAACATCCAGCTGGTTTAGATCAACTTGCTAATGATATTCCAGTACACACAGGTAGTTTAAACACAGAATGGTTATTAAACAGTGATTTAATTGTGTTAAGTCCCGGTATTGCATTAAAGACACCAGAAATTGCACAAGCAGTTGCCGCAGGTGTTGAGGTGGTTGGTGATATCGAATTATTTTGTCGTGAAGCACAAGCACCAATAGTTGCTATTACAGGATCTAACGGTAAGAGTACTGTTACTACTTTAGTATATGAAATGGTTAAAGCTGGGGGTATCAAAGTTGGCATTGGCGGTAATATTGGTATTCCAGCGCTGTCGTTATTAACCGAACCACACGATTTATACGTACTTGAGCTATCAAGTTTTCAATTAGAAACAACCTTTAGTTTACAAGCGGCAGCAGCAACAATTTTAAATATTTCTGAAGATCATATGAATCGTTATCGCGATTTAGAGGATTATCGCCAAGCTAAATTGCGTATTTATCATCAAGCCAAAACTTTAATTGTTAATAAAGAGGATCGTTTAACTTATCCAGATGAGAATGAGCCACAACAAACATTATTAAGTTTTGCAGAAACAGGCTCAGATTATTATTTAGCGACAACAGAAAATAAAGTCTATTTAGCCACACCAGAAAAACAGTTGTTAGCACTGGATCAGCTGAAATTAAGCGGTCGCCACAATTATATGAATGCATTAGCTTCCATTGCCTTAGCACAAGCAGTAAATGTACCTGAACACGGCATTATTGAAGCATTAAAAACATTTGGTGGTTTAGATCATCGTTTCCAAACTGTACACGAAGCTAATGGGGTGCGTTGGGTTAATGATTCAAAAGCAACTAATGTAGGAAGTACTCAAGCAGCATTAAATGGATTAGAAGTTGCAGGACGGCTATATTTATTATTAGGTGGTGATGGTAAAGGCGCTGATTTTAGCGAATTAAAACCTTTGATTAATAAGCCGAATATTTTCTGTTATTGTTTTGGTCAGGATAAACAAGCTTTAGCAGAACTTTCTACACAAAGTATTATCGTTGATACGATGGAAGAAGCAATCAATGCAATTCGTCCATTGTTACAAGCAGGTGATATGGTATTGTTATCACCAGCGTGTGCAAGTTTAGATCAATTTGCAACTTTTGAAGTTAGGGGAAATGAATTTGCCCGTTTAGCAAAACAATCAACAGAATAAGGTCAGGATTAATGTTATCGAAAATAAAAGATGGGTTTTGGCGCTGGGGACGTATTACACCACAATCGTCTTTGTATGATCGTACCTTATTTTTATTGTTTATTATCCTATTATTTATTGGCTTTATTGCGGTAACTACTGCCTCATTTACCACTGCAGCTAAGTTATATGATGATCCACTCTATTTTACAATTAGAGATGGTGTTTATATTGTTACTGGCGTTACATTAT
Organism: Gallibacterium genomosp. 3; assembly: GCF_001678475.1. Lineage (GTDB taxonomy): Bacteria > Pseudomonadota > Gammaproteobacteria > Enterobacterales > Pasteurellaceae > Gallibacterium > Gallibacterium faecale. The sequence goes on along the minus strand of NZ_JTJR01000026.1, from coordinate 170,680 downwards.
TCTTTTTTGTCTTGCAAATTCCTATGGAAAAATGGGAAAGGTGGAGTACAGGACTATACCTTCTCGCCTTAATATCGTTAATTGTGGTGTTAATTGTCGGGCGTAATATTAATGGCGCGACTCGTTGGATCTCCTTAGGATTTGTTAATTTCCAACCAGCAGAATTGGCAAAATTAGCCCTAATTTGTTACCTTTCTAGCTTTTTTGTGCGTAAGTATGATGTCGTTACTACTCGACAGCTCATTTTTATTCGTCCGACCATTGTTTGCGGAATTCTAATCTTATTCTTACTTTGCCAGCCTGACCTCGGAAGTAGTGTTGTACTGTTTGTGATCACGTTTGGGATGTTATTTGTGGTAGGGGCAAAAATATTCCAATTCTTTTTATTGATCGGTATGGGTGCAAGTATGTTGATGTTTTTAATTATTATTTCTCCTTATCGAATGAAACGGGTTACTTCTTATATGGATCCATTTGCTGATGCATTTGGAACAGGCTATCAACTATCAAACTCATTAATGGCTTTTGGTAATGGAGAGTTTTGGGGGCAAGGATTAGGAAATTCTGTATTAAAATTAGAATACTTACCCGAAGCGCATACCGACTTTGTATTAGCCATTATAGGTGAAGAGTTTGGATTTGTTGGGGTATTAGTGATTGTTTTCCTATTATCAGCACTCGTATTTCGAGCATTAAAAATTGGTAAAGAGTCATTAAAATTAGAAGCGAAATTTCGCGGTTTTTTTGCCTTTGGTATTGCATTTTGGATCTTTTTCCAAGGTTTTGTGAATTTAGGTGTCACAATTGGTCTATTACCTACCAAAGGATTAACTTTCCCACTGATTAGTTATGGTGGTTCAAGTTTAATTATTATGTGTATTGCAATTGGGATTTTAATGCGAATCGATCATGAAAATCGTTTAGCAAGTGGGCATGCACATTTACGAGATGATTAGAGTTATTTATGACAAAACGTTTATTAGTTATGGCAGGCGGCACTGGCGGTCATGTTTTCCCAGCGATTGCAGTAGCAAGAGTATTACAAGCTCAAGGCTGGCAAGTTGAATGGTTAGGTACTAAGGATCGGATGGAAGCCGATCTGGTACCTAAACATGGTATTCCAATCCACTTTATAGAAATTTCAGGATTAAGAGGTAAAGGAATTAAAGCCCTTATACAAGCTCCGTTTAAAATTGTTAAAGCAATCTTACAAGCCAAGAAAATTATTAAAAAATATCAACCTGATGCTGTGTTAGGTATGGGAGGATATGTATCGGGGCCAGGTGGAGTTGCTGCTAAGTTATGTGGTGTACCAGTCATTCTACATGAACAAAATGCAGTAGCGGGCTTAACTAATAAATGGCTAGCAAAAATTGCTACACGTGTTTTACAAGCATTCCCTACTGCGTTTGCTGATGCAGAAGTTGTTGGTAATCCAGTTAGAGCAGATATGTTTCAATTACCCTCGCCACAACAGCGTTTTTTACAACGTGAAGGCAAATTGCGCGTATTAGTGGTAGGGGGAAGCCAAGGCGCAAGAGTTCTCAATTTATTAATGCCTGAAGTTGCTAAGAAAGTAGGTGATCGTATTATAATTCGCCATCAAGTGGGGCAAGGTGGCAGTGAGAAAATTCGCGCTTTATATCCAAGCAATGCTGAAGTGACCGTAACAGATTTTATTGATGATATGGCAGAGGCTTATGCTTGGGCAGATGTAGTGATTTGTCGTTCTGGTGCTTTAACAGTTTGTGAGATTGCTGCAGCTGGTGTGCCAGCAATTTTTGTACCATTCCAACATAAAGATAGACAACAATATTTAAATGCACGCTATTTGGCTGATGCGGGTGCAGCAGAAATTATAGAGCAAGTCGATTTAACCGCTGATAAAGTTGTTGCTTTTTTACAACAATGGGATCGCCAAACGTTATTAGCTATGGCAGAAAAAGCACAAACAAAAGCAACTCCTCAAGCTGCACAACAAGTTGCGGCAACGATTATTTCAGTTACACAATAAGAGAACAACATGGACGATAAAATTAAACAAAGTTTTCAACATCAAGTACGTATGGTTGTGCCAGAAATGCGCCGAGTAAAACAAATTCATTTTGTTGGTATTGGTGGTGCAGGTATGGGTGGTATTGCAGAAGTGTTATTAAATGAAGGCTACCATATTACTGGATCAGATATTCAAGAAAATGCAGTGACATTACGCTTATCTAGATTAGGTGCAAAAATCTTTTTACAACATGCAGCAACCAATATTGCAGGAGCAAGTGTGGTTGTAGTTTCAAGTGCAATTAAACCTGATAATCCAGAAGTGGTGGCTGCACGTGAAGCACGCATTCCTGTAATCCAACGTGCACAAATGCTGGCGGAAATTATGCGTTTTCGCCATGGTATTGCCGTTGCAGGAACACACGGAAAAACAACAACGACCGCGATGATTGCGATGATTTATGCGCAAGCGAAATTAGATCCGACGTTTGTTAATGGTGGGTTAGTGAAATCAGCTGGTACGAATGCTCATCTTGGATTAAGTCGATATTTAATTGCTGAAGCAGATGAAAGTGATGCGTCATTTTTGCATTTACAACCAATGGTTTCAGTAGTCACTAATATTGAACCAGATCATATGGATACTTACCACGGTGATTTTGAAGAAATGAAACAAACTTATGTGAATTTCTTACATAATTTGCCGTTTTATGGCTTGGCCGTGTTATGTGCGGATGATCCTGTGTTACAGACGTTAACCGCAAAAGTGGGACGCCAAGTGATTACATACGGATTTAGTGAAACAGCTGATTATCGTATTGAAAATTATAGCCAGACAGGTTTCCAAGGACACTATACGGTAATTTGTCCGAGTGGTGAAAAAATAGAAGTTTTATTAAATGTGCCGGGGCGTCATAATGCGCTTAATGCTACGGCAGCGTTAGTTGTTGCTAAAGAAGAGGGTATTGATAATGAAGCGATTTTAGGGGCACTGGCTGATTTCCAAGGTGCTGGTCGTCGTTTTGATCAATTAGGTTCATTTATTCGTCCAAATGGAAAAGTAATGTTAATAGATGACTATGGCCATCACCCAACGGAAGTTAATGTTACTATTCAGGCAGCACGTCAAGGATGGGAAAATAAACGTATTGTGATGATTTTCCAACCGCACCGTTATAGCCGAACTCGAGATCTCTTTGATGATTTTGTGCAAGTGCTATCACAAGTTGATGTATTGATTATGTTAGACGTTTATCCAGCGGGAGAAGCACCAATTACAGGCGCTGATAGTCGTTCTTTATGCCGTTCAATTCGTAATTTAGGTAAAATTGACCCAATTTTTTTAGCTGATCCAGCACAGTTGCCAGAGATTATGGATCAAGTGTTGCAAGATGGCGATTTAATTTTGGCGCAAGGTGCGGGAAGTGTAAGTAAATTATCTCGTCATCTCGTAGAGTTATGGAGTAAATAATGGATATTCAACAATTAAAACAAGAAAAAATTGCCGTATTATTAGGTGGAAACTCTGCAGAACGAGAAGTGTCATTAGTTTCTGGTGCGGCGGTATTAGAGGCATTGCGTTCAGAAGGGTTTGATGCTCATCCTGTAGATCCACAAACTTTTCCAGTTGAAGAGTTAAAAAAACAAGGCTTCCAACGTGTGTTTAATATTTTACATGGCCGTGGTGGTGAAGATGGTTCATTACAAGGATTATTAGAACAATTAGGTATTCCTTATACCGGGTGCGGTGTGATGGCATCCGCATTAACCATGGATAAAATGCGTACCAAATTATTATGGAAAGCCGTAGGATTACCTGTCGCTGAAATGGAAGTTATCACTCGTGAAACGCGTGCTACTTTAGATGCGCAAGCGATTGTTAACAAATTGGGCTTACCATTGATGGTAAAACCCTCTTTAGAGGGGTCAAGTGTGGGTTTAACTAAAGTAAAAAAAGTAGAAGATCTTGCTGCTGCAGTTGATTTAGCGCTTACTCATGATGATACGGTGTTAATTGAAGAGTGGTTAGCGGGACAAGAGTTTTCTGTTCCTGTCCTTGATGGGGAAGTATTACCTTCTATTTTAATTAAACCAGCGGGTGAGTTTTATGATTATGAAGCAAAATATATTTCTGATAATACGCAATATTTTTGCCCATCTGGTTTAAGTGAGCAACGTGAAGCTGAATTACGCCAATTAGTAAAACAAGCTTATGATATTGTTGGATGTCGAGGTTGGAGTCGCATTGATGTGATGACCGATGCTAAAGACCAATTTAGATTGGTCGAAGTAAATACTAATCCTGGTATGACAAGCCATAGCTTATTTCCAATGGCAGCGAAAGTCGTGGGGTATAGTTTTTCTCAATTAGTGGTTAAAATTTTGGAGTTAAGTGCTGAATGAGAAATCGTTCAAAATTTGTGTCACCAACTCGCCATCATAGAGCCTCTGTCGCATATTACAGCAAACCAGAAAAAAGTGAGCCAGTTATCAGTTTAAAAACTTGGCTGAAATTAGTTTTGTTTGCTGTGGTAGCTGGAATTCTTTATTACGGCTATTCGCACCGCATGGATCTATTTGAGAAAATGGATCCTTCTCCGATTCATTCATTTAACTTAAAAGGTAAACCTTTGTTTACCACTAATGATGATGTTAGAGAAATGCTAAAGAAATATGCGGATAGTCATCAAGGGCTAAGAGGTTATTTTGGGCAGGATGTTGAATCTATTGAAAAAATGTTTGAATCTTTATCTTGGATTAAAACAATTTCTATTAGAAAAATTTGGCCTGCTCAGTTAAATATTAGCGTAACGGAATATATTCCAGCAGCAAAATGGAATGAGGTTAATTATCTAACCTCAGATGGAGTTATCTTTACCTTACCTAAAGGTAAAATTAATGATGATAATTTACCTCATTTATCTGGCCCTGATTTTCAAGGGGTAACTACGCTAAAAGCTTGGTATGAATTAAGTAAAATTTTAAAACCTAAAAATATGGGGTTAAAATTTGTTTCAATTGATGATAGGGGCTCGTGGAACGTAACCTTATCTAATGATATTATATTGAAGCTTGGACGAGGTGAGTGGAAAGATAAAATTGATCGCTTTTTAACGATTTATCCACAAATTGAAATTCCTGAAAATAAAAAAATTGCATATATTGATTTGCGATATAATACTGGAGCAGCGGTTAGTTTTGCTGACGCACCGCAGAATACAGAAAAACAACAAAATACATTAAGTGAATAATAATTATGGCTAAGATTGATGAACCACAAATAATTGTCGGCCTGGAAATAGGCACTTCAAAAGTTATCGCCGTTGTTGGGGAATTATTACCTGATGGTGTGGTGAATGTGATTGGTGTTGGTAGCTGCCCATCAAAAGGAATTGATAAAGGCAGTATTACTGATTTAGAAGCCGTGGTGAATTCAATTCGACGAGCAATTGAAGCAGCAGAGTCAGTAGCAGATCTAAAATTGATTGCGCGTGTTACTTTAGCGATTACTGGTGAGCATATTCAAAGTCTGAATGAAAGTGGTTTTGTTGCGTTATCAGGTGAGGTCACTCAAGCGGATATTGATGAAGCAATGCATATTGCAAGCTCAGTAAAAGTAGGTGATGGCTTAACAGTATTACATGTTATTCCACAAGAGTATTCAGTTGATCAACAAACAAATATTAAAAATCCACTAGGCTTACAGGGTGTACGTCTTACTGCCCAAGCTCATCTAATTGCTTGCCATCAAGATTGGTTGGTAAATTTACGGAAAGCAGTTGAGCGTAGTGGCTTAAAAGTGGATGAAATTGTATTTTCTGGTCTGGCGTCAAGTTATTCAGTATTAAGTGAAGAAGAAAAAGAACTGGGTGTATGCTTAATTGATATTGGAGCAGGCACAATGGATATTTTAGTCTTCACTGATGGTGCATTACGTTATAGTAAAGTGATTCCATATGCCGGAAATCGTGTGACTGATGATGTTGCGCAAGGTATTTTTACTTCTAGAACCAATGCAGAAAATATTAAAGTAAATTACGGCAGTGCGGTGTTGTTATCAACGCCAGAAAAACGCAATGCTTCTGAAAAAATTATTGAAGTACCGGGGATTGGTGGCCGCCCATCAAGAGTATTAACTAAAGAGTCTTTGTCTATTATTACTTCAGCACGTTATAAAGAGCTATTAACCCTAGTGGATAAAGAGTTACATCAATTAAAAAGACACCTTAAGGAGAACAATGTGTCATCTGAGTTAATTGCAGGCATTGTTTTGACTGGTGGTGGTGCATTAATTGATGGTATGTTGGATTGTGCAACAGAAGTCTTTGGTCAACAAGTCCAGGTAAAAATTGGTACGCCATTGAATATCACAGGATTAACAGATTATGTTGATAAGCCACAATATGCAACCGTGTTAGGTTTATTACAATATACTTATTATCAAGGTTCTGGAGTACAGCCACAAATCAAAGGAATAACCGGAGAAGTGTCAAAAACAAATAAAATCGGTAATTTATTTAAAAAATTTATTGATAAAGTGAAGTCTGAATTTTGATATTCTCTATTTTTGGCATACAATAAACAGAATGTCATAATGTTTTTTAATGGTTATATAAGAGAGAGCAAATATGTTATTTGAGCCTATTGATGAAATAGTCCAGGATGCAGTCATCAAAGTCATTGGTGTTGGTGGCGGTGGTGGTAACGCATTGAACCACATGGTACAGGATGAATTCAAAGGAGTTGAGTTTTTTTCAGTGAATACTGATGCCCAAGCGTTACGTAAAAGTTTAGCTCAACAAACAATCCAAATTGGTGCTGAAATTACTAAAGGACTTGGGGCTGGTGCAAAACCAGAAGTTGGCCGCCAAGCAGCCGAAGAAGATCGTGAAGCATTACGCAATATGTTGGAAGGTGCTGATATGGTATTTATCGCTGCAGGTATGGGCGGTGGTACAGGTACTGGTGCAGCGCCAATTATTGCTGAAGTGGCAAAAGAATTAGGTATTTTGACAGTTGCTGTAGTAACAAAACCTTTCAAATTTGAAGGAAAAAAACGGATGCAATTTGCTGAAGCGGGCATCCAAGAATTGGCTAAATACGTTGACTCTCTAATTACAATTCCAAATGATAAATTATTAAAAGTTTTAGGTAAGAATATCTCTTTCCTTGACGCATTAGCGGCTGCGAATGACGTATTACGTAATGCAGTACGTGGTATTTCAGATATCATTACTTCACCAGGGTTAATTAACGTTGACTTTGCTGACGTAAAAACTGTAATGTCTGAAATGGGATATGCAATGATGGGAACAGGAATTTCTTCTGGCGAAGTTGGTGATGGTCGCGCAGAGAAAGCTGCTCAAGAAGCGATTGCTAGCCCATTATTAGAAGATATTGATATTTCTGGCGCTAAAGGTGTATTGGTAAATATTACTACTAGTGGTTTTAATTTTGCGATGGGCGAATTTGAAGCGGTAGGTGAAACTATCCATGCATTTGCTGCAGAAGATGCGACTGTAGTGATTGGTACCAGTGTGAATCCAGAATTACCAGAAGATGAATTACGTGTGACAATTGTGGCGACTGGTATTGGTGGTCGCAATGTAAATGGTGAACCACGTATTGAGATCGTGGCAAATAATACACAAGCACAAGATGCAAAAGGTAATTTTGGTGGCTATAAATTACCACCATTAGGTGAAACAACTCGTGCTGAACAATTTAGAGCAACTGAAGGTTCAGTAGGAACTGCGAATAATGGTAATGCAGTGAAGAAAACTGCATTAGAAGAGGCAAAATTATTTGATTTGCCAACATTCTTGCGTGAGAACGCAAATTAATTTTGTAAAAATGAAAAGTTTCAATGAACTATAAATCATTGATAACTGGAGTAATTATGATTAAACAAAGAACGCTAAAACAAAGTGTGAAAGTAACAGGAATCGGACTTCACAGTGGTAAAAAAGTGACATTAACTTTACGCCCTGCACCTGTAAATACAGGTGTAATTTATTGTCGTACTGATTTGCCAGAAGTCGTTTCTTTTGCAGCTGATCCTCATTTGATCCGTGATACAACACTTTGTACTTGCATGATCAATGATGACGGCGTGCGTATTTCTACTGTTGAACATCTTAATTCAGCATTAGCTGGCTTAGGTATTGATAACATTATCATTGAAGTGGATGCACCAGAAATTCCAATTATGGATGGAAGTGCAAGTCCTTTTGTTTACTTATTGTTAGATGCAGGCATTGAAGAGCAAGAAGCAGCGAAAAAATTTATTCGTATTAAAAAAGCAATTCGTGTTGAAGATGGTGATAAATGGGCAGAGTTTAAACCATATAATGGCTTTAAATTAGATTTTACAATTAATTTTAAACATCCTGCGATTAGCAATGATGTGGCACATTATCAATTAGATTTTTCAACCAAAGCCTTTATTCAACAAATTAGCCGTGCAAGAACATTCGGTTTTATGCGTGATATTGAATATTTACAAGCTCATGGTCTTGCATTAGGTGGTAGTTTAGATAATGCTATCGTGTTAGATGACTATCGTATTTTGAATGAAGAAGGTTTACGTTTTAAAGACGAATTAGTACGTCATAAATTGCTTGATGCGATTGGTGACCTTTATATGGCAGGTCATAATATTATTGGTGAATTTACCGCATATAAATCAGGACACGATTTAAATAATAAATTAATCCGTGCTGTATTAGCAGATCAAGAAGCTTGGGAACTTGTATCTTTCGATGAAAAAGAACAAGCAACACAAGGTTACTTGGCACCTAATCAAGTATTAATTTAATTATTTATAAACAAACTCTCTTATAACCCTAATAAAAAACGCACTTATAAGTGCGTTTTTTATTTCTGCTGATTATTTACTTCCAAATCTAACTGTGCTAACCATTCTAATTTTTGCTTAATTTTGATTTCAGTGCCGCGCTCATTTGGGAAATAAAGACGAGTGCCTTTTAATGGTTCAGGGAAATAATTCTCTCCTGCAGCATAAGCATGAGGTTCATCATGGGCATAACGATATTCTTTACCAATTCCCAGATTTTTCATTAATTGAGTTGGTGCATTGCGTAAATGAATAGGTACATCAAAGTCAGGATATTGCGTTGCTAGTTGTTTAGCTTGATTGAAAGCAAGGTAAACCGCATTGCTTTTTGGTGCAGCTGCGAGATAAACAATCGCTTGAGCAATGGTGCGTTCACCTTCTGCTGCACCAACTCTGGTATAACAATCCCAAGCATTTAAAGCCACATCCATTGCTCTTGGATCGGCATTACCAATATCTTCAGAAGCAATCGCGAGTAAGCGGCGAGCAACATATAATGGATCTCCACCCGCAGTGATAATACGAGCATACCAATACAATGCAGCATCTGGCGCAGAACCTCTTACAGACTTATGCAATGCAGAAATTAGATCGTAATAACGATCGCCTTGCTTATCAAAACGTGCTTGTCGTTCGCCAAGAATATCAACCATTAATTGTTGAGTAAGTTGCTTCCCTGTGGCAGTTTCTTCCGCCATATCGACCATTAACTCTAAACAATTTAATGCAAGGCGTGCATCACCATTAACATATTCTGCCAATGTCGTTAATAAGCCCTCTTCTAATTGTAAGGAAAGATTGCCATAACCCTGTTTAGAATCTGTGATTGCGCGTTGTAACACTTCAACAATTTCGGCAGCAGACAATGATTTCAACAAATATACTCTTGCACGTGAAAGCAAAGCACTATTCAATTCAAAGGAAGGATTTTCCGTAGTAGCCCCAATAAAAATAATGGTTCCATCTTCGATATAAGGCAAAAAAGCATCTTGTTGTGATTTATTGAAACGATGTACTTCATCGACAAATAGTAGTGTTTGTTGCCCTGAAAATTGATTCTGTTTTGCCCGATCAATCGCTTCTCGAATATCTTTTACGCCACTGGTAACCGCAGACAGATATTCCACTTTCGCATTTAAGCGATGGGCAATAATTTCAGCTAAAGTTGTTTTGCCTGTACCGGGAGACCCCCATAAAATCATAGAGTGAGCATGACCTGCTTCAATTGCCTTACGTAGTGGTTTGCCTTTACCGAGTAGATGCGTTTGCCCAAAATAATTATCTAATGTGGTGGGACGCATACGTGCAGCTAACGGGCGAAAATCATCACCCGCAAAATTAAGATCAAGGTTATCCATCTGAATTAGCCACTATTTTTTACGTTGATCGTCTAACTCTGCACCTTTAGGTAGGGTGAATTTGAATAGAGAGTTAGGTAATTCGGCAGTATTGATATTACGTAAAATATATAAATTAGCTTGTCCATCTTTTTCAATGGTACTAAAACTACTTAATAAGCCATCAGCATTAATCCTAATCGTAAATTGTTTAATATTACTTTTTGCATTGCGAGGTGACAGGGTAAAAACATCATCTTTTTGTTGTACTTGATATTTTGCCCAGTGGCTTTGATCATTACTGGTAAGCAATACAAATGGTGTGTTATTTACTGCTTCACTTACCCAATTTACTGTTGCTTGTTCTACAAAAGGATCATAGAACCATAATATTTTACCATCCGCTACCATTTCACTTTCTTGTGGTGCAGTGATTGTCATTTTAAATAGGTTTGGATGTTTAATTTTTAAGGTGCCTTCTCCTTGTTGTACCAATTTACCATCCGCATCAGAAACACGTTGTTGGAAACTGCTACTTAATGAACTGATATGATTTAAACGTTGTTGTAATTCAGTTTTGGCATCAGCCATTGCTGTATTGGTAAAAATTATGCTAGCCATACCCAATAAAACGAGTAATTTTTTCATAAGTTCTCCTTTTTAATAATTATTTCTTGGGGCAAGAATTTCACGCTTACCATTGGTTGGTGCTGAAAGAATTCCCTGTTGTTCCATTTGATCTAAAATACGAGCTGCACGTGGGAAACCTAAGCCTAAACGGCGTTGTAAGAACGAAGCAGATGTATTACCGCTACTTAATACTATATCAACAGCCTCATCAAATTTTTCATCTAAATCGCCATTACTATTATCATTATTGCTTGTATCATTATCTTCTTCACTATTTTCGACAATTTCTGCTAAGTAGTTTGGTTTACCTCTTGCACGCCAATCACTCGCTACACGAACCACTTCATCATCGGTCATATACGCACCATGGACACGAATTAAATCACCTTGACCAGAGTAGAGCATATCCCCTTTACCTAATAAAGCTTCTGCGCCAGATTGATCTAAGATGGTACGAGAGTCAATTTTACTCGCCACAGTGAAAGCAATTCGGCTTGGAATATTAGCTTTAATTAAGCCAGTGATAACATCTACGGATGGACGCTGCGTAGCCAAAATTAAGTGAATCCCAATTGCGCGCGCTTTTTGTGCAAGGCGGGCAATTAATTCCTCAACTTGTTTACCCACAATCATTATTAAATCGGCAAACTCATCAACAATGACCACAATATAAGGTAGTTTTTCTAATGCAGGCGGCATAGCATCCATAGTATCACCTGGTCGCCAAATTGGGTTTGGAATTGGGAGATTCATTTCTGCCGCTTGATCGATTTTACTATTAAAGCCTTCAATATTACGTACATGTAAAGCGGTTAATAGTTGATAACGGCGCTCCATTTCATCCACACACCAACGTAACGCATTCGCGGCTTTATTCATATCCGTTACCACGTTAGTAAGCAGGTGTGGAATATCGTTATACATTGAAAGCTCAACCTGTTTTGGATCGATCATAATGAATTTTACTTCATCAGGTTTCACTTTAAATAATAGGCTCAAAATCATCGCATTGACACCAACAGATTTCCCTGAGCCGGTAGAGCCAGCAACCAGTAAGTGAGGCATTTTAGCCAGATCAACAACGACTGTTTTACCACTAATATCTTTACCTAATGCCATTGAGAGCGGAGATTTAGCCTCACGGAATTCTTTACTGCTTAAAACTTCTCTTAATAACACACTATGTCGGCGATCATTTGGTGTTTCAATACCAATATAAGGTTTACCTGGAATCACTTCAGCAATCCGAATAGAACGGAACATCAAGGCACGCGCTAAATCAGTATCAATACTAGTTACTTTAGATGCTTTGGTACCTGGTTGTAATTCAATTTCATAACGAGTAACTACAGGACCAATCGTGACGTTACGCACAGTCGCTTTTACCCCAAAATTACGTAATTGATGTTCAATTCGTCGAGAGGTTTCTTGGATTTCAGCTTCAGTAATATCCGTTGTCATTGGTTTACCTTCATTTAATAAATCAAGGCTTGGCAATGGGGTAGTTGGTTTTACTGTTGAGATAGGATCAGGTTGTAATAACGGATGAACTAACGTATTACCATAAGGCTTATAATTAGGGGGTGTAAGTTGTTCAACGGGTTCATCTTCATCTTGTGATGGCGTAAGGATATGATTTAAAGCACTTTCTTGATTTAATGCTTTAGCCCGATTCACCATATCAGTCTGTTTTTGTTGCTGCATCGCTAAGAACTCTTGTCTTAAACGATCAAAATCTTCGTTATCCTCTTCGGGCTCATTATGATTAACAGAAGATGGTTGTGTTTCTTGAATAGGGTTATTCACTTGTGAAGCAAGATTAACCGTTGGCATTGCAGTCTGTGCTTGCCAATTATCTTGAGGATTGACTAAGTCCTGAGTAGCCTCGGTTGTAGTAGCGGGCGTTAAATTTGTCGATAGTGATACTGTTGGTAATTCGGTAATTTCATTAGTATCAAACACAGGGAACTCAATATTATTGAAATTATCTGCATTAACTGTGGTCGGTGTTGGTGGCACAGACTGATGATATGCGGAATTCTCAATTAATGGGGTATCAGCCACAGTATTATCTGTACTATTTTCAGGCTCTACTTGAGTAGTAGTTGGTGCGGGTGTTAGGCCAAAAATAGTCGGATTGACAAATTGATCTTGTTGCAGATGAGCAAATGCTGGGTTGCCCGTTTCTGCTGTTGGCTGAGATTGTTGCTGTTTAACTGCATGTTTAGGAAGTGGTAATTCAATTTGTTCATAATCAGCTAAAGATTTTTCAACTTCATTATTTTGAGGTGCTTCTTCAGGTTTATTTTCGTCTGTGGCCATTAACCAGTGATAAAAGCGAGGAAATACCTTAATAAATGAATTACCAGCAGAAAGGATAAAACCTATAATTGTGGTAGCAATAGTGATTAATGATAATAGCCAAATACCGATCAAAGGCAGCGTTAATTGGGTAATTACCGCACCAATGACACCACCAGCAAGATGATAAGGACTATCTGGAAGATATAACGCCGCTAATGTAGCCAAACTAACTAAGAATAATAGAAAACCAAACGAACGTAAGAAAAACGTTCCTCCTTTAAACTCAGTAATTGGATGATAGCGCAATAGATAGAGAGGAATTAAAAAAACAAAAAAAGGAATTAGGTTACCAATAGAACCGAATAAAGCGAACAGAATATCAATTAACCAAGCACCAACTACACCAGCTTTATTAATCACTGTTGGTTGATTGCTTGCGATTGTCCAAGTTGAATCCGCTGGGTGGTAAGATGTCCAAGCTACAAGCAAATATAAGCCAAAACAAGCCAATAAAAATAGCCCTAAATTAAACAAATAGAGGTTTGAACTTAGATATTCTTTCTTGATTTCAACTTGCTTAAATTGAGATAAATTGAGGTTATTCAGTTTGATATTTTTAATTTTATTGATCATTGTTATTTATATAATTTTCGATAATCTTTCAGCACCAATTTAAGCTGCTATGATAGCAACTCAAACTGGGTTAGACAAATTTCGTAGAGCAGAGTAAAGTAGAAAAATAGTAATCAATCTAATGATAGATCTCAGAATGATAACTTCACAAATGCTTATCCAGTATCTCCAAGACCGTTACCGAGTTAAACCTGACTATATTTTTGCTAAACATCCAGATTATGCGGTATTTCGTCATCCTTTAAGTCAGAAATGGTTCGGTTTGTTTATGCAAATACCGGGAACAAAGTTAGGTTTACAAACCACCACATTAAAACCAGTTTTAAATTTAAAACTCGATCCTGAATTTATTGATGTGTTAAGACAACAAACAGGTTATTACCCCGCGTATCATATGAATAAACAACATTGGATCAGCATTGATTTAGACCAAGTAGCTGATTTGTCAGAAATTGTACCGTTAATTGAAGATAGTTATTTATTAACACGTTAGTTTGGATTTGTATTATTTAAAGCGGTTAAAGTTGGCTAGCGATAATTGAAAGGTTTTTAGCCCTTCTTTATTGAAGAAGGGCTATAGAATATAAAGAGATGCTACAAATTATTTAACTGTACTTGTAACCATTGCGCTTCTAATGGATTAGCGGTCGTTAAAGCGGTTTCAAATGCTTTTTTTGCTTCCTCTTTTTTACCCATTGCGTAATAGATTTCCCCTAATAACATAGACTTGCGTCCTTGCCATGCTTGTTCAGAAACCTTATTTAAAGTAGCGATTGCACTATCAAATTGTTTAAGTTGAGCTTGTACATTCGCAAGGCGTAATGAAATTAGCGAAGACAAAGCAGCGTCTTTAGTGTTACTTAATGCTTGACTTAATGTTGCTGCTGCTTTTTCCCACTGTTTTGCATCGACTAAACTTTTGGCTTTATCTAAAAGTAAGAAAATTGCATAAACATTATCTGGATTTTCTTGGATAAATTGGGTTAATTGTGGGTTATCAGCAGTAGGATTTGCCTCAGTAGCTGCAAGAATTTGACTAAAATTTGCAGAAGATTGATGCACCTTGGTTAATTGATAACTTTGCCAATAACGCCAACCAAATACACCAGCAATAGCAAGGATTACAGCAAGGATAATGACCTTACCATTTTCTTTCCACCACTGTTTGATCTCATCGATCTGTAGTTGTTCATCACTTGTTGTATAAGCCACAATGTCTCTCCTTAACGAGATTGATAGAATGGAGTTAAATAATTAATCATCTCACTCATTGGTAAAGTAATTTGTTCAGCACCGCTGAGAAGATCTTTAATCACGATTTGTTGTTGTGCAATTTCATCTTCACCAAGAATAATGGCAAATTTTGCACCCGCTTTATCAGCACGTTTAAATTGTTTTTTGAAATTACCGCCACTGCAATGTAGTAAAACTTTCGTCTGTGGTAATTGATTACGAATTTGTTCAGCGATTTGTAATGCTGGCAATGTCGTATTTTCGCCTTGATGAATAATGTAAATATCAACATTTGGGTTGATTGGTAAGTCAGTAACAACTTCTTGAATCAATAATACTAAACGTTCTAAGCCCATCGCAAAACCAACAGCTGGGGTTGCATGACCACCAAGTTGTTCGACTAATCCATCATAACGACCACCACCACAAACAGTGCCTTGTGCACCGAGTGCTGTGGTAACCCATTCAAATACAGTTTTATTGTAATAATCTAAACCACGTACGAGTTTTTGATTAATTTCATAAGTAATACCGTATTGATCAAGAATGTTGCATAACGTTTGAAAATGTTCACGAGAATCCTCATCGAGATAATCATGTAGTTTTGGTGCATCATTTAACACTTCTTGAACTTTAGCGTCTTTACTATCTAAGATCCGTAATGGATTGGTTGTTAAACGGCGTTTACTATCTTCATCTAACGCATCAAAATGACCTTGTAAATAATCGACCAAGGCAGCACGATAATTTTTACGAGCCTCTAATGAACCGATTGAATTTAATTGTAATGTGACATGATCCGCAATACCTAAATCTTGCCAAAGTTTTGCCGTCATAATAATTAATTCAGCATCAATTAACGGATTTGCAATACCAAATACTTCTACACCAAATTGGTGGAACTGACGGTAACGACCTTTTTGTGGGCGTTCATAGCGGAACATTGGTCCGATATACCATAAACGTTGTTCTTGGTTATACAGTAAACCATGTTCAATACCCGCACGCACACAACCTGCTGTTCCTTCTGGACGTAAAGTCAGGCTTTCTTCATCACGATCGTTGAAAGTAAACATCTCTTTCTCAACAACATCGGTTACTTCGCCAATTGCACGAGCAAAAAGAGGGGTGGATTCAACAATGGGCATACGGATTTCACTGTAGCCATAACTGTTTAAACGGTGTTTAACTTTATTTTCTACCCATTGCCATAGCGGTGTATCGCTAGGCAAATAATCATTCATTCCTCGAATAGCTTGAATTATTTTTGCCACGTTAAATTCCTATGTTTAATACTTAATTAAATTTGTTCGATTTTAATTTGATTCTTTGGATCTAAAGCACTTACTCTGGCACGAATTTGTGCTTCTAATTGATCGATAATTTGTTCATTATCAAAACGTTCTTTTTGACGTTCGCCAGAAATATAGAAACCACTTTTCTTATTTCCACCAGTGACGCCAATATCAGACACTAGCGCTTCACCTGGGCCATTTACGACACAACCAATAATCGATACATCCATTGGTGTGGTAATATCTTCTAAACGCTGTTCTAAGGCATTGACTGTTGCAATAACATCGAACTCTTGACGAGAACAAGTTGGACAAGCGATGAAGTTAATTCCACGAGAACGAATACGTAATGATTTTAGAATATCAAAACCAACTTTAATTTCTTCTACTGGATCGGCAGCAAGCGAAACACGTAAAGTATCACCAATCCCTTCTGCAAGCAACATACCAAGACCAATCGCACTTTTTACTGAACCCGATCTTGCTCCACCTGCTTCAGTAATACCGAGGTGAAGTGGTTGTTCAATTTGTTTAGCTAGTAAACGGTAAGATTCCACAGCAAGAAAGACATCTGACGCTTTTACGCTTACTTTAAATTGGTGAAAGTTAAGACGATCTAAAATATCCACATGACGTAATGCAGATTCTAATAGTGCTTCTGGTGTAGGTTCACCATATTTTTCTTGTAAATCACGTTCTAATGAACCAGCATTTACCCCAATACGGATAGGGATATTTTTATCTCTTGCACAATCGACTACTGCACGAATACGGTCTTCGCGACCAATATTACCTGGATTGATCCGTAAGCAATCTACGCCATATTCAGCCACTTTTAAAGCAATACGGTAATCAAAATGGATATCCGCAACCAAAGGCACATTTACTTGTTGTTTGATTAATTTAAACGCTTCCGCTGCATCCATTGTTGGTACGGAAACACGTACAATATCTGCACCAACACGCTCTAATGCCTTAATTTGTGCAACAGTGGCTTCTACATCAGTAGTCCGGGTGTTGGTCATAGATTGAACGGCAATTGGCGCACCATCACCAATAGGTACATTGCCAACATAAATACGAGTCGATTTTCTACGTTGAATAGGTGATTGTTTTACCATAGTTTAAATTCTTATTGTTGATTGAGTGAATTATTGTTGTGCTGGTAATGTTAATTTCGCAACACGACCATCAATTTTTAGCGGTACATCCTGTCCTTGATAAGTAATTTTGACATTTTGTGGTGCACCAATAATGAGTGAATAAGGTGGTTCACCAGTAAGATCGAGAATTTCACCTTGACGATATTCACGTTCGGCTAAGGTCTTACGGTTTGCATCTTTTACACTTAGCCAACAATTTTCACCAGTGATTTCAATTTTTAAATTGTTAGGGATCACATCAGTGGCTGGTGTCGCTGTTTGGTTATTTTGATTTGCGGTAGTTGCTGCACCATCAATTTTATTCATTTCTGTGGTTAAGGCTTCTGTTGATGTATTTGGATAAGTAATATTATTTGCTTGATTACTTTTCTCTGGTTCAGTCGTTGCTGTAGGTTGTGCTGTTGTACCGGTATCAGAGGTAATTTGTTCTACAACGGCATTATTTTGTTGTTCAGCTGTGTTATCTGCTGCAGCTTGTGCTTGAGCTGTATTATTTGCAGTTGGATCAGCCGTGACTAATGTGTCTGTTGCTGGTGCAGGGGCAGATGTTTGATTAGTTGAAGCTGTTTCAGAAGTGGTGTGTTCTTCAACAAACGTTTCTCGTTCACTTGTAGAACGTTGATGATCTTGCCACCACCATAATACTGTCATACCAATGATGATGATTAATACAATCCAACTTAGTGGACGTAACCAATGATGATGAGATACATAGCGATTAACAGAATTTTTGGTACGATGATTTTTATTTAAATCATTTTTCACTTCTTCGCCAAAAGCAGTTTGCGTTTGGATTAATTCAGCGGGCAATTTCAAAAATTTTAAATAACTACGTAAATAGCCACGTGCGAAAGTCGCTGGAATATGAGAAATAATAAAATCGTTATTTTCAAATTGTTGTAAAACAGAAATTTTAAGATTGGTTTTTTCTGCAGCGTCTTCGAGGCTTAAGCCAAGTTTCTCACGCGCATTACGTAATTGCTGTCCTAAATTTACGTCATTAGAAAGTTGTTCTTGATCCATAATAAAAACTAATTTTGGTTAAAAGGAATAATTAGGCTGACAATCATCATAAGTTGCCAGCCATTTGTTAAAGATTTGGCTATTATACAGGAATGACTGACAAGAGTGGAACAGTTACAGCACATTGACAAGGGAATTCTTATGATTTTTTCATTCGTTGTTGTAAAGCTTCTGCTTTTTCTGGAGCGTATTTTTGTAACTGTGTTAAAGCCTGATTTAACTTTTGTTGATCTTGGGCGAGATAGGCACAAATAGCGATATTTTCGTAAGTATCGGCAAAATGATAATAGGCTTTACTTGCAAGCGCTTTGTCGAAAAGTTGAAAGGCAGGGGTAAATTGGCGTTGGCTACACAAATAGGTTGCATAATTATTTAAAACATCACCATTATCTGGAACTAGTTGAAGTGCTTTCTGATAATAATATTCGGCTTGTTGGTTTTGTGCCGTATGTTGATAAAAATAGGCTAAACCAAGATAAGGTAAATAATCGTTTGGTGTGTGTTGTAATGCTTTATCCAAATTGGCTTTGGCTAATGCAATATTACCTTGCGCTAAATAGGCTAAACCTAGTTCTACTCGGGTCTTTGCAGCAGCATTATTGCCACTGTTTTTTGTTTGTGGTGAATGAGAGCTACAAGCAAAAAGAGTAAAAAGTGAGAAAAATAGCAGGATAAATTTGATTAAAGATACGGTTTTCGACATATTTTCCTCACTTAATTGATTTTAAGATTGATTAATTGCAATAGCCTTCCCAAAAGCACGTTTCTGAGCCGTACGTTTAGTGCGATCAATCACATCACCAGCTAATTGCCCACAAGCAGCATCAATATCATCACCACGTGTTTTGCGGACAATGACAGTAAAACCATATTCCATTAATGTTTTTTGGAAACGGTCTATTCTTGAATTAGAACTTTTGTTGTAAGGTGCTTCTGGGAACGGATTCCATGGAATAAGGTTAATCTTGCAAGGTGTATTTTTTAATACTTTTGCTAATTGATGTGCGTGCTCAATTTCGTCATTTACATGATCTAACATCACATATTCAATCGTGACTTTGCCATGATTTGCATTAGAAATTTTTAAATAACGATTCACAGAATCGATTAACATTTGGATATTATATTTTTTATTTAAAGGTACGATTTCATCACGTAACTCATCATTTGGGGCGTGTAATGAAATAGCCAATGCAACATCAATCATCTCACCTAATTTATCCAACGCAGGTACAACACCAGATGTAGATAGGGTTACTCGACGTTTCGATAAACCATAACCGAAATCATCAAGCATAATTTCCATTGCCGGAACAACATTACTTACATTAAGTAATGGTTCTCCCATTCCCATCATCACCACATTGGTAATTGGACGTACTTTAGTTTCACCAAAAGAACCAAGCACTTTAGACGCACGCCAAACTTGCCCAATAATTTCTGATACAGTGAGGTTACGGTTAAAACCTTGTTGTGCTGTGGAACAGAAAGTACAGGCTAATGCACAACCAACTTGTGATGAAACACAAAGTGTTGCTCGATCAGCTTCTGGAATATAAACACTTTCAATTTGTTGATCACCAACTTGCATTGCCCATTTGATTGTGCCATCACTAGAACGTTGTTCTACGGCAATTTCAGGTGCTTTAATTTCTGCAACTTGTTTTAATTTTTCCCGTAACACTTTGTTAATGTTGGTCATATTATCGAAATTATCTTCACCATAGTGATAGATCCATTTCATAATTTGATCTGCGCGGAATGGCTTTTCGCCTAATGTTGCTAAGAAATTACGCATATCCTGACGAGTCAGGTTAAGTAAGTTGGTTTTTTCAGTCATTGACATAAATAAATCGCCTCGTTATTACACATTGTGGCTAGGTGTGCTTAAGTGTAGTGGTTACAAAAAGCACGAATTTTACTGATTTGTTGCGCGTTATGCTAGTAAATTTATTCGTTTATTTTGATATTTTGCGATGGTTTTGCGAATAAGATCGAAAAAATAAAAAATAGTAAATTTAATAGAGAAGAAAAAAGCCGCTAATAGCGGCTTTTCTAGGATTATTTTAAATTATTTTGCTAGGTGTTCTTCATAACGTTGGGCAACGAAATCCCAGTTTACAACATTCCAGAATTCTTTAATGTAATCTGGACGACGGTTTTGGAATTTTAAGTAATAAGCGTGTTCCCAAACATCAAGACCAACAAGTGGGAAACCTTCACAACCAGCAACTTCTTTACCCATTAATGGATTATCTTGGTTAGCAGTTGAAACAACAGCTAATTTACCATCTTTCACGATTAACCATGCCCAACCAGAACCGAAACGAGTTGCAGCTGCTTTTTCAAATTCTGCTTTAAATGCATCAACAGAACCGAAATCACGTTCGATAGCTTCTTTTAATTTACCTTGTAAAGTAGTGTCTTTTTTCAATGATTTCCAGAAAAGAGAGTGGTTGAAGTGACCACCTGCATTGTTACGTAATTCAGTAAATTTTTCTGCTGGTACTTTATCTAAGTTAGAAGATAGTTGACCTGGGCACATATCTTGTAATTCTTGAGATAAACCTTCTAATGCTGCATTTGCATTGTTAACGTATGCTTGGTGATGTTTGCTATGGTGGATTTCCATAGTTAATGCATCAAAATGTGGTTCTAAAGCGTCATAAGCGTAACCTAACTCAGGTAATTTAAAAGCCATAATTTCATCCTCTTTTGTTAAATAATGTTAATAAACGGTGTCATATAAGTATGAAAACGGCAAAAATTTTAACAAAATTTTTGAAAGAAAACATCTTTATTTTTGATAACAAAAACTTATACATCCAAAATATGTTCTTTAAGGTATTGATATATCTCACGATATGCTTTTGGGGTAGTGTTGTTTTCTTTTTCTTTTAAAGCGTTGCGAATTAAAGCACGCAATTTTTGGCGTTCCAGTGTTGGATAATCTTGTAATAATTCGCTAATTGTTTCATCACCATTAGTTAATAAAGCCTCACGATACGCTTCAATTCTATGTAATAAAATTTGTTGCTGATTATGTTTATTTTCAATTTTATCTAATGCTGCCTGAATAGGTTCAACATCACGTTGACGTAATAATTTACCTATATATTGAATTTGACGACGATAACTTTCACGTGACAGGCGTCTAGCTAACATAATCGCATCTGATAATTGATCATCTAATGGAAGTTGAGCTAAAGCATTTTCTGGAAGATCAACAATTTTTTGTCCTAGCTGTTTTAACATTTCTGCATCACGTTTAATTTCACTTTTACTGACCCAGATGATCTCCTCTTCATCTTCTTCTTGCCACTCTAATTCTTTGTTTTTATGTCTCATAACAGTTTCCTATATCGTAATAACATGAAATATGGTCGCACATTCTAGCAGAAGATCCGCTATTTTTTATATAATCCTTTCCTATTGGTTAAATGTGCGAAAGAGAGATGTAATATGACACAACAGAACAAACGTAATTTTATTGACCAGCAACAACAATTATGTGATGCAGTTGAATATGCTTTATCACTAGCTGAAAAAGCAGGGGCAACGGCAGAAGTAGGAATGACCAAAGTAACTGGTTTAAGCGTTTCTACTCGATTAAAAGAAATTGAAAATTTAGAATTTAATAATGATGGTGCATTGGGGATTTCTGTTTATGTTGGAAGTAAAAAGGGGAATGCCTCGACCTCCGATTTAAGTTCAGAAGCGATTAAACGAACTGTCGAATCAGCGTTGTCGATTGCAAAATATACATCAGAAGATCCTTGTACCGGCTTAGCGCCGAAAGAATTAATGGAGTTTAATCCACCCGATTTACAACTCTATCACCCTGCGGATATTTCTGTTGATCAAGCTGTGGAACTTGCATTAACTGCAGAAACTGCAGCATTAGATTATGATAAAAGAATTGTGAATAGTGATGGTGCTAGTTTTAATTCCAGTGAAGGAATCCGAGTATATGGTAATACCCATGGTGTATTGAATAGCTATTTATCGTCACGTTATTCTCTTTCATGTAGTGTGATTGCTGAGCAAGAACAGGCTTTAGAACGTGATTATGAATATACGATTTCAAGAAAGTTTACTGATTTACAGTCAGCGACTTGGGTTGGAAAAACGTGTGCAGAAAAGGTAATTGCACGCTTAAAGCCACAAAAATTAAGTACGCTACAAGTCCCAGTGATTTTTTTAAATGATGTAGCAACAGGGATTATAGGTCATCTTGCTTCAGCAATTAGTGGTGGTGCGCTTTACCGTAAATCATCATTTTTATTAGATCAATTAGGGCAACAAATTTTACCTGCTTGGTTCCAAATTAGTGAACGTCCTCATTTATTGGCTCAATTAGCTTCTACACCGTTTGATAGTGAAGGGGTAAAAACTCGTGATCAAGAGATTATTATTGATGGAGTGTTACAAACTTATCTTTTGACGTCATATAGTGCAAAAAAATTAGGGATGCAAACAACAGGACATGCGGGTGGTATCCATAATTGGTTGGTGAAACCAAATCATACAGGTGGTTTATCCGCTTTATTAAAACAGATGGGAACAGGGTTGTTAGTGACTGAATTAATGGGGCAAGGCGTAAATTTAGTGACCGGCGATTACTCTCGCGGTGCAGCAGGTTTCTGGGTAGAAAATGGTGAGATTCAATACCCAGTAGCAGAAATTACGATTGCGGGTAGCTTGCCAACGATGTTTCAACAAATTGTAGCGGTGGGCGATGATGTTGAACAACGTTCTAATATCCGTACTGGCTCTATCTTAATTGAGAGTATGAAAGTATCAGGAGAATAAATTTTTATAAATGAGAATAATTCTTATTGACATAAAGAAATAATCTGCTACTATTCAACACAGGTCGGCATATGAGTGAGTGTGCAGTCCGAGTAGTAGTAGAGTAGAAAGTAAATTTGCAGTAATAGATAGGGCGAGGAAGGGATTCCTCGCCTTTTCTTTTTTTCTAAAAAAATCGATAAACTGATTGAAAATTTTTAATAAAGAGGTAAATTCTTAGACCTTTTACTAATCAAACAATAAATTTATTAAGATCTAAGGATAAAAAATATGCAAACGTTACAAAAAATAAGCGCCTTTGCAGGCAAAACATTTTCAATCTGGGTATTGCTTTTCGGATTCCTAGCCTTTGAGTTTCCAAGTTATTTTGCTGGATTTGTTGGGTATGTACCATATTTATTAGGTATTGTGATGTTCGGGATGGGAATTACACTAAAGGTACAAGATTTTAGTGAAATTATCAGACATCCTAAAGCTGTATTTATTGGGGTTATTGCTCAATTTATCGTGATGCCAGGAATTGCTTATGCATTAGCAAAAGGGTTTAATTTGCCACCGGATTTAGCCGTAGGCGTCATTTTGGTGGGTGCTTGTCCAGGCGGAACTTCATCAAACGTCATGACCTATCTAGCGAAAGGAAATACTGCATTATCGGTTGCTTGTACTTCTGTTTCTACGTTACTTGCACCATTTTTAACACCGGCCGTCTTCTATTTATTGGCAAGTCAATGGTTAGATATTGATGCATATGCGATGTTTATTTCTGTATTAAAAATTGTCTTATTCCCTGTATTCTTAGGGGTTGTAGCAAGAGCACTCTTAACTAAACAAATGGTACAATTAGGAACCTGTACGCCATTAGTATCGGTAATTGCAATCGTATTAATTTTAGCGGCAGTGGTTGCGGTAAGTAAGGATAAAATTATCGAATCTGGGTTATTTATTTTTATTGTTGTTGTATTACATAATGGCTTGGGATATTTATTCGGTTTTTTAGTAGCAAAATTATTTAAATTAAATTTAGCGGATAGCAAAGCAATTGCGATTGAAGTTGGGATGCAAAATTCTGGCTTAGGTGCAGCGCTAGCGACAGCTTATTTTAATCCGATTGCAGCGGTACCAAGTGCAGTATTTAGTTTTTGGCATAATATTTCAGGACCAATTATTGCAACATTCTTTGCTTCTATGGATAGTAAAGAGAAGTTACAAAAATAGAAAAACACTGCAATTCAGTAAAAAAAAGCATAGAATAAGCGACATTATTTTATCGCTTATTCCATTAACAAGAAGAAAGGAACAATATGAATCAAGATTTTTTAGATTTTGAATTACCGATTGCCGAACTTGAGGCAAAAATTGACTCGCTGCGAGCGGTATCTGACCAAGATGATAAAATCAATCTTGACGAAGAAATTGAACGATTAAAGAAAAAAAGTGAAGAGCTAACTAAAAAAACGTTTGCAGATTTGACTGCATGGCAAGTATCACAAATGGCTCGTCATCCACAGCGCCCATATACTCTTGATTATATTCAACATATTTTTACTGAATTTGAGGAGCTTGCTGGCGACCGTGCGTTTGCTGATGATAAAGCGATTATTGGTGGTATCGCGCGTTTAGATGATCGTCCGGTGATGGTAATTGGTCATCAAAAAGGGCGTTCTGTTAAAGAGAAAGTAATGCGTAATTTTGGTATGCCAGCGCCAGAAGGTTATCGTAAAGCGTTACGTTTAATGCAAATGGCAGAACGTTTTAAGATGCCAATTATTACTTTTATTGATACACCAGGAGCATATCCGGGCGTTGGTGCGGAAGAGCGTGGACAATCAGAAGCGATCGCACGTAATTTACGTGAAATGTCCACATTACAAGTACCAATTATTTGTACTGTGATTGGTGAAGGCGGTTCTGGTGGCGCATTAGCTATTGGTGTGGGCGATAAAGTGAATATGTTGCAATACAGTACTTATTCAGTCATTTCACCAGAAGGGTGCGCATCTATTTTGTGGAAGAAAGCAGATAAAGCTTCTACTGCAGCAGAAGTGATGGGGCTAACAGCCGATCGTCTAAAAAAATTATCATTAATTGATAGTATTATTGAAGAACCGTTAGGTGGTGCACATCGCAATGTTGAACAGATGGCAGAGAATTTAAAAACACAAATTAAAACAGATCTAGAAGAATTAGCACTATTAGGACAAGAAGAACTTTTAGATCGCCGTTATCAAAGATTGATGAGTTACGGTTATTGCTAATTAAGGAAATGTGATGAAGAACGTTTTATCAATACAATCTCATGTTGTATATGGTTATGCGGGTAATAAAGCAGCGGTATTACCGATGCAATTACTCGGAGTTGATGCATGGGCGTTAAATACCGTGCAATTTTCTAATCATACTCAATATCAACGTTGGAAAGGAATGGTAATTCCTAAAGAACAAATTGCAGAAATTACGCAAGGTATTGCAGACATTGGAGCCTTATCTGAATGTGATGCTGTGTTATCAGGTTATATAGGAGCAGCAGAACAAGGGCAAGAAATTTTAAATACGGTGAATGCTGTAAAAGAAGTAAATCCAAATGCAATTTATTTTTGTGATCCAGTAATGGGGCATCCAGATAAAGGCTGTATTGTAGCACCAGGTGTTGCCGAGTTTTTAGTAAGAGATGCAATGAGCCAAGCAGATATTATTGCACCAAACTTAGTGGAGTTGCGCGAATTAAGTGGATTAACTGTTGAGAATTTTTCGCAAGCACTAACTGCGATTGAAGCAATTCTAGCGAAAGGTCCGAAGAAAGTCTTAGTAAAACATTTAAGCCGAGTAGGGCAAGATCCAAGCAAATTTGAGATGGTATTAGCGACTCAACAAGGTATGTGGCACGTTAGTCGTCCTTTGCATGAATTTGTTGGTCGTGATCCGGTTGGTGTGGGTGATATGACAAGTGCTATTTTCTTAGCGAATTTACTAAATGGTAAAACAGATATTGAAGCATTTGAACATACTGCTAATGCCGTGAATGATGTGATGACAGTGACTAAAGAGTCGCAAAAATATGAGTTACAGATCATTGCTGCACGGAATTATATTGTGAATCCAATTAGTCAATATCACGCGGTGAAAATTGCTTAATGATGAATCTATTGATCAGTGAATTAAGTAAACAAATTGAAGAAAACGCCTTGCAGGACAAGGCGTTTTTAATTGGTTTTAGTGGTGGTGTAGATTCAA
Organism: Gallibacterium genomosp. 3; assembly: GCF_001678475.1. Lineage (GTDB taxonomy): Bacteria > Pseudomonadota > Gammaproteobacteria > Enterobacterales > Pasteurellaceae > Gallibacterium > Gallibacterium faecale. The sequence continues at coordinate 144,168 of NZ_JTJR01000026.1, read as the reverse complement.
CAGCGTTATTGCATCTCTTTGTGCAATTACAAAAATGTTATCATTTCCTGTTACGTGCGATTCATATTCACCATGGCTTAAGTCAAAATGCTGATCAATGGTTATCTCATTGCCAACAAGTTTGTAGTCAATTAGGCGTTCCTTTTCTGGCTCAGAAAGTTCAGCTGGTTACAGCAACAAATATTGAAGCAGAAGCTCGAATTGCCCGTTATCAGGCAATTCGAGAGATATTGCAGCCTAATGAAATCCTGGTTACCGCACATCATTTAGATGATCAATGTGAAACCTTTTTTTTGGCATTAAAGCGAGGCAGTGGGGTAAAAGGTTTGGCAGCGATGCCAGTAAGATCACAGCTATTTAGCGTTCCTGTTTTTCGACCATTACTAACTATTACACGTTCGCAATTAGAGCAATATATTACTGAACAGCAATTAGTCACTATTTTTGATGAAAGTAACGATGATGTGCGCTATGAACGAAATTTTTTACGCCGAGATGTATTGCCCTTATTAAAACAACGTTGGCAACATTTTGATCGAGCAGTTGCACGTTCTGCTCAATTATGCGCAGAACAAGAGCAGTTGTTACAAGAATTATTAACCCCGATTTTTTTGACCCATCTGGCAGCAGATAACAGTTTTAATTTAGATAACTTTGCGACTTATTCTATGATTAAACAGCGACAATTATTGCGCTTTTGGTTTGCACATTTACAGCAACCGATGCCAAGCCAGAAACAGATGGAAACCTTATTAAATGAAGTGGTTTTAGCACAAGTAGATCGCCAGCCAGAATTGCAATTAAATAATTGTATGGTACGGCGTTTTCAGCAACATTTATACTTGACGCCGATATATCAAGATCTGCGATCTTGTATTTTACCGATAACTCCAGGCGAAATGATTTTATTGCCAGATGAATTAGGTGAACTACATTGCCGTCAAACCGGACAAATGTTGGTATTTGAGTGGCAACAACATCAATTACAGATTCCTTTACCGCAGCAAGGGCAACAGATAACAATCCGTTTTCATTATTCTAAGAAAGTGAAAATTGCAGCCAATCAGCCCCACAAAGATATTAAAAAAGTATGGCAAAATTTGCAGATACCTGTTTGGCAACGCACACGAATTCCGTTCGTTTTTGTGGATGAATGCTGTTGTGGGGCAATCGGCTATTTTGTGAATTATGCAGAATAATAGAGATTATTCTGCATCAGATAAGCTTTTAACAATCGGGTTCAATAGCGGTTGGTTATCAAAATAAGCCTGATCACGGAAAACTAAACGCTGTTCAACAAACCAATTAATCACTTGTGGATAGTAGCGTTGTTCATAAAACTTCACTCGTGCGGATAAACTTTCTTCTGTATCATCAGCGAGAATGGGTAATTTAAATTGAAACACTAATTGCCCACCGTCCATTTCTTCATTTACAAAATGTACGCTAAACCCGTGTTCGGTATCGTGATTTTCTAAGGTACGCTGATAGGTGTGTAGCCCTGGATATTTAGGTAATAGTGAAGGGTGAGTATTGAGAATTTTTCCTGCAAATCGTTGGGTAAATTCTGCTGTGAGAATTTTCATATAACCAGCCAATACAATCAGATCAACCTGATACTGTTCTAATAGATCACCAATAGCTTTATCCATCTGCTGATTATCGGCAAAGTTCTTGCGTAAAAACGTATGGGTAGGAATATTGGCGTTTTTAGCTCGTTGTAAGCCATAAATATTCGCTTTATTACTGATAACAGTAACAATTTCTGCATTTAACTCACCAACGTTACAAGCGTTGATAATTGCTTGTAACGTTTGACCTTCACCTGAAATAAGAACTGCAATTTTTTTCTTCATTAGCGAATAATAACTTGTTTGGTTTCTTGAGGTTCAAGGTGTTCAATTTGACCGATAACCCATGCTTTTTCGCCTGTTTGTGCTAATAAGGCTAATGCGGTTTCTACATCTTCTTGTGGTAAGGCAATTACCATACCAACACCACAGTTAAAGGTGCGATACATTTCGTAGGTATCCACATTACCATTTTCTTGTAACCAACGGAAAACAGATGGCCATTGCCAACTATTTTCATTAATGACCGCACGCACATGATCAGGTAAGACACGAGGAATATTCTCCCAGAAACCGCCACCGGTTAAATGTGCGATAGCATGAACATCAACATGTTTAATCAGTGAGAGAATGGATTTCACATAAATTTTAGTTGGAGCAAGTAGATGATCAGCTAATGGTTTACCATCAAGAAGTATTTCTGCTGGAGAAACACCTGCTAATTCGATAATTTTACGAATTAATGAGTAACCATTAGAGTGTGGGCCAGATGAACCTAAGGCAATTAATGCATCACCAACACGAACTGCACTGCCATCAATAATTTCATTTTTTTCAACTACACCAACACAGAAACCGGCTAAGTCATAATCATTAGCGTGGTACATTCCAGGCATTTCTGCAGTTTCACCACCAATTAAGGCACAATTAGATTGCTCACAACCATCAGCAATTCCTTTAATCACATCACTTGCAACATCAACTTCTAACTTGCCTGTTGCATAATAATCTAAGAAGAAAAGCGGTTCTGCACCTTGTACGATTAAGTCATTAACACACATAGCCACTAAGTCAATGCCGATAGTGTCATGCTTATGTAGGTCAATAGCTAAACGAAGTTTTGTACCAACACCATCAGTACCTGATACCAGAATAGGCTCTTTATATTTGGCTGGAATAGCACATAATGCACCAAACCCACCAAGTCCGCCAATTACTTCAGCACGGCGAGTACGTTTTACATGGGGTTTAATTCGATCAACTAATTCATTACCTGCATTAATGTCAACGCCAGCATCTTTATAACTTAATGTTTGTTTGTCCACATTTGCTCCTTAGCGGGTTTCACAATGATTATCGGGCGCAGATTGTACACGATTACGCAATCGTTTGCGATATGAAACAAGGATAAATACCAGAAATATTTTGTTTTAGATTAGGTTATCAACAGATTTTTGGTAGAGAGGCTAGCTATTTAATGGTGGGTAGTTTAAAATCACCCGATTTTTTTAAATTTAGAGGACAACAAAATGAAAATCGTTGAAGTAAAACATCCGCTTGTAAAACATAAACTTGGTTTAATGAGAGCGGCTGATGTAAGTACGAAACATTTCCGTGAATTGGCGACTGAAGTAGGTAGTCTATTAACTTATGAAGCAACGGCTGATCTTGAAACTGAAGTGGTAACGATTGAAGGTTGGTGTGGACCAGTTCAAGTAGAACGCATTAAAGGTAAAAAAGTCACTGTTGTGCCAATTTTACGTGCTGGTTTAGGGATGATGGAAGGTGTATTAGAACATATTCCGAGCGCAAGAATTAGTGTAGTTGGGATGTATCGTAATGAAGAAACGTTAGAACCTGTTCCTTATTTCCAAAAACTTGCACCAGATATGGAAGAACGTTTAGCGATTATTGTTGATCCGATGTTAGCAACAGGTGGTTCAATGATTGCTACAATCGATCTTTTGAAAAAAGCACAATGTCCAAGAATTAAAGTATTAGTATTAGTTGCTGCACCAGAAGGGATTAAAGCATTACAGAATGCCCATCCAGATGTAGAACTTTATACTGCATCAGTTGATGATCACTTAAATGAAAATGGTTATATCATTCCAGGCTTAGGTGATGCAGGAGATAAGATATTTGGTACTAAGTAAGGATCGAATATCTTTTTTTTAGTTAATTTATCCAGAGAGGTGAAACTAGTTTTATGGGTTCAGAAACTCAACCAATCGTTGTAGAAAGTAAAGTTAAACAAGCCTTTGTTGGCTTACAAATGTTATTTGTGGCATTTGGGGCATTAGTGCTAGTGCCATTAATAACTGGGTTAGATAGTAATACGGCATTATTGACAGCTGGGGTAGGTACATTGTTGTTCCAGTTGTGTACTAAACGTCAAGTGCCGATTTTTCTTGCTTCTTCTTTTGCGTTTATTGCACCAATTCAATATGGTATTGCTACTTGGGGATTACCGATTACGATGGGTGGTCTTGTCTGTGCAGGCCTAGTTTATGTAGCATTAAGTGCATTAGTCAAAATTAAAGGTGTTGAGGCTTTACAACGAGTATTTCCACCGATTGTTGTTGGCCCAGTGATCATTATTATTGGGATGGGATTAGCCCCAGTCGCTGTTGATATGGCGTTAGGAAAAAATAGTAATTATAGCTATGATCAAGCGATTATCGTATCAATGATTACATTATTAACGACATTAGGTGTAGCAGTATTTGCAAAAGGAATTATGAAATTAATTCCAATTATGTTTGGTATTGCGGCAGGGTATATTGTTTGTGCCTTTATGGGATTAATTAATCTACAACCTGTCTATGATGCGCCTTGGTTTAGCTTACCAACAATTACAACCCCAGAGTTTAAACTCGAAGCTATCCTATATTTATTACCTATTGCGATAGCACCAGCAGTAGAACACGTTGGTGGTATTATGGCGATCAGTTCAGTAACCGGAAAAGACTTTTTACAGAAACCAGGGTTACATCGTACATTATTAGGGGATGGGATTGCGACTTCTGTTGCCTCTTTTTTAGGTGGCCCACCAAATACTACTTATGCAGAAGTAACAGGTGCTGTGATGCTTACCCGCAATTTTAATCCAACAATTATGACTTGGGCTGCTGTATGGGCGATTGCTATTTCGTTCTGTGGTAAGATTGGGGCATTTCTTTCAACGATTCCAACCATTGTTATGGGCGGTATTATGATGTTGGTATTTGGTTCTATTGCTGTAGTAGGAATGAGTACCCTAATCCGTGGCAAAGTAGATGTAACGGAATCACGTAATCTCTGCATTATTTCTGTGGTAATGACTTTTGGAATTGGTGGTATGTTTGTGAATTTTGGCGAAGTTTCTTTGAAAGGAATTAGCCTTTGTGCCATCGTTGCAATTTTATTGAATTTGGTGTTACCAAAAGAACAAAAAGCAGAAAAATAATTGAATTAACCCGAAAACATCAGTTTGAAAACTTGCTCAAGCTGATGTTTTTCTTTATTCTTATAATCACTTTTTTCTTTGCTCATTAGGTAGTTTTTTGCAGCATCAATATACTTTACCCATTCATGAATTTGACCCTGAGACCTTTGATAATTTTGATGCAGAGAATAATCAGGTGTTATGTAATTCGCTATTTGATAATTTTAGCAAGTTGCAGCAACCATTTTTCTATTTATGGGGAACAAAAAGTAGCGGTAAAACGCATATTCTAAAAGCCGCAAATAATCTATTCTTGCAGCAAGAAAGAGCCTCTATCTATATTCCACTGACAAAAACAAATTATTTCTCACCAGAAATTTTAGAATCCTTAGAAGAGTTAGATCTGGTCTGTTTAGATGATCTTGATGCGATTGCTGGGAATGATGAATGGGAAGTGGCAATTTTTGATCTCTTTAATCGGATTAAAGAGCGTGGTCAAACATTATTGTTGATGAGTGCTAATGAACCAGCTCAACAATTAGCGATTAACTTACCTGATTTACGTTCTCGTCTAACTTGGGGGGAAACCTATCAATTAGCGGAATTATCGGACGAGAAAAAAGCGTTTGTGTTGCAGCAAGCGGCGCGTAAAAGAGGATTAGAATTGCCCGATGAAGTCGCTAAATTTTTATTAAGCCGCTTAGATCGTGATTTAAAGTATCTGTTTTCAATTTTAGATAAATTAGATAAAGCCTCTTTGCAAGCGCAACGCAAATTAACCATTCCGTTTGTCAAAGAGCAGCTTCATCTATAATGGATTGCGGATTAAGCTAATTGGCTATGTAATTGACCAATTTTCACTCCAAGTAAGCCGAGCGAAACGGCATCTAGTGATTCCCCTAAAAATTTAAATAAAGTTTCTAACTCAGTGAACTCTTGAGTAAATTCGATACGATCTTCTACTTTACGTGTAAATTGATAATGAAAGGTTTGTTCGTTATAAATTGCATCTAATTGGATAGAAACTGTTTCAAATAAATGGTTTCTTGCGCCTTCTTCACCGGGATCGCTTTGACGAATGACCCAACTATTTTGATAGAGTGGATAAGTTTTATTTTCTGTTGTGTTGCTCATTATTTATTTCCTTGATATAGCTAGTGAAAAGGTGCGCATAGTATAGATTTACTCTTTATTCAAGTAAATAACTTGCTTATAATCTATCATCGCTTTATGTAAGGAGATCAACTATGTTTGCTGTATTTAAAGAGTGGTATAAACGTCGCCTTAGTGATCCAGAAGCGGCTGGATTATTTAGTTTATTATTAATTGTTTGTGTTGTTTTTTACTTTTTTAGTGATCTCTTTACACCACTTCTGATTGCGTTGGTATTAGCTTATTTATTAGAACTACCAATTCAATATCTCTCAGAAAAATTCAAGTTTCCTCATCTTTTAGCACTTATTTTAGTGCTGGGGGGCTTTATTGCGGCAGTCTTTTTTATCTTTTTAGTGATGATTCCAACGTTGTGGAATCAGACCATTAACTTATTAAAAGATCTCCCAACGATGAGTAATCGGCTGCATGAATGGGTGTTGTCATTACCAGAGAATTATCCAGAATATGTCGATTATGCAATGATTGATACGATTTTTAATAGTGTGCGTGAAAAAATTTTAGGGGTAGGGGAATCCGCATTACGTTATTCACTGGTTTCAATTGTAAGTGTTGTTACGATTGGTATTTATGCTTTTTTAGTTCCATTGATGGTCTTTTTCTTAATTAAAGATAAAGATTATTTAATTGCTGGGGTGACACGTTTTTTGCCGCAAAATCGTCAGTTAGTAAATCAAGTTTGGGCTGAAATGAAGCAACAAATTGCAAATTATATTCGAGGTAAAGTTGCAGAAATCATCGTGATGACGGTAGTCAGCTATATTACTTTCCTATTATTTGGGCTTAATTATTCGCTCTTGCTTGCAGTAGCGATTGGGTTATCAGTATTAGTGCCTTATGTGGGAGCGGTATTGGTGACTATTCCATTGGCTTTAGTTGCCTTGTTCCAATTTGGTTGGTCAGCAACATTTGGGTACCTTATGTTGGTTTACACGATCACACAACTTTTAGATGGTAATTTATTAGTGCCATTACTCTTTTCTGAAGCCGTAAATTTACACCCATTAGTTATTATTGTTTCAGTTATCTTTTTTGGTGGATTATGGGGATTTTGGGGTGTATTTTTTGCAATACCATTAGCAACATTAGTGAAGGCGATTATTACTGCATTGCCGCCACTCAATGTCACTAATGCTGATTAACGTAACGAAAGTTTACGGCGTAGGCCTCGTAGGATTAAAAACAGCCAAGGCCATAAGATACCGCTTAAGATAGCGCCAGCAAACTCCTGAGAGTTAAAGGTGGCGCTATGTAAGAAAAGTTCTAACAAAAAGATAGCAATACGAATAAGAAAAACACAAAGAATCACTAATAGGCTTTGTTGCCATAAAGAGAGATTGCGTAAAATCATAGAATTTACTGCTATCAAATAAGCAAAAATAGAAAGAATGAGTGTATGAATACCAAGGATTGAACCAAGCACCAAATCCCATACTAAACCGGTTAAAAAAGCCACGCCAATATTAATACGTCCCGGAATAGCCATTACCCAGTAAAGTAAGACTAATACCAACCATGCAGGGCGATAGCCTGAGAAATCAGCAGGCCAAGGCATAATTTCAAATACTAAAGCAATTACAAAAGTAACTGCGAGCATTAGCCATTGAAATAGAATATTTGCTCTCATAACTATTCTTCTTCAACCTTTTCTTTTGTTGGTAATGGTTTTTCTAATTTATCTGCTGGTAAATCATTATTTTCTTCTGCTGGAGGTACAGCCTGTTGTGAAGATAAACGCTGTTTCACGACTTCTTTAATTTGCGCCGGTGAATTACTGTTTAAACGTTTCATATCTTCATTAGTTGGCCACAGTAATAGTAAATAGCGAAGGCGCTCGAGTGAAGCCAACGGTTTTGCAATTACTGTAGCAAAATAGTTATTTCCTTCTCGTGAAACAGATTCCACAATAGCAACTGGGTAGCCTTCAGGAAAACGGCGGCCTAGACCTGATGTAACTAACAGATCGCCTTTTTCAATATCGGCAGAACGAGAAACGTTATCTAAGACTAATTCATCAGGACGGCCTGTTCCACTAGCAATCACACGGATATCTGAGCGTAATACTTGCAATGGAATAGAATTAGTAACATCAGAAATTAATAAAACCCGACTGGTGTTATGGCCTACGGAGATAATTTGTCCAACAACGCCTTTTTCATCAATTACTGGCTGTCCAACATAAGCACCATCTTTTTCGCCTTGATTAATAACGACTTGTTGGCGATAAGGATCTGTTTCTGCAGTTAAAACTTCCGCAATTTTTTTGAATTCATCATGGCGTAAGGGTGAATTGAGTAACAGACGTAAGCGCTGATTTTCAACTTTGAGCTGATCCAAAAGTAATAGATCAGCATTTTTTTCTAATAATTGATCCTTAAGGACTTTATTTTCAATTTGTAAGGTACTGGTATCGACCAAATTATCAGAAACACCATCTAGCACAGAACGAGGTGTATTCGCCAAATAATAAATCCAACTCACAGTGGTTTCTAATACACTGCGAATTTGTAATAAATTACGTGTTTGACCATCGGAAAACATTAAGATTACCGATAAGATAACAGCAAAAATAAGCCTAACACCGAGAGATGGGGATTTTGTAAAAATTGGTTTCATACCATGCAAACTTACAAAATAAAGCAGCTTGATTGACAAGCTGCTTTAGTAGGTCTAATTGTTAAAATTATTCGTCACTAAAAATATCGCCGCCAAGCATATCAATCATTTCTAATGCTTCACCACCACCACGCGCAACACAAGTCAATGGATCATCGGCAACGATAACCGGTACACCTGATTCTCTAGAAAGTAAGATATCAATATTTTTCATTAATGCACCGCCACCAGTTAATACCATACCGCGTTCAAAAATATCGGCAGCAAGCTCAGGTGGGCATTGTTCAAGCGCAGTACGTACTGCACGTACAATTCCATCTAATGGTTGTTGAATGGCTTCAAGAACATCACGGGTATTTAAAGTAAATGTTCTTGGCGCACCTTCAGCAAGGTTATGACCATGGACTTCCATTTCTAAGATTTCATCACCTTCTTCAATATAGGCACTAGCTAATTCTTTTTTGATTCTTTCTGCGGTAGTTTCACCAATAGATGAACCAAAAGTACGGCGTACATAAGCAATAATTGCTTCATCAAAGCGGTCACCACCGATACGAACAGAAGAAGAATAAACTACCCCGTTTAATGAGATAACCGCAACTTCAGTTGTACCACCACCAATATCAATTACCATAGAACCAGTTGCTTCAGAAACAGGTAATTTAGCACCGATTGCTGCTGCCATTGGTTCTTCGATTAAATGTACTTCACGTGCACCAGCACCGTAAGCAGATTCTTTGATTGCACGGCGTTCTACTTGAGTTGCACCTGCTGGGACACACACTAACACACGAGGACTTGGACGCATAAAATTGTTGCGATGAACTTGTTTGATGAAATATTGCAACATTTTTTCAGTAACAAAGAAGTCGGCAATTACCCCATCTTTCATAGGACGAATTGCACTAATACTTTTTGGAGTTCTACCTAACATTAATTTTGCTTCACGACCAACAGCAGCAATACTTTTTAGTGAGCCAACACGATCTTGGCGGATGGCAACTACTGAAGGCTCATCAAGAACGATGCCTTGGCCTTTAACATAAATAAGAGTATTTGCTGTTCCTAAATCAATAGAAAGGTCATTAGAAAATAAACCACGAATTTTTTTAAACATAATCTTCCGCTTAATTGAGTAATAAATGGGTTGTTTTACAGTGAAAAAATTGGGTGTAAATGTATCAAAAAATCGCTGTTTTTGATAGGGCAGAATGGGATTTTTTTTTGCAAAAAAATAAATATCAAACCAGAGAAAATCCTATATCGGTAAGTAATCAGATTGTAGATAAATCTAAATTTAGTTATGAATCTCAAAAAGTGTTTGTTGGGTTCCCTCTCACACTTGCCCGAATGCAAATAAGATTTTTAGGCAAAAAAAGTGATCATTTTTCGAATGTAGTGAGAAAAATTTCTGTTTTTTGCCGCCCGGAAAATCTTATTGGAATGAGGATTAGCAAGTGTGCGAGGGCGTATTTTCTTTTGCTTCGTTTTCTTTGTACGAGCAAAGAAAATGAAGTCGCCCTTTAGGGCGAAACCTAAATGTTAATTAGAACAAAGATATCAAATAGACTTTGTTATTAAACTGGAATAAAGGGAGAAATTCTCTCCCTTTATTAAGATTAAGGAACTTAGTGAGTAGTTGATTGTTCAGCGTTTTCTTCAAATACCGGTAACGGTTTATGCTGACTTGCAACTAAAGTATAAATCACTGGCAACACAAATAATGTAAACAGTGTGCCAATAGCAAGGCCAGAAACAATCACAATACCGATACTAAAGCGTGATACAGCACCTGCACCGCTTGCATAGAGTAATGGAATCAAACCTGCAATCATAGCAGCGGTAGTCATCAAAATTGGACGTAACCGTACTTTTGCTGCATAGCTAATCGCTTCAATACGATTTTTACCAAAATTAAGCTGCTGTTCTTTAGCTACTTCACACATCAAAATACCATGTTTAGTAATCAAACCAACCAAGGTTATCAGACCAACTTCTGAATAGATGTTGAGTGTGCTTCCAGCTACGCCTAAGAAAGAAAGTAAATTTAACGTTAATAATGCACCACTAATCGCCAATGGAACCGAGATCATAATAACGAGTGGATCTCGCATTGATTCAAATTGGATTGAAAGTACTAAGAAAATAATCAATACAGCTAACACAAAGGTAACTGCGAGAGCATTTCCTTCTTGTACAAATTGACGAGCCTCACCTTTAAAGTCATAGTTATAGTTTGTAGGTAACAGAGAAGCACCTTCATTTTGGAACCATTCTACTGCATCACCCACAGAACTTGTTGGCATAGGAATTGCACTAATTACCGCAGAACTTAATTGGTTAAAGCGACTAAGTGAAAGCGGTTCAGTATTCACTTCCATTTTAATTAAATTGCCTAAAGGTACTGAATCACCATTTGCAGCAGTAACAAAGTAATTATTTAAATCTTCTGGATTTAAACGATCTGCACGAGGCACTTCAGAAATCACTTTATAAGAACGTCCATCAATCCCAACGCGGGTAATAGTCCCACCTGCAAGATAACTACCTAGCAGAGAGCTAATTTGTTGCATACTAATGCCATAAGTACCGGCTTTTTCTTTGTCGATAGTAATGTGCATTTGTGGTGTATCAAATTTTAAATCAAGACTGTTATAAATGAACTTACCTGATTTTCTTGCTGCTTGTAATACATTATCTGCAATTAAAGCGAGTTTATGGATATCATCCGCAGAAGTAATTACAAAACTCACCGGTGGTCCTTGTTCACCAGTTTCAATTTCTGGGAATGAGAAACCATTTACACTAATCTCTGGGATCGCTTTTGCACGTTGGTTAATTTCATTCGCAATCTCAGTTTGGCTGCGATCACGATTACTCCAATTCACTAAGCTTGCAATCGCAATCGAACGATTTGAACTTGGTACCCCAGAAATCACCATTGAGAATTCAACTTCAGGAATATCAGATAGAATTTTTTCATACTGCTTCGTTGAAGTTTGCACATAATCTAAATTGGCATTAGAAGGTGCGGTCCCCATTGCTAAAATTGCCCCTTTATCTTCTGTCGGTGTTAATTCACTCGAAAGGTTACTCATTAGCACTGGTAAACTTGCAAAAATTAATACCGCAAAAAAGATTACCAACTTACGACTGTTTAGCATTAATGCCAACATACGTTGATAGAGATCTGTTACTCGAGTTAAGGTTCTTTCAACACGTTCTTCTAATGCAGTTGGGTTGGTATGTGCTTTTAAAATATTACCGCACATCATTGGTGATAATGTTAAAGCGATAATTCCAGAAATAAATACTGCACCAGCAAGAGTTAATGCAAACTCTTTAAATAGCGTTCCTGTAATTCCACCCATTAATGCCATCGGTGAATATACAGCACATAACGCGATTGTCATTGAAATAACTGGTGTAGCAATTTCACGTGTTCCGATAATGGCTGCTCGGAATGGCGTTTCACCCTCTTTGATATGGCGGTCAACGTTTTCCAAAACAACAATCGCATCATCTACCACCAACCCGATAGCGAGAATCAGGGCTAACAACGTCATCAGGTTAATCGAGAAGTCAAACAGTTGTAATAACATAATTACCCCAATCAAGGAGATTGGAATAGTAACAACTGGAATGATCATTGCTCGTAATGATCCTAAGAACATTGTAATAACCACTAATACGATCACTGTCGCTTCTAAAATAGTTTGCACCACTTCATGAATCGAGTCATTGATAGCAATAGTTTTATCGTAGAGAACACGAGTGTCGATACTGTTTGGCAAACTTTTCTTAATTGAGTCATACAATGGATAAATATTTTTTACCACTGTTAGTGGGTTGGCATCAGAGGCTGGTTCAATACTTAATACAACAGCATTTTCACCATTTGCTGCAGCACGGGCATCATCGCTTTCTTTGTCTAAATCAACTTTAGCAACATCACCCAATTTAACAACATTGCCATCTTTAGCAAACAATACAAGATTACGTAGTTCATCAGCTGATTTAGTGGTGGTTTCTACTTTGTTTTTATAAGTGACATAATAACTGTTTGCACTTCCTGCAGCAGTTTGTACATTATTTTTCGACAAAGCGCCCATTACATCAGTGGATGAAAGCCCTAAAGCAGCCATTTTTTCAGGTTGTAGCCAAATACGTAATGCGTAAGAAGCACCACCAAATACTTCTACTTTAGCTACGCCTGAAACCGTAAAGAATTGCGGTTTAACGACTCGTTGAATATAGTCAGTTACCTGGCTAGAGTTGAGTTCTTTAGAGGTAAAACCAATATACATAATCCCTGAACCACCTGTAGAAGAGGTGATAGTCGGGTCTTCAATATCAGATGGAAGTTGAGAACGTACAGAGTTCACTTTTGCTAATACATCAGCCAAAGCACCATTTGGATCAGCATTCAATTTCATTTTCACGGTAATACGTGAAGAACCTTGAGCACTTGATGATGACATATAGTCGATATTATCTGCTTGAGCTACTGCTTCTTCAATTTTTGAGGTAACAAAAGCTTCAACCAATTCCGCATCTGCACCCGGATAAGTGGTTGTAATATTAATCACGGTAGTGACTAATTTTGGATATTCCCGCACAGATAATTTCGAAATTGCCTGTAAGCCGAGGATAACGATTAACAAGCTAATCGAAATTGCCAGCACTGGACGTTTTATAAACAAATCAGTAAATTTCATCTTTTTCCTTCATTTAATGCTTAAAGATTACTTTTATTTTCTGGTTCAGTTGCCCCAATAATTGGTTTATCAACAACTTTTACATAACTACCGCCAGAAACATTTTGTAAACCGCCAGTGATGATAAAGGTTCCAGCTTTAAGAGCCTCATTGTGAGCAAGTTGTGCATATACACTACGACGATCTTTAGTTTGCACAGTAATTTGTTGTGCTTTATACACGTTATCTAAAGGTTGATCTCCCAATTTTGCTTTGTCTTCATCAGTTAAAGGAACAAGGATATAAGCTGTTTCGCCATACATATTGTAACTAATTGCAACTTGTGGAACGACGATTTGATTAGATTCAGTTTTACGTTCAACACGGATATGTACGAACATCCCTGAAAGGAGTTTGCTATTTCCTTCAAACGTTGCTTCAACTTCGACTAAACCGGTTGATTTATTAATTGCTGGTTCAATGGCTGTGACTTCAGCATTAAAGGTTTCATCAGGATAGACATCTGTGGTGGCTTTTACTTGTTGTTGTAGATGTAATTGACTGAGTTGATCTTGGGAAATCCCAAAATTCACTTTCATTTTACTACGATCTTCAACACGTACGATTTCAGTACCAGCAGTAACATATTCACCGACATTGACTTTCACGATCCCAGCTTCACCATCAAACGGCGCAATAATTTGACGACGTGCAATAGTTGCTTTGAGTGCATTAATCGTAGCAACTAAATTTTCATATTCTGCTTTAGCATTATCTAACTCTGTTTTTGATACACTATTTGTTTTTGCTAAAGAGAGATAACGTTGGTAAGTTAATTTTGCTGCAGGGAGTTTAGCTTCTGAAGCAACAAGATTTGCTTTTTCAACAGAATTATCTAATTCAACTAAGACCTGACCTTTTTTCACTTTTTGACCAGATTGAATATTGACACTTTGAATGGTACCTGTTGATTGTGCACTCAACATTGCGCCTTGATTAGGACGAATGAGGGCAGTACTGTTTAATACTGGAATCCAATCCTGAGGTTCAATTTTCACAGCGGTCACAGGAGTGATATTGGGCGGCATATTTGCCAAGAATTCATTAGTTTTTACTTTTTTAAGAATATTTAAACCAATGACAACGGCAAAGATTAAGATTACAATTAATAAAACGACTTTGACTATAAAGCGCTTTGAACGACTAGGCTTGGTAGCCTGAATTTCAGTCATTTAAGTTTCTCCGTATAAAATAATAAATTATTAGGCAAGTGGTAAAATCGCATTCCAGCTATGTTGAATCACTTTTTCTAACATCTCAGGATCCGTTTTGATATGTAAATGCAGATCCTTCTCAACCATCTTAAAAGCACTTTCCAAGCTTAAACTGAATAAGACTTCTTTTGGTAGGTTGGCTAATTGACCAGATTGTTGGCCTTGGCGTACAAATTTAAACCAAGCGTCTTCTTCTGGGTTATGACACTCTCTTGTCATTTCATAAAAATCAGGTAACGCTTTGTATTGATTGACGTTCAGAATAATTTGAGGGTTATTATGGAGAAAATGCCAAATATTCCACCACATCTGACGATATTGTTCAAAGAGAGGCATATCAGGATTTACTCCGCGATCAATACATTCTTGTACTTGCTGAAAAATATTGAATGCTAAGCGACGCAATAATTCTTCTTTACTTTTGAAATAGATGTAGATTGTACCGGCAGCAATTCCAGCTTCTTTTGCAATTTTTTGCATAGAAAGTTGGTGAATACCATATTGAGCAATTAATTTTTCAGTAGAATGAAAAATTTGCTGAAGCATTTCATTTTCTGCTGTCATCTGCTTTATTTTCTCCTCCTATTGGCTATGAATGAACGTTCGTTCATTTTATTTTTTTTGTGATCAAAGTCAAGGTTTTATTCGAGGAAAACAGCTTGTCAGTTCAGGTATGCAAGTAGATAAAAGCAATAAAAAATAGTGTAAATAGAATAAAAAAATCCCACACTTTTATTGCTAAAAGTGTGGGTAAACATCAAGGTAGGAGGAAGTTAAATTTTATCCATTGGTTCAAAATTACGTTGAGGTTCGCCAGTATAAATTTGACGAGGACGAACAATTTTGAAGTTGCCTTGATTATACATTTCTTTCCAGTGAGCAATCCAACCTACGGTACGGCCTAAAGCAAACATTACAGTAAACATTGAAGTTGGGATACCGATTGCTTTTAAGATAATACCTGAGTAGAAGTCCACATTTGGATAGAGATTTTTCTCAATGAAGTATGGGTCATTTAACGCAATACGTTCTAATTCCATTGCCACATCGAATAATGGATTATCAATCTTCAACTCTTGTAATACTTCGTGACAGGTTTGACGCATTACTTTGGCACGTGGGTCATAGTTTTTATATACACGGTGACCGAATCCCATGAGACGGAATGGATCATTTTTATCTTTAGCACGTGCAATAAATTCAGGGATACGATCCACAGTACCAATTTCTTCTAACATATTGATACAAGCTTCATTTGCACCACCATGAGCTGGTCCCCAAAGTGAAGCAATCCCTGCAGCGATACAAGCGAATGGATTGGCACCAGAAGAAGCCGCAGTACGCACAGTTGAAGTAGAAGCATTTTGTTCATGGTCAGCATGAAGAATAAAGATACGATCCATCGCTCTTTCTAATACAGGATTAACGACATAAGGTTCGCATGGTGTTGCAAACATCATATATAAGAAGTTACCTGCATAAGAGAGGTGGTTTTGTGGGAACATAAATGGCTGACCGATAGAATATTTATAACACATCGCCGCCAGGGTTGGCATTTTAGCCAATAAACGAATTGCGGTTAATTCTCTGTGTCTTACATCACGAACATCAATAGAATCATGATAAAATGCTGCCAATGCTCCACTAACACCACACATTACTGCCATTGGGTGAGAGTCACGACGGAAACCGTGGAAGAAACGGCTAAGTTGTTCATGAACGAGAGTATGTTTTTTAACTAATTGAGTAAATTCTTTATGTTGTTCTGGGGTAGGGCGTTCGCCGAAAAGAAGTAAATAAGCAACCTCTAAATAATCTGCATTTTCTGCGAGTTGGTCAATTGGATAACCGCGGTGTAATAAAATTCCTTGATCGCCATCGATATAAGTAATAGATGATTTACAAGTGGCGGTGGACATTAGTCCTGGGTCAAAAGTGAAAAGTTTTTGTGAGGTTAAGGATTGGACATCAACTGCATCATAGCCTAATGTTGCTTTATGTACTGGTAAGTCATATTCACGTCCATCACCAAGCGTTAATTTTGCGGTAAGTTCTTCTGACATATTAATCCTCCTTCTATTGTCATTTTTAGAAATAAGTCAGTATGATATTGTGAGTTGATTTACATATATGTTAATAACTTGTTATGCAATATATCATTATTATTTTTGAATAGTCTTTAGTTTTTTTTTAAAATTAGAGGTAGATCAAAAAATTTTTAGAATTGTTTGTTTTGTTTTTGTTAAAAATGTAACAAATGTCACAGAAAATAATTTTTTTATAGTTGATAATAAGCATACTCCAATTTAGAGTGAATCTTCTAGCTATTTTATAAGGTGAATATTAAATTTAATTATTGCTTTATAACATAGTAAAAAAGTTGTAGTACAACTGTTGTAAGTAAAAAATGAAGGACTTATTTAATGCAATCTAACAATACAATGAAGGCTTGGTTAGCCTCAACCGCATTTGGAGGCGCCAACCAATCTTATATTGAAGATCTTTATGAATCTTATTTAACCGACCCAAATAGTGTTTCCTCCGAATGGCAGTCAATCTTCCAGCAATGGAAGACAGAAAATGATCAGCCTCACGCTCCAATAAAAGATTATTTCCGCCGTTTAGCGAGTGAAGGTCGCCGTAATCAACAAACTGTGATTGATCCTGAAGCTGGGGCGAAACAAGTTCGCTTATTACAATGGATTAATGCCTATCGTTTTCGTGGACATCTAAATGCTGATCTAGACCCATTAAAAATGTGGAATCGTCCAGAAATTGATGAATTAGATTTTCATTATCATGGTTTCTCGGATGAAGAGTTAGATGAACGCTTTAATATTGGTCACTATGTGTATCAACGAGAGAGCATGACATTACGTGAAATTAATAAAGCGTTAAAAGAAACCTATTGTGGTCATATCGGTTTAGAGTTTATGCACATTACGGATATTGAAATCCGTCGTTGGTTACAAGAAAAAATTGAAAGTGTATTAAATAAACCATTGTTTACTAAAGAAGAACAATTAACTTTCTTAAAAGAATTAACCGCTGCAGATGGTTTAGAACGTTATTTAGGTGCGAAATTTCCAGGTGCAAAACGCTTCTCGCTAGAAGGAAGTGATGCCTTTATTCCATTGATGAAAGAGATTATTCGCCATGCAAGTAAGCAAGGTGTAAAAGATGTCATTATGGGAATGGCACATCGTGGTCGTTTGAATATGTTAGTGAATGTACTTGGTAAAAAACCAAGTGAGTTATTTGATGAGTTTGCAGGTAAGCACGCTATCAATAGAACAGGTGACGTAAAATATCACCAAGGTTTCTCATCAAATTTTGCTACTGATGAAGGATATGTTCATTTAGCATTAGCTTTTAATCCATCTCATTTAGAAATTGTTAGCCCAGTAGTCATCGGTTCAGTACGTGCAAGACAAAATCGTGGGCATGATACCGAACGTAAAAATGTATTGGCGGTGACAGTACATGGTGACTCAGCGGTTGCAGGACAAGGTATTGTACAAGAAACTTTAAATATGTCGGCAACTCGTGGCTATACCGTAGGCGGTACAATTCGTATTGTCATCAATAACCAAATTGGTTTTACTACTTCTAATCCGCACGATACTCGTTCAACCGAATATTGCACAGATATTGCGAAGATGATCCAAGCACCAATTATCCATGTTAATGGTGATGATCCTGAAGCAGTTGCATTTGCAGGACGTATTGCAGTTGAATATCGTACAAAATTTAAACGTGATATTTTTATTGATTTAATTTCTTATCGCCGTCATGGTCATAATGAAGCAGATGAACCTTCAGCAACTCAACCATTGATGTATAAGAAAATCAAAGGTCATCCAACCCCCCGTAAAGTGTATGCTGATTTCTTAGTTGAACAAAAAGTCATTACTGAGGAAGAAGCGAATGTGTTTGTTAATGATTATCGTGATGCCTTAGATAAAGGGGAATGTGTCGTTCCAGAGTATATTCCAATTGATATGAATAAGATCGACTGGTTGCCATATTTAAATCATAGCTGGACATCTCCTTATGAAAGTAAATTCCCAGAAGAACGCTTTAAAGCCTTAGCACATAAAATTAGTGAATATCCAGAAGATCACCCGCTACAAAGCCGTGTAGCAAAAATTTATACCGATCGTCAAGCAATGGCACGAGGTGAAAAACCATTTGACTGGGGAATGGCTGAATCTATGGCGTATGCAACTCTTTTAGATGAAGGAAATCATATCCGCTTATCAGGTGAAGACGCTGGACGCGGTACTTTCTTCCACCGTCATGCGGTATTGCATAACCAAGAAAATGGTACGACTTATACTCCATTACAACATCTACATGATCAACAGGGTGAATTTGAAGTATGGGATTCGGTGCTTTCAGAAGAGTCTGTATTAGCGTTTGAGTACGGTTTCGCAACAACAACCCCAAGAACATTAACGCTATGGGAAGCACAATTTGGTGATTTTGCTAACGTTGCTCAAGTGGTAATTGATCAATTCATCAGTTCAGGTGAGCAAAAATGGGGAAGAATGTGTGGTTTGGTTATGTTGTTGCCACATGGTTATGAAGGCCAAGGTCCAGAACATTCATCTGCTCGTTTAGAACGTTATTTACAACTTTGTGCAGAAGATAATATTCAAGTGTGTGTCCCTTCAACACCAGCACAGGTTTATCATATGTTAAGACGCCAGCTATTGCGTAAAGTCCGTCGTCCGTTGATTGTGATTACACCAAAATCTTTATTGCGTCATCCGCTTGCGGTTTCTGAAATGGATGAGCTATATAACGGCGAATTTAAGAATGCAATTGGTGAAATTGATAATTTAGATCCAAAACAAGTGAAACGTGTTGTGTTGTGTTCAGGTAAGGTTTATTACGATTTATTAGAAGAAAGACGTAAACGTGAAATTACGGATATTGCATTAATTCGTATTGAACAACTTTATCCTTATCCACACGCAGAAATGAAAGAAATTTTATCTGATTATCAACATGTAACTGATTTTGTATGGTGTCAAGAAGAACCACAAAATCAAGGAGCTTGGTATTGTAGTCAACATAATTTCTATGCTTCTTTACCTGAAGGAGCGAAGTTGCGTTATGCAGGACGTCCAGCATCTGCATCGCCAGCGGTTGGTTATATGTCATTACACGTCAAACAACAAAAAGCGTTGATTGATGATGCGTTAACTATTGAATAACAGAATCTAACTAAGTAGAGGATATATAAATGAGTAATGTTGAAATTGTTGTTCCTGATTTGCCTGAATCCGTTGCAGATGCAACTGTAGCAACTTGGCATAAAAAAGCAGGTGATTTTGTTAAACGTGATGAAGTGCTTGTTGAAATTGAAACCGATAAAGTTGTGTTAGAAGTTCCTGCGAGTATTGATGGTGTCTTAGACAGTATTGTTGAAGAAGAAGGCGCAACAGTTGTTAGTAAACAATTATTGGGTAAACTTCGTGAAGTGAAAGAAGGCGAAGAAACAAAAACGAGTGTAAGTAAAACTGAGCCAACACCAGCAGATCGTCAGCATGCGGCGATTGAACCAGAAAGTTCAAATGATGCATTAAGCCCAGCAGTTCGTCGTCTATTAGCAGAAAAAGAGCTCGATCCAAGTAAAATTAAAGGATCGGGTGTTGGCGGTCGTTTAACTCGTGAAGATGTTGAAGCTTATGCTGCTTCTAATAGCTCAGCACCGGCCGCAGCAGAAGTGGCGCCAGTATTAGCTGCACGCAGTGAGAAACGTGTACCAATGACACGTTTACGTAAACGTATCGCAGAACGCTTATTAGAAGCGAAAAATAGTACAGCAATGCTTACTACGTTCAATGAATTGGATATGACACCAATCAAAAAATTACGTAAACAATATGGTGAGCAATTCGAGAAAAAACATGGTGTACGTTTAGGTTTTATGTCTTTCTATGTGAAAGCGGTTGTTGAAGCATTAAAACGTTACCCAGAAATCAATGCGTCTTTAGATGGCGATGATATCGTATATCACAATTACTTTGATATTAGTATTGCCGTTTCAACACCACGTGGTTTAGTTACTCCAGTATTACGTGATTGTGACCAACTCAGTATGGCTGAAATTGAAAAACAAATTAAACTGTTAGCTGAAAAAGGTCGTGACGGAAAATTAACTGTTGAAGACTTAACGGGTGGTAATTTCACTATTACTAATGGCGGTGTCTTCGGTTCATTGATGTCAACACCAATCATTAACCCACCACAAAGTGCAATTTTAGGTATGCACGCCATCAAAGATCGTCCAGTCGCTGTTAATGGCCAAGTGGAAATTCGTCCGATGATGTATCTTGCGTTGTCATACGATCACCGTTTAGTTGATGGTAGAGAGTCAGTTGGTTTCCTAGTCACAATTAAAGAGTTATTAGAAGATCCAACACGTATTTTATTAGAAATTTAATCTCACTAATCATCACATTTTACTTAATACCTGCCATAGGGTTATGGCAGGTACGCAATCAATAGGAGAAAGCATGAATTTACATGAATATCAAAGTAAGCAAATTTTTGCTGAATACAAATTACCTGTGAGTAAAGGGATCGCTTGCCAAAACCTAGAAGAAGGTTTACAAGCAATGAAAACATTAGGCGGCAATGAATGGGTGGTAAAATGTCAAGTTCATGCTGGTGGACGTGGTAAAGCTGGCGGGGTAAAACTCGTGCGTTCAGAGCAAGAAGTCGCAGAATTTTTTGATCTCTGGTTAGGCAAACGTTTGGTTACTTTCCAAACAGATGCAAATGGTCAGCCAGTAAATACAATTTATGTTGAACAGTCATCAAATATCAAAAAAGAACTCTATGTTGGTATGGTAATTGATCGTTCATCACAATCAGTCGTATTTATGGCATCAACCGAAGGTGGCGTAAATATTGAAGAAGTTGCGGCAAAAACACCGCATTTATTACATAAAGTTTATGTTGATGCATTGATTGGTGGTATGCCTTACCAAGGTCGTGAGTTGGCATTTAAATTAGGGTTAAATCCAGAGCAAACTAAACAATTTACCCAAATGTTCTGCCAATTAACTAAACTCTTTATTGAAAAAGACGCAGCATTATTAGAAATCAACCCATTAGTAATTTTAGATAATGATAAGTTGCACTGTTTAGATGCGAAAGTTGTCATTGATGGTAATGCACTTTATCGTCATCCAGATTTACTCGCAATGCGTGATTTAAGCCAAGAAGATCCACGTGAAGCAGAGGCTGAAGAGTCACAACTTAACTATGTTGCACTTGATGGCAATATTGGTTGTATGGTGAATGGTGCAGGTTTAGCTATGGGAACTATGGATATTGTTAAATTACATGGTGGTAATCCAGCAAACTTCCTTGATGTTGGTGGTGGTGCAACCAAAGAACGTGTTGCGACTGCATTCAAAATTATCCTTTCAGATAAGAATGTAAAAGCTGTATTAGTAAATATCTTTGGAGGTATTGTACGCTGTGATCTCATTGCGAACGGTATTATTGATGCAGTAAAAGAAGTCGGTATTAATGTACCAGTTGTCGTGAGATTAGAAGGGAATAATGCGGAATTAGGTCGTGAAATTCTAGCAAATAGTGGACTTACAATTATGGCTGCTAATTCATTAACAGAAGCGGCGAAATTAGTGGTTAAAGCTGCGGAGGAAAAATAATGTCTATTTTAATTGATAAAAATACTAAAGTAATTTGTCAGGGCTTTACTGGCGGCCAAGGAACATTCCACTCAGAACAAGCTTTAGCTTATGGTACACAACTTGTTGGTGGGGTATCACCGAATAAAGGGGGAACCACCCATTTAGGCTTACCAGTATTCAATACTGTACGTGAAGCAGTAGAAGCCACAGGTGCAACAGCCTCTGTAATCTATGTGCCTGCACCAGGTTGTAAAGATGCTATTTTAGAAGCGATTGATGCTGGTATTCAATTAGTTGTTTGTATTACCGAAGGTATTCCAACAGTGGATATGTTAGTAGTAAAACAAAAATTGAATCAAACTGGTGTACGAATGATTGGACCTAACTGCCCAGGCGTGATTACACCGGGTGAATGTAAAATTGGGATTATGCCAGCACATATCCATAAAAAAGGTAGTATTGGTATTGTTTCTCGTTCAGGTACTTTAACTTATGAAGCTGTAAAACAAACTACGGATGAAGGTTATGGTCAATCTACTTGTGTTGGTATCGGTGGTGACCCAATTCCAGGTTCAAGCTTTATTGATATCTTAAAATTATTTGAAGCTGATCCTGAAACTAAAGCAATTGTGATGATCGGTGAAATTGGTGGTTCTGCTGAAGAAGAAGCGGCTGCCTATATTAAACAACACGTGACTAAACCAGTTGTGTCTTATATCGCAGGTGTAACTGCACCAAAAGGTAAACGTATGGGACACGCAGGTGCAATTATCAGTGGTGGTAAAGGTACTGCAGATGAAAAATATGCTGCACTTGAAGCTGCAGGCGTGAAAACTGTACGTAGCTTGGCTGATATCGGTAAGGCATTACGTGAGTTATTAGGTTAAACTTAACCTTATTGTTTAAAATAAAAAACCGCCATTTTAGGCGGTTTTTTGTTATCGAGATAGAGAAGATTAACGCATTGTAACAAACTCTTCTGAACCCGTTGGGTGGATTGCTACTGTATTATCAAAGTCTTTTTTGGTTGCACCCATTTTAATTGCTACCGCAAAACCTTGAATCATTTCATCCACACCGAAACCAATCCCATGTAAGCCAACAATTTTTTCATCATCACCGGCGCAAACTAATTTCATCCGACATGGTTGACGATGTTGGGTAACAGCAGTGTACATAGAAGTAAAGGTAGATTTATACACCTTCACATGTTCAGCACCATATTGCTCGATTGCTTGTGGTTCAGTTAAACCGACTGTACCAATTGGTGGATGGCTGAAAACAACCGTTGGAATTAAGTTATAGTCTAAATGTTCAGTTGGTTTGTTGTTAAATAGACGTTCAGATAAACGGCGTCCAGCAGCAACGGCAACAGGTGTAAGTTCCACAGCACCTGTATTATCACCAACAGCATAAATACCTTTTACATTAGTATTTTGATATTTATCGACTTCGATAAATCCTTTGCTATTAGTTTTCACACCGGCTGCTTCAAGATTTAAATTATCAGTCATTGGGACACGTCCAATTGCCCAGACAAGACAATCAACGGTTTGTGAACGACCATCTTCTAAGAAGAGCGTTAAACTACCATCAGCATTTTTAACAACTTTTTGTGGAATTGCCTGAGTGTGTAAAGTTGGGCCTTCGTTGTTGATGACTTCTACTAAAGTATCAACAATTAAAGGATCAAAATTACGTAATGGTGCGTGTTTACGAACAAAAAGATGGGTTTCTACACCAAGATTATGTAATACACCCGCTAATTCAACAGCAATATAACCAGCACCAACCACAGCAACACGTTTTGGTAATTCAGTTAAGGCAAATACACCGTCTGAATCAATACCGTATTCGGCACCTTCAATATTTGGGTGACTTGGACGACCGCCAGTTGCAATTAAAATATGTTTTGCTTTAATTAGCTCGCCATTAACTTCAACGGTATTCGCATCAACGAATTTTGCAAAACCACGAATGACATCAACTTTGTTATTGCCTAATACGCGTTCATAAGATTGATGAATACGATCAATATAAGCTTCACGGCTTTCACGTAATTTAGCAAAATCAAAACGGTTAACAGTGATATCAAAACCATAGTCAGGCGCATATAGATTAATCGCTTCTGAGATTTGTGCTCCATACCACATTACTTTTTTCGGTACACAACCTACATTAACACAGGTTCCACCAAGATATTTGGCTTCAATAATGGCACATTTTTGACCATAGCTTGCTGCACGGTTGATTGAAGCGATACCACCACTACCGCCTCCAATTGCAATATAATCATATTCTTTCATCGTAATTTCTCCGTATTGATACGTTTTTTTAAGTGCCTTTATTTTGGCGAATTTTCTTTGATTAGGCTAACTGTTAGCATAAATCGGTTTGATTGGTAAGAGTGATTTATTCAGGTGTAATCCAATTTACTGACCAATGCCCAGTACCTGCTGGCGCTAATACTTCACTTAAGTAAGGCAGAATTTCTTGCATTTGGCTTTCTAATTTCCAAGGTGGATTAATGACAATCATGCCGCTTGCTGTCATACCTCGTTGAGTAGAATCTGGACGGATACCTAATTCAATTTGCAGAATTTTGCGGATTTGTGTTGCTTCAAAGGCATGAATCATCTTTTTAATTTGTTGTCGTAATACGACAGGATACCAAATTGCATATGTTCCAGTGGCAAAACGCTTATAGCCTTCCACAATTGCATCAACAACCAGTTGATAATCTTCTTTTAATTCATAAGGAGGATCAATTAACACAAACCCACGACGCTCTTTTGGTGGCAAGGCAGATTTTAATTGTTGGAATCCATTTTCACGTTTGACTTGGATATTACTGAACTTCTGCATATTTTTACGTAATAGTGGATAATCGCTAGGATGCAGTTCAGTTAAAATAGCATGATCTTGAGGACGCAATAAGTTAGCCGCTAATAAAGGAGAACCTGGATAAAAGTTGAGTTTATCTTTTGGATTAACCTGTTTAACTTGTTGTAGATAATGGCTAATAATCTCAGGTAAATCATCACGTTCCCATAAATAACCAATACCTTCAGTAAATTCAGCTGTTTTTTCTGCTTCAAAACTTTGTAAAGAGTACAATCCAGCACCAGCATGAGTATCAAGATACAGGAATCCTTTCTCTTTTTGCTGTAATGCTTCCAGAATGAGTAATTGCACAATATGTTTTAACACATCAGCATAGTTGCCAGCATGGAAACTGTGGCGATAACTTAACATAAATATCCTCTTATTTTTCTAATCTTTTCCAATGTTTAGGATTGACAAATTCTATCCCTTTATCAATGAATGTAATGTTTTCATGTTGTAATAGATAACGTTTTATCGGTAAACCACCACCGAAACCAGTTAATTGTTGTTGTTTTCCTAAAATACGGTGGCAAGGCACAATAATACTAATCGGATTACGCCCTACAGCGCCACCAACCGCACGTACTGCTTTTGGTTTTCCAATACGTTGGGCAATATCGGCATAAGTTGCAGTTTGTCCAAAAGGAATTTGTAATAATTGATGCC
The DNA here is from genome assembly GCF_001678475.1 of Gallibacterium genomosp. 3. GTDB lineage: Bacteria > Pseudomonadota > Gammaproteobacteria > Enterobacterales > Pasteurellaceae > Gallibacterium > Gallibacterium faecale. The sequence goes on along the minus strand of NZ_JTJR01000026.1, from coordinate 118,182 downwards.
AAACCGCCTGTTGAAAATCTGTACCTAATAATTTTAATGGTAATGATGTAAATGCTTGATGCTCACCAGAAAAATAGCGAGTTAATGCTTGTTCTGTTTGTTGCAAAACTGGGTGATCACGACCACACAGCCAATGAGGTTGAGTGATTTCGTTTTCGCGCTCAAATAGCACTCCAACTAAATGATGTTGATGGGCAAGTAATTGTAGTTTCCCTACTGGGGAATCTATTGTGTGTAAAAAGATGTGTTCTTTCATTTTCCCCTCTTGATTAGGTGGTTAGAAAAAGGCGTTATTTTGCGAAGAAATACTAAATTTCTCAAGTAGATTGTCGATTTTTACCTTTGAATAAACCAATTAAATTTTGAATTCGATAAATTAATAAAGCGGATAAAATCAAGATACTGCCGATAATTTTAATCGTACTAAGTTGTTCGCCTAATAGAATGACACTTAAAATAATCGTCCAAACTGGCTCTAATAGCATAATAATGGAAGCATTTGCAATATGACAATAACGCTGCCCGATCGTTTGTAACATATAACGGAAATTGGTACCAATTAATACGCTAGTCGCTAACCACCAAATCGCAGAAGAAGGAATATCACTTTGCCATTGTTCGGTGAGTAAAGAGTAGAAAAGACATAGTACGCCAACTACGGCAAGCTGTAATGTAGTTAATGGTAAAGGTGGAATGGATTTAGAATATTGATTATGTAATACAAAATAGATCGCAGAAAATAACGAAGCGAGTAAATATAGCGAGCTATCAACTGAGAAATGGAAATCACCTTTTGAATTAGCGAGTAGATAGACACCACAAAGTGCGGTCGGTAAAGCGATCCAGAATGTGCGTAATGGTTTATTGCGGAATACAAGCCAAGAAATCAATGGTGCAAGCAACATAGATACACTTAATAAAAATGCACCTGAGCCAAGATTATTGTTAAAGGTAATTGCCATAATCCAAGTTGCCATAAAGATAGCAAAAAATAATCCAGTAGCAAAGGCACGAATAATCTCAGAGCGAGTTAAGCGTTTTAGTTGTGGATATGCAAAGGGAAAAAAGAGAAGTGCAGCAGAAAAGAAACGCAATCCAATAAAACCCACTGGAGGAAAACCGACTAAAGCATATTTAGAAAAGAACCAACCCAATGCCGCTAAAATTGAAACAAAAAACAGAATTATCTCACCAATACCATCAATATTTTTCATTTGTATATCCATATTCTTTTATCGTTAATTGTGTATTATCGGTATTCCGAAAAAGCCTGTAAAACCCTTTTCAGTAAGAATTTACCAATTATTGTCATAGCGCAAAGAGAACTGGCAAAGTTACTGGATGTTTATACAGTTTTCTTGTATGCTATGCAGCAGTTTTTTTTGTGAGGTTGAGTATGATTGGGCATTTACGAGGCATTCTATTAGAAAAATCGCCACCAGAAATTTTATTAGATGTAAATGGGGTGGGATATGAATTGTTATTACCAATGACCAGTTTCTATCATTTACCAGAAGTAAATATGGAAACAACACTTTATACACATCTTGTAGTAAGAGAAGATGCACATTTATTATTTGGATTTTACCAAAAGCAGGATCGTACCTTATTCCGTGAATTAATTAAAACCAATGGTGTTGGCCCAAAATTAGCATTAGCGATTTTATCGGCAATGTCAGTGAATGAATTTTCTTATGCAATAGAGCATGAAGAACTCTCTAAATTAGTGAAAATTCCTGGGGTAGGAAAGAAAACAGCAGAACGTTTATTAGTCGAACTAAAAGGGAAATTTAAACAGTACCGTAATCAAGATTTCTTTATTGAGCAGAAAGTGGGTACCACAACAATGGAACAAAGTTTGGCAACTGAAACTTCTCCAGCTGATGATGCGATTTCTGCCTTGATTGCGTTAGGTTATAAACCAGCTGATGCAGAAAAAATGGTGAAACACGTTGCCCAACCTGATCTAAATAGTGAACAATTAATTCGTGAAGCATTAAAGAATGCATTGTGATTAGAAACGGTATAAAAGATGATTGAAGTAGATCGTATTATCAGCCCAACAGCCAAAGCAGAAGAAGAGTATATTGACCGAGCTATTCGCCCAAAATTACTAGAAGATTATGTTGGCCAGCCACACGTACGTGAGCAGATGGATATTTTTATTAAAGCGGCAAAAATGCGTCAAGATGCACTGGATCATCTGTTAATTTTTGGCCCACCAGGGTTAGGGAAAACGACATTAGCAAATATTGTTGCTAATGAAATGGGGGTTAATATTCGTACAACATCAGGTCCTGTTTTAGAAAAAGCGGGTGACCTAGCAGCAATGCTGACCAATCTTGAACCTCATGATGTGCTATTTATTGATGAAATTCACCGTTTATCTCCAGCAATAGAAGAAGTGTTGTATCCAGCAATGGAAGACTACCAGTTAGACATTATGATTGGTGAAGGGCCAGCTGCAAGATCGATCAAATTAGATCTGCCTCCCTTTACATTAGTTGGTGCAACGACAAGAGCAGGTTCACTCACTTCACCGTTACGCGATCGGTTTGGTATTGTGCAACGTTTAGAATTTTATTCTATTCCCGATCTCACCTCGATAGTTATGCGTAGTGCAAACTGCCTTAATTTACAGATTGCAGATGAAGCTGCACATGAAATTGCTCGCCGTTCTCGTGGTACACCACGAATTGTAAATCGTCTATTACGCCGTGTGCGTGATTATGCAGATGTCAAAAATGGTGGTTTTATCTCTGCAGAAATCGCTAAACTGGCGTTGAATATGCTGGATATTGATTCAGAAGGTTTCGATTTTATGGATCGTAAATTGTTGATGGCGATTATTGAACGCTTTGATGGTGGACCAGTAGGTTTAGATAATCTTGCCGCAGCGATTGGTGAAGAAAAAGAAACAATCGAAGATGTTTTAGAACCTTATCTTATTCAGCAAGGTTTTTTACAACGTACTCCAAGAGGCAGAATTGCCACCTCTCATACTTATCGTCATTTTGGATTAGCTCAAGTTTAAGCAAGATTAATCTTATGATGCAGAAGTGAGAAAAACACGCCACAAACGTGGCGTGAATTTTTCGGGTATCTATTGTTATTATTATCGTGTTATGGAACTAAAATGTCATTTTGAACGATACCGTTGGGTTATGTTCAATATAGCCTTTACGTGCAGTTGCATCATATCCCACGGAAATGGTCGCCATAGGAGAAAGCTGATAACTTATATTCAAGCTAACTTCACTATTAATACGACCGTGACTAGCGCTTTCAGTAGTGAACTTCAAGTCAGATGCCCCTATAAAGGCAGCTTGTATAGAAGCTGGCTCACCAATTAAGTCATAACCAATCCCAAGTCGTGAATTAAGGGTAAGTTTCTCAGTAAGACGAGCATATACTCCCATACCTACCTGACTAATAAATGACTGGTAAGTTCCTGCATTAACATGAAGATGTAATACGCTAGGGTCTAATGAATCAGTTCCTCCTTTCGTATTTGTTCCTATTTCAGAGAAGTTGTTATGACGCACAACTTGATAATCAAGGCGTATAAAAGGTTTGATTTCAAATTGTTGAGAAGTATAGGCATTAAAGTTAAGCCCAACTGCAGCATAACCTATCTTATTGACATAGTTTCCTTGCATAGAATGGTTAGCAAAACTGATATAACGTGTAGAACTAATATCACTATAGCCAATACCTGCTTTAAAGTCTAAATCTGCAACAGTACTAATTGGTGTATTACCATAAAGACCTGCTTGAATGGTATCTGCACGTAAACGTTGGTTTGAAATAGACTTGTTGCTATGGATATGGTCATAAGCATAACCTATCATCACTCCTAAGCGAGATTGATGACGACATTTTTCTAATCCGACAGCAAAGCCATAACTTTCTCCTTGATAGCCTGTGGCACCATAATAAGCCTGTTGAGTTGCCCAACGACCAAATGGTTTCACCCATAAATGCTTATCCTGTTCTGGTTGCTGGATAGTATAACAGCGCTCATAAAGAGGTGCTAAATTAGCTAACCGTTTGCTAGTATTTGCTACTACTTGACCACTAGCTGCAATTAAAGATGGTAAAGCATCTAATAATCGAGAAGCTGATTCTTGCTTGTTTGGTGTTCGATAGAACCATTGTGAGAGTTCATTTTTAGGTGCTCGTTCAAAGTTAGCATCTAAAGCTGTTGCAGCGCCTAATGCTCGTTTTAGATTAAACATTTTTGCAATATCAACTAATTTTGTAGCTGGTGTTGGAATAAGATTAATTGACTTCCCATCTGGAGAAATCTGAGGAACAAAATTAAAGAGTTCACTATTGTCGCTATAATCAGAGAATGGATTATTTTTATTAATGTCTATATATGTTCCATCAGGTTGTTTATGTTTAAAAGTGTCAGCTTGAAGAATGTTATCTAGCTTTACTTTGGCAAGAGCATCTTCATCGCTACCCGCAATATCAATAAATAGGATACCGTTAGCGGTATCAGCATTACGAGCTATATTAATTTGGCTATGACCTGTTGGCGTAGCAATTATATTAAGTGCGCCATTAAGTGTTAAACTTCCAAGCGAGGTACCTTGTGTATCTACCGCTAAAGTTGCTCCTGATTTCACTGTAACATCTGCCTGCCCTAGCTTTCCGCCCTCTGTCATTTGGAGCTTACCTTCATTAACATTCACTTGACCTGCAAATGGATTATCGGCTTTTACTTCAAAGGTTCCATTACCATTTTTATTCAATGTACCCACGCCTGTGATGGGCGCTGATACTGGCTGTGTGATGCTACCTGAAGCCACATCAAGATTGAGTGTGCCATCTATATTGATAGTATCCTTGCCATCTGGCGTACTATTTAAGCCTTCAAAGAGCGGTGTTCCGTCTGTTGGATTAAGGTTTAATGTGGCATTGTTGGCGACATTGATTATTGATGCTTCATTGTCATTAGCATCTGGACTCACGATATTAGGGGTAGTCAATGTTGCATTTGGATTGACATTAAGTGTACCGCCATTCATAGAAATCGGATTTGTCGCATCCAATTTACCCGCAGCAGTTGAGCCAGAAGCATCGCCTACGTTTAAAGTACCGTCTTTAGCGATATTCACATCGGCGGTAACGGCTGCTTCACCATTAATATTTACCGTAGCAGATTGGTCATCACCGTTGCCCACATTGAGGGTATCTGTCGTGAGTTTTGAGCCTTGATCAACAGTTAATTCACCATCATTGACATTCACTGTGCTAATGGCGTTGCTTGGTGCTTTCAATACCAAGCCACCCAAACCATTTTTATTCAATGAACCTGTGCCAGCTATCGCCGCATTCGGCGCTTGCTCCACAGTGCTACCTGAATCAATTGCTACATTTAATGCTCCATTAATCTCGATGACATCACCTTGAGTGGTATCCAGCCCTGAGAATAATTGTTCCCCATTTGCTGGTTTAAGATTAAGTATACCTGTGCTGCCGACAGTAATCTTCGCATCTTCACCATCACCCGCTATTGCAGGGTCTGAGGTGATATTTTTCGCATTCAAAGTACCATCAACTGTAACACGACCAGAATCAACAACTAAGTTATGTTCACCACGCTCACCAGAATTTAGGATACCGCCTTGGTTAATTGCGATAGTGCCGCCAGCTACTTTCGCACTGCTTGTTGCAGTTACTGTAGCACCATTATTCACCGCAATATTACCATCTTGATTCACCACTAAATCGGTTGCTTTTACCGTTCCACCTGCATTAAGCGATGCGGTACTTGGTTCGCCATCCCTATTACCTACAGTGAGTCTGCCTGCATCTAAGGTTGCATCACTTGCGACATTCAATGCACCATCATGAATATCGGTATTATCAGCTTTGGTTGTACCGCCATTAACGTTCACCGTACCGTTATGATCTACAGTTAAAGTATTCGCTTTGGTTGTACCTGATGAATTTAACGTACCACCATCAACATTAACAGAGCCAATAGGTGAACTAGCGCCTAATTGACCTGATTCATTAACATTGACGGTTCCATCATTACCATTCACGGTAAGGCTTGTGGCATCTACCTTACCATCTATCGTTAAGGTTGCAGTATCGCTATCCTTATCGCCCACAGTAATATCGCCACCATTCAGAGTACCTGCTGCCTCTACAGAGATAGCCCCCTCTTGAATAGCGGTGGTATTCGCTTTGGTTGTACCACCAGTAATATTCACGGTACCTGATTGTGTTGCATTATCCGCTTTAGTTACAGTTAAAGTATCTGCTTTTGTGCTACCTGAAGAGGCTAAAGTACCGCTTTCTACTTTTAATTCATCTGTAACATTAATACCTTCGTTATTGTCTGTTGTTGGATCATCTGCTTTATTATTTGTCAGGATTGCATCAGATTTGACTGTGATACTACTTGCATTAACAGTTCCGTCATTGGTTAGGCTTGCTGTTCCTGTATTGCCTATTCCATCGCCAACAGCAACGGTACCCCCATTTAAGGTAGCTCCATCAGAGATATGCGCTGCACCGTCTTTAATGGAGGTGGAGTTAGCACGAGTAGTACCGCCAGTAATATTAACAGCACCTTTGTTATCAACGGTTAAAGAGTTAGCTGTAGTTGTGCCTGATGAATTGATAGTGGCATTATCCGCTTTCAGATCACCAGTTACTGCCGTTTTACCAGAGAGAGTAGCTTGCCCTTGATTGCTAACGCTGAAATCTCCACCGACAGTGGTTGCGCCTGATGAAGTAACCGTACCACTATTGACAGTTAAATCATTAGTAACGTTTAGACCGTTTTCTACATTAGAAGTGTTAGTTAATGCGCCATCATTGTTTACAGTAATATTATTGGCTGCAACGGCACCGTTGTTAGAAATAATGAGTTTGGCTGCATCAGCTACTGCTGTTCCATCATTGTTTCCAACCGTAATATCACCACCATTTAGCGTACCGCCAGATACAGAAACAGAACCATCTTTAATCGAGGTTGTTGCTGCTGTGGTAGTGCCATTAGTAACATTAACAGTTCCATTTTCTACTGTAATTGCGTTATTAATTGTAGTTGTTCCAGAGGAATTTACTGTACTACCGTTATCTACGGTTAAGCTACCTGCTGTCGTTGTACCAGCAGAATTGATTGTACCGCCATTGGCTTTTAATTCACCCGTAATATTGGTTGTACTACTAGCCCCTAAATCTACAGTACCCGCACTTGCCGTAAGTTTATTGGCTGTAGTCGCTGCATTAAGCGTTAGATTACTTTCTGCATTATTAACCGTGATTTCATCTGCTTTCACTGTACCATCAGAAGTGAGATCACCCCCTGATAAAGTCAGGTCGCCATTAGGGCTTAAATCAAAAGTACCGCGTTGATGAACGGTAGTTGTACCACCAGACAAGTTAGCTGAGTTTGTTGCGGTAATTGTTCCGTCATTATTAACATCAACTGTACCGCCACTAATGGCGATATTGGTGGTGTCAAGTTTACCATTCGCATTAACATCAACATCGCCACCGCTAATGTTGGTAGTTGGAGCAGAAACTGTACCAGCAATATCTACATCACCGCCGCTTATATCTAGTTTAGTGAGCGAGGTATTGCTTCCTGCACCTAAGGCGACTGTACCTGCACTGGCTGTTAAGTTCGTTGCTTGAGTTGTGCCGGTTGAATTGAATGTACCGCCTTGGACATTAATATCGGTAATTGGCGAATCCTCAGTACCTAATGAACCTGTATTCGCTAATTTGCCATCTCTTTTGATATTCACCGTTTGACTGGTTACCGTACCGCTATTGGTTAAGGTTGCGGTATTTGGAGTACCATTGTCTTCATTACCGACATTTAAGGTATCACTATCTAAAGTAGCGCCGCTTGCTACATTAACGGTTCCATCATTTAAGTTTGTCGTGGTTACATCAGTTTTACCACCTGTTACATTTACAGCACCACCATCAACGGTTAAATCATTTGCTGTTGTTGTACCAGCAGAATTAATCGTACCGCCCTCAGTTTTTAGTTCACCCGTAACTTTTAAACCTTCTTGAACATCGGCTGTATCTGGATTATCCGTTGCATTATTGGTTAAATTACCATCATTTTTAACTGTTACACTATCGGCTTCAACAGCACCAGTATCCGAGATTGTTAATTTTGCAGCATCATTTGTAGCTGTGCCATCATTGTCACCAACAGTAATAGCACCACCATTTAATTTACCGCCTGATACAGCAACCTCACCATCTTTAATGGTGGTTGAACCTGCACTTGTTGTGCCACCTGTTACATTGACATTACCGCTTTCTACGGTCATTGCCCCTGCAACATTGGTTGTACCCGATGAAGTGACTGAGCCACCATTGACTGTTAATGCACCTGTAACGTTTAAGCCCTCTTGAACATCGGCTATATCTGGATTATCAGTAGCACTATTGGTCAAACCACCATCACGATTCACCGTTACGCTAGTTGCTTCAACCGCACCGCCTGTAATATTCAATGAGGCTGCATTATTTGCGGTATTTTTATCGTCTCCATCTCCAACGATAACTACACCAGCATTTAATTTACCGCCAGAAACGTTCATCGCACCATCATTAATCTGCGTTGTTGCAACCGTAGTATCGCCACCAGTAATAGAAACTGAACCCGCAGTTTCTGTTGAAGCGCCATCAGCACCTTCTGTACGAATGCCTTTATCAATAGTTAAAGTGCCTATATTGGTGCTACCTGAAGACTCAACTTGTCCGCCTTGAACATTCAGTGTACCAGTTACCTTGATACCTTCTTGCTTATCCGTTGTAGCTTTGTCATCAGTTGCAGTATTACTTAACTTACCATCTGCTTTAACATTCACTGTTGTGCTAGTAATGCTACCTGTACCACTATTTTCTAAAGTTGCGGTTGTCGCACCGCCCTTTCCATCGCCTACATTAATCTCTGTACTGCTTAATGTACCTGTATTGCTCAGTTTTCCATCGTTAATGTTAGTGGTATCACTATTCAATGTCCCTGTATTAGCTAAGGTTCCTGTTTCCACATTGGTGGTGGCAAGTGTATTACTTGCAGTCAATGTAAGCGTTCCAGCACCTTTCTTATTCAGAGTACCTTTAGCATCATTCAGTGCAGTGATATTGGCATTGCTATCTTGAGCAACAGAAACGCCCTCTGCAACATCAACATTTAAATTACCAGATAAACCAATGTTATCACCTTGTTCAGTATTAAAACCTGAAAACAAGGTATCGCCTGCTGTCGGTTTTAAATTGACCGTCCCCGCAATACTCACTTTGGCATTTTTATCGTCAGCCGTAGCGCTATCTGAAGTAATATTTTTCGCATTAACTGTACCCGATACCGCGAGTTCACCACCATTGACTTTAATATTCGCAGGTGCTTCACCATTTGCCGCTGTTAAGGTACTGTTAGCTTGAATATCAACCTTACCATCATCGCCTTCAATGGTTACACTCGTGGCTTTAGCGGTTGCACCGTCTTTAACTACCACACTAGCACTTCCAGTATCCCCTGTCTTATCACCGACTGTCATCGCTCCAGCGTTAAACGTCGTATCTGCACCCGATGCCGTTATTGTTCCGCTATTTACCGTAGTGGTTGTCGCTGTGGTTGTACCACCTGTGATATTGACTTCACCTTGGCGGGTAGTGCCGTCTGTATTGGTACCTTGATTAACTGTTAATGTCCCTGCTGTTGTGGTGCCAGATGATGCCAATGTACCGCCATTCACAGCTAAATTTTGCGTAACGTTAAGTGTTCCTTCATTGTTGGCATTCCCACCATTTTCTATAGTGAGATTGTTATTGACTGTAACACTGCCGCTAGATTTATTGGCTAAGTCGCCATCTGATTTAATATTGATATCATTCGCTGTTACAGAACCATTAACTTCTAACCCTGCTGATTTTGGTTTGCCTACATTATTACCAATATTAATGGTATTGGTAACTGTTAAACTTTTATCCGCTGAAACAGCAATTTTCCCATCATCAATATCAAGATTACCAATGCTGTTATCGGCATTCAGGGTTAATTGCCCTGCACCTTGTTTAACCAATTTACCCGACCCAGTGAATGCGGCATCGGCTTCTTGTGCCACTGTACCGCTCGCAACATTAGCATTCCACGTGCCATCAATGGTTACGATATCTGGTGCAGGGGTAGATTTAAAGTTTTGGAATAAAACATCGCCGTCAGTTAAATTTGTGGTTAATGTGCCACCACTTGCGACATTGACTGTAGCTAATTTTGTACCCTCAGTATCGGTTGATTTGATATTACCAACCGTTGCCGTACCATTGACGGTCAATAAGCCGCTATTGATCTCCACATCACCATTATTGGCTGTGGTTAATGTCCCATTAACGGTTAATTTCGCTTGATTAGCGCCTTGAGTAGCATCGTAGATAGCTTGGTTATCAATTAAAACATCGCTGGTCTGAGTGATACTGGTATTGGCAACAATATCAAGTTCACCACCCGATACAATGGTTTTACCTGAATAATCATAGGTTTTACCATCGACTAGAGAAGTGGTGCCACTGCCTGCTTGCTCAAGATACCCCCCCCCCAGTAACAATATTATCTAAGTTATAAGAATTTGAACGGTTGATTTTTAATCCAGCACCTGAAGCAATAGTAACTGTACCATTACCAATATCACCAGTTTCTCCACCATCACCAACTTGCAAGATACCAGCATTGATCTCTACATTGCCAGTAAAGTCACTGCTATCTTTGGTAATAGTAGTAGTTCCTGAGTTGTCTGCTAATTGGATTAATTTCCCTGCACCTGAAATAGCATTATCTAATATGTAATCATTAGCACCATGATTAAGTGCTAGGGTGGTATCGTTTGCTAAAGTAATATTACTTTCAGTAGCAAGATCACCAGTGGCAGCACCATTTCCTAATTGCAAAGTACCTGCATTAACATTGGTTGCACCTGTGTAGATATTATCAGCACCAAAAATTAAGGTGCCATTACCTGTTTTACTTAAATTACTGCTACCTGAAATAACACTCTTATTGTCTAATGTTAATGTTTTGCCCTCAGCAACATCAATAGTTGAATCTGCTTGTAAATTGATTGGTGCAGCCTCTGATGTGGTCGTAATCGTACCCGTTTCACTGGCAGCAAGTGTCCCGCCATTAAGATTTAGGCTAGAGTTAGTTAAAGTTAAACCGTTAGTGAGGTCTAATGTTGCATTTGCATTAAGTTTAACGGAAGAAGAATTAGCAAACGTTGAATTATTAATTAATTTAACTGTGGAGTTGGTTAAATTTAAACTACTTCTATTAAAATTACCTGCTATATTGCTTAATTGAGCACCGTTATTAGTAAACTTTAATGATGAATTATTGATCTGTCCTTGTGATAATTGAAATGTAGATTTATTATCCACTAAAAGTGTTAATTGTGAAATTCTCCCATATGATATAGACAATAAACTATTACTTTGAACCTTTATATTTATATTCTTGCCTGAGCTTGTAGTAAAGCTTGAGGCATTGAGGGAGGAATTTCTCAGGACGTTCAAACTGGAATGAGAAGTTGCACCAACTTCAATAAGTGGGGTGCTTATTGTTGTTCCATCTTGAACATTAAAGGTGTTTGTTCCATTAGGTTTATCATTATTCCAAACACTAAGCTTAATATTAGAAAAAGTCCTTCCCTTAGACCATGATTGTGCTTTTACTTCTCGTACAAATTGATCTAAGCCACTAATTCCAATTGCAGTAATGGTTCCTGTGTTATATATGGATCCTATATAAAGATTGTTATCACTAACTGCTACTCCCCCACCAGCAACAACTTGCGCCAAACTCTCATGCACAGGTAATAAAGAAATTATAGTAGAAAGAATAAAAGTAATTTTCTTGCTTTTATTAACTATTTTTTTACTAGACTTTGTTTTCCCCTTAGCAGGTGTAAGTTCTGATACACACTGCCATAACCCCAACGTTGCATTCCATACAACACGATAAATTTTATTCATATGTCAATCCTTTGATTTATTATCATCAATAATGAAGTAAACCTAATGATTAAAAATCTCAATATAATCAAATTAACGGTTGTTTATTATCGAAAAGCGGAAGATTCTATCAGTTATTTAAATTATTACAAGAAAATTAGTAATTTAATTGCTATTGTTGCAATAGGTTATAATTTTATTTGTTTTTATTGATACTATTTCTGTAGTAAAAATCCATTCTGAAATAATATCTTTTTTAACTTTATAAATTAAAACTTACTTATTGATATGGATAATATATTTCTTCTCAACCTCTTGCAAACGAAAGGAAGTTTCTATAGAATTTGCACGTTTTTTGCCAAAGAAAAGGATTGGTGAACAACATTTGATTTTCTGCTTAATTAAAAGCAGTACAGTAGTAAGTGAAATTATTAGAGGAATAAGACTATTAAAACCGTAAAAAAAGCCCCAGCAACTAATCGCCCGAATCGTATTAATGATGAAATTCGTGTGAAAGAAGTCCGCTTAATTGACCAAGATGGTGAACAAGCGGGTATCGTATCTATCCAGCAAGCGTTGGAAATGGCGGAACAAGCCGAACTCGATCTAGTTGAAATAAGCCCTAATGCAGAGCCTCCAGTGTGCCGCATTATGAATTACGGTAAGTTCCTCTATGAAAAGAGCAAAACTGCAAAAGAGCAGAAGAAAAAACAAAAAGTTGTTCAAGTTAAAGAGATTAAGTTCCGTCCAGGAACTGACGAAGGCGACTATCAGGTAAAACTACGCAGCCTGATTCGCTTCTTAGAAGACGGGGATAAAACCAAAATCACACTACGTTTCCGTGGTCGTGAATTAGCCCATCAACAAATTGGAACTGAAATGTTAGAGCGGATTAAAACAGATTTAGCAGATTTAGCGGTTGTTGAATCTGAACCATCTAAGATTGAAGGTCGCCAAATGGTGATGGTACTTGCCCCGAAAAAGAAATAATAATTAGTGCAACTCAAGTAATAATGGTAACGGTGGTTTCATCGTTACTTTTTATTCGCCTAATTATTGGTGATTAATAATAAACAATGCGGAGTTAAACTCATGCCTAAAATTAAAACAGTACGTGGTGCTGCTAAACGTTTCAAAAAAACTGGAACTGGCGGTTTTAAACGTAAACAATCTCATCTTCGTCATATTTTGACTAAGAAATCAACTAAACGTAAACGTCATTTACGTCATAAATCAATGGTTGCGAAAGCAGACCAAGTTTTAGTCGTAGCTTGTTTACCATATGCATAACCCACGGTTGTGCGAACGTTTCGTTATTTTTTAAGTACAAATAGACAAAGGAGATTCCTATGGCCCGTGTAAAACGTGGTGTAATTGCAAGAGCTCGTCATAAGAAAGTTCTTAAGGCAGCTAAAGGTTATTATGGTGCACGTTCTCGTGTATATCGTGTTGCTTTCCAAGCAGTAATTAAAGCTGGTCAATATGCTTATCGTGACCGCCGTCAACGTAAACGTCAATTCCGTCAATTATGGATTGCACGTATTAACGCAGCAGCTCGTCAAAATGGTTTATCTTACAGCCGTTTCATCGCTGGCTTGAAAAAAGCGTCTGTTGAAATCGATCGTAAGATCCTTGCAGATATCGCAGTGTTTGATAAAGTAGCATTTACCGCTTTAGTTGAAAAAGCAAAATCAGCACTTTAATCAACCAAATTATTTTAATTTAGTTTGTGAGAAAGGATAGTGGTTAAAAACCCTATCCTTTTTTACTACATAAAGGAGATGAGGAGAGAAAAATGAAATTAAAAACATTTTCTACACTATTTTTAGCAGCTTGTTTGCAAGTTGGTACATTCAATGTAATGGCTGCATCGAATAATTTTTCAGTACAATTTCCGAAGGGGGAAACTGCGGCTGAATTAAATGGGACGATTAAAGGAAATGATGTTGATCGCTATACTTTTTATGCAAAAAAAGGGCAGGTAGCAACATTAGAAATTTTAGATAAAGATCCACAAGTTCAATTTGCATTGGCATATGCAAAGAAATCCAAGCAAGTGGATTTAAGCGCTAGCCAACAGTTATTGCCTTATTCAGGGAAATATATCTTAACGGTTTATCAAACAAGAAATGATGCGCGTAAGCAACCAAATAAACAACATTTCTATAATGTGAAATTATCTATTACAGAGCAAAACGCACAATCAACCGCTACAATAGACAGTTTAACTTATCGTTGTGATAATGGGAAAACTTTAGTTGTTGCTTATCAAAATGATCAAGCAAAAGTAACTTGGCAAGGTAAAGAGCAGTTATTAAAACAAGATCGTAAACTGAGCAAAAATAATACCCTCGTATTTAGTAATCAAGCTCATTTATTAAGTGTTGATGTGATTCAGACACAAGATTGGCAACATAGTAAAATTAATTCTTGGTTAAAATTAGGAAAAACAGCAACAAAAGATCAAGTGTTGTTGCAAGAGTGTGTAGTGACGAAATAATTAGATAATTGAGAGTATGTGGTTGATAGAATATTTGTAATAAAATATAAGATAGTATGTAAAACCACATACCATCCCAAGAGAATTAACGAGTAGAAAGTTGGAAAATCATAGTTTCAGCTTGGCAGCAGAAAGTAAAACTTGCATTTAGTTGATAACCACCATTTACCGCCACGATTTCACTGGTAATTTCACAAGGATCGCTTTCAGCTGCACGCGCTTTTTCGGTTAAATAAGCTAATGCTTCTTTGGCTTGTTCTTCAGTTGTATAGACTTGGCTAAAGTTTACGCCACAATCTTCATTATCAATTACCGTACCAACATCAACGCAGCAGCATACTTTCGCTTCTTCTGCTTTACATTTCATTTGACTCATAAATAGCTCCATTTCAAAAAAAGATATAAAAAAACAAATTTATTTTAACACGAGAGCATAAGAAAACCTTGAAGAGTTAAGTAATTTTGATCTATATCAACAGTAAATCATAGGTACTGGTCTAATCACTGTATAAATAGCCATAAATTGTATTGAGTTAATTAATAAAGTTCCCTAATATGCGACCTTCAAATAAAAAACATTGTTAATAACTACAAGGAATAATAAAAATGCGTTTACTTTCCAAAACTCTACTTGCAAGTTTAGTGGCTGTTGCATCGCAAGGTGCTTTTGCTTCTGCATTCCAACTACATGAAACTTCAACTTCTGGTTTAGGCCGTGCTTATGCGGGGGATGCTGCGGTTGCAGATGATGCTTCAGTAGTTGCTTCTAATCCAGCGTTGATGACTTTCTTTAAACGCCCAGAAATCTCTGTTGGTGGGATTTATGTAAATCCGAATATTGATTTAACAGGAACATTTGGTTCAGTGGACGCAGGGCACAAGAATATTGCAACTAAGGAATTAGTTCCTTACCTTTATACTGTCTATCCAATTAATGATCGTTTTGCTGTGGGGGGTGGAGTAAACGTTAATTATGGTTTAGCAACAGAATTTGACAATGGTTACAATGCGGGACCATTTGCAGGTAAAACCGACTTAACTACTTTAAATTTCAATTTAAGCGGGGCTTATCGTGTAACCAATAATTTTAGTATTGGTGCAGGGTTAAATGCAGTATATGCAGATGCTACAGTAGAACGCCGTTTAGGAGCATCATCGGCAAACTTTACTGCTCTAAATAGTGCTTTAGGTTTAAATTTGAATAATTCTACTTTATTACATAAGCTAGAAGGGGATGTATGGGGTTATGGTTGGAATGTTGGTGCGTTATATGAATTTAATGAAAATAACCGCATTGGTGTAGCATATCATTCACATGTATCACTTGATTTTGATGGGGACTATACAACAGGTATTCCAGCTACTCCAAAAGTAATACCTCATCCAACACTAGGCTTATTAACTCTTCGTGAGGCATTAGGGGTTAGTGGTGATAATGGTCCAGGTTCATTGAAATTACCTTTACCAGCGTATTGGGAAGTGGCAGGTTATCATCGTGTATTACCAAAATTTGCCGTTACTTATAGTGTAAAACGTACAGAATGGAGCCGTTTCCAAGAATTATATGCACATCGTGGTGGCGATGGATTATTCCAAAAAGATGAAAACTTTAGTGATACTACCCGTATTGCAGTTGGTTTTATCTATGATGTAGATGATAAATTAACCTTACGAGCTGGTCTTGCTCATGATGAAAGTGCAGTAGATAAGGATCACTCTTCAATTTCGATCCCAGATACTGATCGTACTTGGTATACTTTAGGGGCAACTTATCGCTTTACGCCAAATCTTTCTGTGGATGCAGGATTTGCCTTTATTAAAGGGAAAAAAGTTTCATTTGAGGAAACACAATTTAATAAGAAAACAGGAAGTGTTGTTACGGGGAATTTCACCTCAAAATCAACTGCAACACTTTACGGTTTAGGTTTAAATTACCGCTTCTAATTAATATTATTTAGAGAATGAAAAGGCTGAACTCTGTTCAGCCTTTATTGTTAATAAAAGCATTAGTTTTTTAAAGTTTGCAAATATTCAGCAACCGCTTTCATATCATCTTCATTTAAACGTGATTTAGCTGCATTTCCTGCACCAACAATCTCACCTGATTTACGTTTTTGTAATGCTGTTATGATCTCATCAACACTTAGCGTATTAATAATTGCGGATTGATTGAGTGCAGATTTTTCACCTTGTTTACCATGACATAAAGCACAGCCTTGACTAAATAAACGTTTACCGCGATCAAGATTACTATCAGCGTGAGCATAAGAAATGGTTGTTAATAGAGTGACGAATAAGGTTAGAGATA
Source organism: Gallibacterium genomosp. 3 (assembly GCF_001678475.1). Classification (GTDB taxonomy): domain Bacteria; phylum Pseudomonadota; class Gammaproteobacteria; order Enterobacterales; family Pasteurellaceae; genus Gallibacterium; species Gallibacterium faecale. The sequence goes on along the minus strand of NZ_JTJR01000026.1, from coordinate 101,371 downwards.
ATTTTTTCATTATTTTATTGCCCCACAAATAATTGTTGTAATGTTTTATCTGGAATTAAACCTTCGAATTTATAAAGGATTTTACCAGTAGGGTCAATGAGAAAAGAGGTCGGCGTACCGACTAGTTGATAACGTTCAGCAGTGATTTTTAGCTGATCTTTCACGATAGGGAGATTAAGTTTATTTTTCTCTACGACTTTGCGAGTATCGCTATTTTCGCCATCAATATTAATTGCTAATAGTTGTATCTTTTCGGGATGTTGTGCAGCAAGCTTCTCAAATGATTTCAATTCAATTAGGCATATTCCACAGGTACTAGACCAAAAATTGACTAATACAGATTTACCCTTAAATTTTTCCAGAAAAACTTTGTTGCCGTCCAAATCAAAAGTAGCAATTTCTGGGGCAGGTTTGCCGATTTCTGCGGTTTCTTCTTTACACGCAATTAAACTAAAACAGAAACTGCTGATTAATACTATTTTAAGGAATGAAAATAATTTCATCTTTTACTCTCTAAATCATTTATGTTGATTATGTTCTTCTTTGAGAAACTTACCATGTTGTAAAAAGATAGTGCGGTCAGTGAGTTTGCCCAGATCAGGGTTATGCGTCACCATGACAATAGTTTTACCTTGTTGGTTTAAAGTAGTAAGAAGATCAAGAACCAATTTTTCGTTCTTTTCATCAAGATTTCCAGTTGGCTCATCTGCAAAAATGACTGGAGGTTGATTAACTAAAGCTCGTGCAATACAAACACGTTGTTGTTCACCACCTGATAATTGACTAGGGCGATGGTCGATACGATGACCTAAACCAACTTGTTCAAGGACAGCTTTTGCAGCAGCTTCATCTGTTACACTATGATAGTGTTGTGCTAGCATAACATTTTCTAAAGCTGTCAAATAAGGAATTAAATGGAATTGTTGAAACACTAATCCAATTTTTTCAGCGCGGAAACGTTGTTGCCCCGTTTCATCTAATTGTGCAGCATCAATACCATCTAGAATGACTTTTCCCTCTGTTGCTGTATCTAAGCCAGTGAGGATATTCATTAATGTTGTTTTACCTGAGCCTGATGCTCCCATAATAGCAACAAATTCACCCTCTGAAATTTGAATATTAATATCTTCAAGTGCTGTGACTTGACCAAATCTTTTATATAAATGTTGAGTTTCAATTACGTAATGAGTCATAATTATTCGCCTTTAAGAATATTGGCTGTTTGTATTTGTAATGCCCGACGTGTTGGGAAGATAACAGCGATAATTGCTACTAAAAGAGAGAGCAGAATTGTGATAGGAATTACAGGTAAACGCATATCAATATAGGATTTAAATACGGTAATACCTAGAATTTGTGCAAGAAGATAGCCAATCACAAGACCAACAATGATTGCACAACTGGCAATAATTAAAATTTCAGTACCAATTTGCTTGATAATATCATTCCGTTTAGCCCCTAAAGCTTTTTGTAAAGCAAATTCTTTTGCTCGCTCGCCGACAATGGCAATTAATGTTGTATTGACACACAAAGTTGCAAGAATCAGGATAACTAACGCAATTAGCCCCATTAATCCTTTGATTTTGTCGAGAATTTGTCCCTCAGATGAGGATACTTTCAAAATTGGACGAATTTCTAAGTCGGGATAGCGCTGTTGAAGCTGGGTGGCGAATTGTTCTACTTGCCCTTGATCGTTTTTCATATTAAAAAGAGCATTGGTAACTAAATCTTGTTTATCTAACCAGTTTTGTGCAAATTCTAAGCTAACGATAAGCATATTGTCAGTAGCATCGCCACTTTCAATAATACCTTTAATTTTGAAACTATGCTTTTCAGCAGAATTTTTTGATAATGTAATTTGACTACCAACTTGTAAATTAAGGCGCTGTGCTAATGTTTTTCCAATCAACGCATGTCGATCATCAAAATTTACCCCGATGGCAGAGCCTGTAATTTGCCAATAAGGTGCGAGAGTTCGCATATCAGAAAACCATACTCCCATTAGTACAATTTTTTCTAAATCGGAACGTGCAACACCATAAAGATAAGGACTTGCTGCGGTAATTAACCCTGAAGGGGCGTGATGTAAAATTTGTTTAATTTCCTGTTCTGGAATTAGACCACTGCTATTAGAACCAATATAGAAATTAGCACCAAATGTACGTAATTCTTGGCTCATTTTAGTATTAATATCAAAATAGACAGCTGCCATTGCAGTCACAATGCTGGCTCCAACAGTAAGTGCAGCAAATATGATAAAAACACGTTGTAAACGTAAGCGTAAAGCATTAATAACTAAACGCCAAAACATAGATCTTGGTTTATTGGCGACCATATAACACCTCCACGGGGTAGAGTTGTGCAATGCGGTGAGCTGGGAACCAAGTACCAATTAAAGCAATTAGAGTAGATAATACTAAGACACAAGGAACTACAATCCAAGTGAAGCTGAGTGGTAAACCAAAAAGTGTAATACCAATAAACTTAGCTAATCCCCAACCAGCAATACAGCCTAAAGCTCCACCGATTAATGCGCTAATCATCGCTTCACAATAGAAAAGAAGAACGATTTGCCATTGGTACGCACCTAATGCTTTCATTAAACCGATTTCTTTACTTCGTTCAATGATTGTTGTGGTCATTAAAGAGGCAATGCCCATTGCAGCAGCAATAAGAGCAGCTACAGTAACAACCGCCAATAATAATTGAATTTTTTCAATAATAACGCCTTCAGAAGCAGCCACTTGCCAGATAGGACGAACGATAGCTCCAGAGATGGCTTCTTCAAGTTGGTGTGAAATTGAGGATACATAGGCGGTACAATACCAACGATCATATTCTTCCGCAGCAAGTGCATCGGCATTATCACGAGCTTTGCGAGATAATTCATTTTCAGGCACGGTTAATGCAGATACTTTGATAGCTTGTATTTTTCCTACTAAACCTAATAGCGTTTGAGCTTTACTTAATGGCAGAATAAGTTGTTGATCTTCATTGCCACCAGACGATAGCAACCCTTTAATCTCTACTTTAAGTTGCTGCGAAAAGTTTCCTTCTTGATAACTAAGCTCTAATTGGTCACCAATTTTCCATTGATTTGTTTTAGCTAATTGTTCACCGATTAAGACAGGGGTAAATTCAGGGAACTGATCAGTGCTATCATCAACCCATTCACCAGTAACTTTCCAATAAGGACTGATAATTCGTTGTCCTGTATGGTAATCATCTTCATCAGGAATAGCGATTTGGTGATCAAAAAAAGTCCCTAAGATTGAGATATTTTTTTGTGTATTTGTTGATAAGTTTTTTGCATGAACTTCAGCAATTAATAGCGGGGCAAAACCGACAATATTATTTCGCCAAAAAATATCTTTAACATTAGGTAATTCTTTTTCATCAAGAAAATCTTGTGTAGAAAGTGCAGTATTACCGTTTATATCAGCAGGTAAAACTGCACTACTGGCAGGTTCAACTAAAATATTTGCACCATACGATTTTAATTCACGTGCCATTTTATCGCCAATATCAATAGACACTGCAAGTAAAGCGGAAACTAATCCAGCGGCAAGAAAAATGGTGATAATTGCTAAAAGCTTGCGCTTCAAGCCGTGACGCCAAGATTGAAATAACATACGGGCTAACATTATTTGTTTCCTCCCGTAGTAGAGAGATAGTTTTCGGGGTGATCACGGAATAAATTAAGATTTTGTTCACTTGTGAAGAAATAGGTTTTACCCTCGTAACTGTATTTATGTTCTGCGCTTGTGTTTTTTAATTTTTTGCCATTAACAGGATCAGTGACATCTAATTCCACAATAGTTGAGAAATAATTTAAACCGTCTTCTAAGCTTTTTTTATTAATGATGACATCTGTATCTGTTTGCTGCCAACCCTCAATAGGAACAGGATTGCAACCACCAGCTTTGCCAATAGAAGGAATAAATAATCTTACGCCACAACCAACACAAATAACTTGATCCCCTTCCATAACATAGCCTTGATCGCCACATAGAATACAAGCATCAAATACTACCGCTAGGCTTAGATTTTTAGTTGATCGATTAATAATAAAGAAACGAACAGCTTTACCATCACTGGCAATCCACACAAAACGGTGTAGTTTCCCATCTTTAACTTGTGCGATTGGGATCTGTACTTTATTTTCTTGATCTAAGGTGACTGGAATTGCTTCAGATAATTTAGGTGGTTGAGAAGCAATTTTATCCCAATAAAGTTGGGTACCAAGTAATACTAATACTGCAAGTAGTCCCCAGATAATTGTTCGTTTGCTATTCTGAACTAGTAACTTTTTTTTCCGCTTTTCAATTGATTGTTGCTCTGCAAGCATATTGTTACGATATGGTAGATAAATGCGAATAGCAAAAAAAGCAATGAAGATAAGAAGAATAATACTGATAAGATAATTTAGATAGGATGTGAGATTACTTGATTTAGCGACAAAACTTAGACGTGGTTTTGTGAGTTCAATCACTTGTAATTTCATTAGTGCCAAAATGATTTCACTAAGCATTGGCGTTAGTAATAATATGGTGATAAGAATAATAAGTAGCCAGCGTAACGAGGTAAATTTTTTTTGCGCTTGACCTTGTTTAAAGAAAATAGTTAACCATGCAGTGATAAAAATACAAAAGAAAAGACCTAAAATTACAGCAGATAAATGTAAAAGAAAATCAGTATTGATGACATCTGTATTAGTAATTGCACTCACATTTGGATCTTTAGCCCAGAAAATACCTGCAATGAGAGAGAGTATAAATTGCCAGAAATAAGCAAGTTTGATGGAGTGAATAAATTGTGTTAGTAAAAACAGTAACAGTAAACTAAAAATCATACTGTTTAGTATTAATTTAGCTTGTTGGGTATTTGGATAATTTAAGCTAATAATAATACCTAGAAAGAGCGCTATTATACTGAACCATAATATATTTTTAACTTTAAGATTGGTATAATTAGCCCAATGGCAACCAAGTAAGATAGCTAAGGGTAAGATAGCTTGTAGTAAAAAGACGAAGTAGTAATTCATAATGATTCATCACAACAACAGAATAAAGTAGTGCTTTAAGTTCTTTATCATTAAATAGTAGATAAATTTTTAATAACGTTTTATATGAAAAGTAGAAAAGCACGAAAAATTATTTTCGTGCTTTTTTCAGTCTAATTATTTCAAACCAGTAAATTTAAATTCATAGCTAACATCAAATGGTTTCCACCAACGACCTACACCAGTTTCTTGGTCAGTATGACGATGCATACCTGCTTTAGAAGGGGGATCAATATGATAAGTTACTTTGTAATTACCTACGCCCATCATTTTTACATTAGCACCATAGTGAGGACCATCACCTGCAACCATTGGCATAAATGAACCCTCCTGTTTCTCACCTGTGTCTGTATTGACTAGCGTATAAGAAATCGTTAAGTAAGGCATCCATTCACCTTCACCGAAACCATTTTTATTGCCTTTAGTCGCATGAATGTCTGCTTCAAGGTGAATATCAGAATCTTTTGCTGATAAACCCATTCCACGAGGCTCCATATCAATAGGTTGTAAATAAACTGCTGCAATTTCCATTTCATTCATAGTAACAGCTTCACCGATAGGATATTCTTTAAATGCGAATGCTGATGGTGCTGTTAGAATACTAGCAAGTAAGGTTGCAGCTAATAAGGTTTTTTTCATAGCGATCTTCTCCTGTTGTTAATTAATATATTGTGCCGTGAAATGGGTTAATCTGCTCGCTTACTCTGATATTTCATATAGATCAGAGCAAAAATAGCAGCAATAATTAAAATAGCTTGTGGTATTAAAGTTTCTACATAAGGGTAAATACCTAACCATGAAATTTCAGGGATGCCTGAAAGTAGCGTTGGTTCAAATAATTTTCCTTCAATCAGTTCTAGAATAGATTTACCAGCAAAGATGAAAGCCATAAGGTACATAAATGAGCCGGTGAACATAAAAAATGGTTTTAGAGGTAATTTCACTACGGTATAACGCATAATGAAATAACAAATTGCTAATAAAACTGCCCCAATAATAAAGCCACCGAGTAAGTAGAAATAATCTAATGTGGTGGAAACATCACCAACTAACGCATAATAAAATAGTACGGTTTCAGCACCTTCACGATACACAGCTAAGAAGCTAGTTAGCCATAATCCAATTAAAGAACCTGTCGTTAAAGCAGCAGAGAGCTTACCTTCTAAATAACGCTTCCAATTATTTGCTTCAACTTTAGACAATAACCAATAGCTCATAGTAAATAACATCACAACAGCAATAATCATCGTGAAGCCTTCTAATAATTCACGGCTTGCTCCTGAATTGGAAAACAATAATTGGAAAATTGCTGCGGTAATTACACTGGCTATCAAAGCGACATAAACGGATTGTTTAATGACAGGAAGTTTATCTTGGTGATTATTTTTTACTAAATAAGCCACAATCGCAGCAACGATTAGAAGTGCTTCTAAACCTTCACGCAAAATAATTAATAAACTATACAAGAACAGCCCCCAAGCACCTTGTTCCCCGCCTTGTAACATTTCAACCGCTTTTGTTAATCCTTGTTGTAAACCAGTAGCTTGTTGTTGCAATTTATCAATAGATTCATTGGCTTTCATTAAACTTACTAAGCGAGTGAAATAGCCTTCTAAATCAGCCTTAAAGTTACTATCTCTAGAACCAATTTTATTTTCCATACCACTGTTTTCAAAAATATCGAAGTAAGTATCTTGAACAGCTAAGATGGCTTTTTTAGTTTGTCCTTGTTCAAATAAAGAAATAGCTTGTTGAATATGCTGATTTACTTGATTAACAACTTTATTCCAATCTTGTTCTGGTACATTATTTGCTGGTGTAGTGTTAGCAGTTTGAGCAGTAATTTGTTGGCTTTCACGTGTAGTTGGTAAGTTAGGTAGCTGTTCCTCAAGATCTTGTAATAATGTGGTAATTTGATAACCAAGATGATTAATTTGATCAGGCTGTTCACTTATTTTGATTAAATCATAAAATTGTTGATTGATGTTGGCAGAAATAGCCGAAGAACGATTTTGACGGATCGACATCTCCATTTCAGAGTTTTTGTAACCATCATATTGAGCTTGTTGTATCAATTTTTTAGCTGCTGCATAGTCGCCTTTTTGATAAGTACTAATTGCTTGAGCAAGGAGATCATCAATAGTTTTAAAACTTTGTTGCCAGTGTTGTGCGATTTCAGCATGATCATATACGCTGTGTTGACTAGAAGCATTTAGTTGGTGTCCCTCTTTGAGGGAAGGTAATACTTCTTGTAATTCTGCTTTTAAACCATCAATTTTGGCTTTAACTTCTGCTAGCGGCTTACCATCACCAATCATTTTCCGAATTTCACCAAAAGTTGCTTCCATTTGATAGCTTTTTTGAGCAGAGAAGTTAATTCTGATTGGCCCTTCTAGATTCTCAAATACCTCAAAATAAGCCATTTGTACTTCTGTACGAGCATCATCAATATTATTTTGCTGATATAACGTAGCTGTTTTATCTAAGCGATTTTCAATATCTTGAATCCATTGTTGATAGTTATTATCAGCGTATACATTGGTAAAACAGAATAAAGCAAAGATACAAATCAAAAGACGATGATAGAGAGAAAAGACCATAAATTTACCTAGTTAAATAAAAACTATTCTTATGTTTGTTCATATTATCCTCCGATTATTTTTTAATACAATGGTGAAAAGAAAGTTTTTAGGTAAAAAATATTTTCCGTTACAGAAAATTAACAAAAATAAACATTAATATATCAATAGGTTATGAATATAGAACATTTCGTTAAAATGTATTTGTATATAGGTGAAAAGTGAACTAAGAAAATTGTTAGGTAGAAATTCTCTTAGTTCTAAAATTTTTAAATCCAATTTTGGTGAGTAAGGAGGGATTTAATTTGAGCATAGATAATTGGTGCACTAATCAATCCAGGAATACCAAATGAAGCTTCCATTAATACCATCATGATGAGCAATTCCCATGTTTTAGCATTAATGCGGTGTCCAATAATTTCTGCATTAAGAAAATATTCTAATTTATGAATAACAATAAGAAAGATCATTGAGGTTATTGCAATACTAATGCTGTCACCTAAGCTCATAATCACAATAAAAGAATTGGAAATAAGGTTTCCCACAACAGGAATCAGACCAGTAATAAAGGTTGCAAATACCATTGTTCCAGAAAGAGGTAATGGTTTACCAAATGCAGGTAAAATCACTAAGAGATATAACGCTGCTAATAGTGTATTAATTAATGAAATACGGAATTGAGCAAAAAACACATTGGTGAAGCCATTAAGTAGTGTTTGAAAATGTGACTGTAGCAGTTGAGGGAGTGTTTTAAGATTTGATGATTGAAATGGGAGTGTTTGAAATGCAGCAATAGTACCTATTACTACCCCAACGATGATATGGCCTAAGCTGCGTACTGTATATAAGCCAGCAGTTTGCAATTCTTTGGCATTCTCTTTTAGCCAATGTGACAATTGAGCTTGTAATGTGCTAACACCATCAGGAATGTGGATTGCAAGAGAAGCTGGTAATTTAGTATGTAATTCATCTAGGATATTGGCAACACTACTGATTAATTTCCCAGCACTAAAAGTATCAGCTCGATTTTCTAGCCAAATAACAAATAGAAAAATAAGTAGAAGAAATAAAGTAATGACAATAAACACAGCATAACCAACGTTATGTTGAGTGTGTTTGCGTAAATAATTTGAGAAAGTTTGTGTGAGAGCATAAGCACTGAGTGCTATAAATAGCATTAAAACGAGATGTAATTCAAAAACAGGTAACCATAAGATAAGAACACTACTAATCGTAATTAGAAAGTGCTTGAAGGTGAGTGGTAATTTTTCCATATTGGACCGCCATACTCCTAAGTAAAAATAATATGTAATAGTGAGAATTATATCGTAGATTGATTAAATAGCAGTAAGAACAAGCCTTGTACCGACTATTAACACCAGTATAATAGTCAAATTATTTTATTCATTTTCCAAAAAATTATGTCAGAACAACAAAAAACAAATAATAAAAAAATACGTCATTTCAATAAAAAAACAGCAAGACATTCACAACTGTTAGCAGAGTGGCAACGTGAATTGTTATCGCAATTAAATGATGTAATGTTGATGGAAAAATATCCGTTAATGGCTCGGATTAAAAATGCACCACAACAAGCAAAAGAAGCATTACAAACCGAGCTTAATCAAGTAGTAATGGTAGCGAAACAACGATTATCACAACGCCAGCAACGAGCTATAACGATTACTTATCCAGAAGAATTGCCAGTTAGCCAACGCCGAGAACAGATTTTAGCCGCTATTCGAGAACACCAAGTTGTCGTGATTGCAGGAGAAACCGGATCGGGTAAAACAACGCAATTACCGAAGATGTGTTTAGAGTTAGGTTTAGGAAAGCGAGGCTTAATTGGTCACACACAACCGCGGCGAATTGCGGCTCGTTCAGTGGCTACCCGAATTGCAGAGGAATTACAAACAGAATTAGGCGATTTAGTTGGCTACAAAGTGCGTTTTAATGATCAAGTTGGTGATGAAACGCAAATCAAATTGATGACGGATGGGATTTTATTAGCAGAAATTCAATCGGATCGTTATCTGAACCAATATGAAGTGTTAATTATTGATGAAGCCCATGAACGCAGTTTAAATAATGATTTTATTCTTGGGTATTTAAAACAGTTATTACCACGTCGCCCAGACTTAAAAGTGGTGATTACCTCAGCAACGATTGATGTTGAACGTTTTTCACGCCATTTTGATCATGCGCCGATTATTGAAGTATCGGGCAGAACCTATCCTGTTGAAGTACGTTATCGCCCTGTGGCAGAGAGCGAGGATCAGGATCAGTTACAAGCGATCTTTGATGCAGTAGATGAACTGCAAGCAGAAGGTCGAGGTGATATTTTAATTTTTATGAATGGTGAACGGGAAATCCGAGATACAGCAGAAGCGCTAGAAAAAAGAGAATTACGTCATACAGAAATTTTACCACTGTATGCTCGTTTATCGGCACAAGAGCAAAATCGTATTTTTCATCCAAGTGGCTTAAATCGGATTATCTTAGCGACAAATGTGGCAGAAACTTCATTAACTGTACCAGGCATTAAATATGTGATCGATCCGGGAACGGCGAGAATTTCGCGTTATAGCTATCGTACTAAAGTACAACGTTTACCGATTGAACCAATTTCACAAGCCTCAGCGAATCAACGTAAAGGGCGTTGTGGACGTGTGAGCGAAGGGATTTGTATCCGTCTGTATTCAGAGGAAGATTTCAATAATCGCCCACAATTTACCGATCCAGAAATTTTGCGAACCAATCTTGCTTCAGTAATTTTACAAATGACAGCATTGGGGTTAGATGATATTGAGGCATTTCCATTTGTAGATGCCCCAGATCGCCGTCAAATCCAAGATGGATTACGTTTATTAGAAGAATTACAGGCATTAAAATGGATTGAAACTCGTTCAGGTAAAAAACGGGTATTAACTGAAAGTGGGCGACAATTAGCTAATTTACCAATCGATCCTCGTTTAGGAAAAATGGTGTTGAGTGCAGCACAAATGGGAAGTTTACGTGAAGTAATGGTGATTGTTTCTGCGTTGTCAATTCAAGATCCACGAGAACGTCCACAAGAGAAACAACAATCTGCTGATGATAAACATCGTCGTTTTGCAGATAAAAATTCAGATTTCTTAGCTTTTGTGAATTTATGGCAATACATTCAAACACAACAAAAAGCACTGTCACGTAATCAGTTCCGTCGTCTATGTCAAAAAGATTATCTCAACTATTTACGGATTCGAGAGTGGCAAGATATTTATCACCAATTACGTTTAACTGTACGAGAAATGGGGTTAGCTATTAATTCAGAAGCAGCGGAATATGTTGCTATTCATACGGCGTTGCTAACCGGTTTACTCTCTCATATTGGTAATAAAGAAGCAGAAAAACAGCAATATTTAGGGGCAAGAAATGCCCATTTCTCGATTTTCCCAGCTTCTGTTTTATTTAAGAAACAACCTAAATGGTGTATGGCAGCGGAACTTGTAGAAACAAGTAAATTGTGGGGAAGAATGGTTGCCAGTATTGAAGCTGAATGGATTGAACCATTGGCACAACATTTAGTAAAACGTAGTTATCACGAACCACATTGGTCAAAAAAACAGGGGGCGGTATTAGTCAGTGAAAAAGTTACACTTTATGGTGTCCCGATTGTTCAAGGCAGAACTGTCAATTATGGACCAATTGATCCTCTTACTTGCCGAGAAATTTTTATTCGTTCAGCTTTAGTTGAAGGGGATTGGCATACTAAACATAAATTTTTCGCTGAAAATCAGAAATTGATTCGGGAAGTCGAGGAGCTGGAACATAAAACACGCCGCCGTGATATTCTGGTGAGCGAGCAAACGCTATTTGAATTTTATGATCAACGTATTCCAACACAAGTGATTTCACAACGCCATTTTGATAAATGGTGGCAACAAGCACAAAAAACAGAACCTGAATTATTAAATTTTGAAAAGGCTTTCTTATTAAATGAAGAAGCTAATATTAGTGCTTTAGATTTCCCAAATTATTGGCATCAAGGTAACTTAAAATTAAAACTTACTTACCAATTTGAACCGGGTAGTGATGCGGATGGGGTAACTGTTCATATTCCATTACCGCTGTTAAATCAGGTAGGGTTACAAGGGTTTGATTGGCAAATTCCGGGTTTACGTAAAGAGTTGGTGATTGCGTTAATTAAATCGTTGCCAAAAGCTCAACGACGAAATTTTGTCCCCGCGCCAAATTATGCAGAAGCATTTTTAGGACGAGCAGAACCTTTTGCAAAACCGTTAGTAGAAACTTTGAGCGAACAATTTAGAAAGATGACTGGAGTTTGGGTTGAACCGTCAGAGTGGAATTGGGAACAAGTACCGACACATCTAAAAATGACTTTCCGAGTCATTGATGAAAAAGGACGTAAAATCGCTGAAGATAGCGATCTTGATGCTTTGAAAGTCGCATTAAAAGATCGTATTCAACAAAGTATTGCCGAAGTTGCGGATGATGGCATCGAACAAACAGGAATCCATATTTGGAACTTTGATAAATTACCGCAATTTTATGAGCAAAAGAAACAAGGTTTTAGTATTAAAGCCTTTCCTGCAATTGTGGATGAGAAAGAATCAGTTGGTATTAAACTATTTGAAACTGAATTTGAACAGCAACGAGCGATGCAACAAGGATTACGCCGTTTATTGCTGTTAAATGTACCGTCGCCAATCAAATATTTACATGAAAAATTGCCAAATAAAGCAAAACTGGGATTATATTTCACCCCTTTTGGTACAGTATTACAGCTGATTGATGACTGTATTGCTTGTGCGGTCGATAAGTTAATTGTTGATTTTGGTGGATTTGTTTGGGAAGAAGAAAAATTTGAACAGCTACGGGATTTTGTGCGCGCAAATTTAAATGAAATTACAGTTGAGATTGCACAAAAAATAGAACAAATTTTAACCTTAGTATTTGAAATTAATAAACGTATGAAAGGGCGTTTAGATTTCAATTTAGCATTCGCCTTATCAGATATCAAAGCACAATTAGCAGAGTTGATTTATCCAGGATTTGTTGAAAAAACAGGGTATCAGCGTTTGCCGGATTTATATCGTTACTTGCAAGCGATTGATAAACGCCTAGATAAAGTGGCACAAGATGTTAATCGTGACAGGGCGGCAATGCTACGGATTGAAAAAGTCCAGCAAGCTTATCAACAGCTATTAAATAAATTGCCAAAATCAAAACCAATTTCAGATGAAATTTTAGAAATTCGGTATATGATTGAGGAATTGCGAGTTAGCTTATTTGCACAGCAATTAGGAACCGCTTACCCAATTTCAGATAAACGGATTTTGAATTTATTACAAGAGTTGGGATAAAACGCCATTACCTTTTAAGGTAATCATCAATACATCCATTAAGTAAAGGAGGCATTTATGCATTGTCCATTTTGTGCAGCGCCAGAAACTAAAGTAATTGATAGCCGTTTAGTCGCTGAAGGTTATCAAGTAAGACGCCGTCGTGAGTGTTTGCAATGCAAGGAGCGCTTTACTACTTTTGAATCGGCTGAATTAATTATTCCACGTATTATTAAAAATAATGGTAATCGAGAGCCATTTAATGAAGAAAAACTGCGTACTGGGATTTATCATGCGTTAGAAAAACGCCCAGTGAGTGAGGCACAAATTGAAGATGCGATTATGCGCATTGAACACGCATTACAAGCAACTGGGGAAAGAGAAGTGCCGAGTAAATTGGTCGGTAATTTAGTGATGAATGAATTAAAGAAGATGGATAAAGTAGCGTATATTCGTTTTGCTTCGGTCTATTTAAGTTTTGATGATATTAAACAATTTAGTGATGAAATTGAAAAATTAAAAGAGAGAGATAACGATTAAGATGTCAGTAGTAGGTTTTTTAGAACAAGATCAGCAGTTTATGGCATTGGCAATTGAACTTGCCAAAAAAGGACGTTTTACTTGTACCCCTAATCCAGCAGTAGGTTGTGTGTTAGTTAAAGACGGAAAAATTGTTGGGCAAGGTTATCATGCAAAAGCAGGGGAAGGTCATGCAGAAGTGATGGCAATGCGTGAAGCAGGAGAAAACGCAAAAGGTGCGACTGCTTATGTGACTTTAGAACCTTGCTCTCATTATGGACGGACACCACCTTGTGCTAAAGGATTAATTGAAGCAGGCGTGGTGAGAGTAGTGGCAGCAATGCAGGATCCCAATCCGCAAGTAGCTGGTCGTGGTTTGAAAATGTTAGCCGATGCAGGAATCAGTACCTCGGTAGGGTTGTTAGAAAAGGAAGCTGAACAATTAAATCGTGGGTTTTTAAAGAGAATGCGAACTGGTTTGCCTTATGTACAATTAAAAATGGCAATGAGCATTGATGGGCGAACTGCAATGGCAAATGGTGAAAGTCAGTGGATTACTGGTGAGTTAGCTAGACAGGATGTGCAGCAATATCGTGCGATGGCGTCTGCCATTTTGTCAACCAGTAAAACAGTAATGGTCGATGATGCCGCATTGACGGTGCGTTGGTCACAATTAGATCCACAGATCCAAGCGATCTATCCAGAGGAAAAATTACGTCAACCACTACGTATTATTTTAGATTCACAACATAAGGTATCACCAACAGGGCGTCTATTTGCAACACCAACGCCAATTTGGTTAGTGAGTTCGCAAGCTAGAGAAATGCAAGGTTATCCTGAGTTTTGTCAGCAGCAACAATTACCGGAAAGTCCCTATTTTTTAACGGATCTATTTACTTTTTTAGGCAAACAGCAGATCAATTCTGTTTGGGTAGAAGCGGGAGCAACTTTAGCGGGTAAGTTAATTGAAGCTGGGGTTGTAGATGAGCTGATTGTATATATCGCGCCGAAGTTATTAGGAGATCAGGCAAAAGGGTTATGCCATTTGCCGAATTTACATCGTCTTGCGGATGCTCCCTTATGGAAACTCGCTGAAATGACACAAATCGGTGAAGATATTAAATTAGTTTATCGTCAGTCAGAGTTGTAGTTGTTAGGTTTCAACATAATACGGCGTTATATCATCACGCCGTATTATTTATGTTATTGTCTTCTATTAAAGGTAGCACGCCATAATAATCGCGTGTTCACGTCCGCCATCAGGCAGAGGATAATAGTTTTTGCGTAGAGAAACTTCATTAAAGCCGAGTGTTTGATATAAACATTGGGCTTTTTTATTTGATTCACGTACCTCTAACCAAAGCGTATTTATCCCTTTTTCTCTTAACTGTGCCATTAATGATTGCAATAAAGTTTTACCTAGCCCTTGTCCTTGTGATTGAGGCGTAATTGCAATATTAAATAAGGTAGCTTCATCAAGCACCATTTGGCAAATACAAAAACCAACAATCTGATCTTGTTGTAAGAGTTTGAGATTAAGATAATTTTCGCCCTGATTATTTTTTAGTGTTCCTAAACTCCATGGTACTGTATGAGCAGCAGTTTCAATAGAGAAGATTTGAGCGAAATCAGTTTCTTGGATCGGTTGAATATCAATGTTTATCATATTGGATTAAATATTGTTGAATCTGTTGCCAAATTTGCCGTTTTTGTACAGCGTCTAATTGTAGATGTTTTGGCAAAGCGATGACTTGGTGTGGTGGTTTTGCAAAAGGAGAATTCGCTAATGCTGTTTGGCAATCTTCAGTATAAAAAATTAGTAGGGGCTGCTGGCTTTCAACACGAGCTAATTTATCACTGGAAAGGGTGAGCAACGTGTTGTTGGTTGTGCTATTTGCTGCACGCAGTAAATCTTGTACTAATGGTTGTTGCAGTAAATGCGGTTGATTGGTGAGTAATAGCGTATGAATCTGTGATGAAAGTTGAATGTTACCTATGCCCTGTAACACATCTGGGCGAGTTAATTCCCAAAGTGTGATTCCCATTTCATGTAGTAACAATTCTCGTCGGTTCATCTTTCATACTCCTTTTTGCCGCCACCAATCATAGCATTTCTTGCTAGAAAAAGAAGTAGGCGTAGTTTGATTTACTCAAGAAAATCTAGCTTGATGTAAAGTCTATCTAGTATTTGCTTATCTTTTTCCGTAATGGGTATTTTGATTTTTACTTAAAAAAGAAGCCTAAATAATCATTAACAGAAAATTTCTCTGAGAAATATAAGGGATATTTATTTTTAAATTGAATCTATTTCAGTAAATGTTTATTTAGTCTTTCATAAATGTATTAGCGTTGTTAGAATATTCGCTGGAAAATTAAGGAGTGGTTAATGAACACAATTTCACTAGAAGCTCAGCAAGTTAGAGCGGCTTTATCGGCGAAAGGCATAGAAACGCCAATGGTGGCACGTGTTGGAACACAAGATGAACGCCGCCAAAAAATCGAACAACATATGCGTGAAGTGATGAATATTTTAGGGTTGGATCTGCGTGATGATAGTTTAGAAGAAACGCCAAAACGCTTAGCTAAAATGTATCTTGATGAGATCTTCAGTGGTCTGGATTACCATAATTTCCCTAAAATTACCCGTATTGAAAATCGAATGAATGTCAGTGAAATGGTATTGGTGAATGATATTAATTTAACCAGTACCTGTGAACATCATTTTGTTACATTTGCCGGCAAAGTATCGGTGGCTTATTATCCAAAAGATTGGGTGATTGGTTTGTCGAAAATTAATCGTGTGGTCGATTTTTTAGCGCAACGTCCACAAGTGCAAGAACGTTTAACAGAACAAATTTTAGTTGCATTTCAAACCTTATTAGAAACAGAAGATGTGGCGGTTTATGTGAGAGCAACCCATTTTTGTGTGAAATGCCGTGGTGTTCGTGATGCGAATAGTTTTACCGTAACCTCTGCGTATGGTGGCGTATTCCAACAAGATCGTGAACGTAAGCAAGAATTCCTCGCTTTAATATCAAAATAGTTTAATTTTTCAAATTTTATTCATATTTAAAGCATTCTGTACTATACTTTCGCCCGCAATGAAACAGACACATTGTGGGTGTTTATCATTGCAGAGTCTGTTAAAAATAAACTTTTTTAATTAATCACAAGTTACCCCTCGTATAGGTAACCACTGTAAGGATTTTTATTATGCCAATTATTACTTTACCTGACGGTTCTCAACGTCAATTCGATCAACCTGTAACTGTTCTTGAAGTCGCACAAAGTATCGGTGCTGGATTAGCAAAAGCCTGTATCGCTGGACGTGTTAATGGTGTGCGTAAAGATGTCTGTGATCTGATTAGCGAAGATGCTAAGTTAGAAATTATCACAGCAAAAGATGAAGATGGTTTAGAAATTATTCGCCACTCTTGTGCACACTTACTTGGTCATGCATTAAAACAACTTTATCCAAATGCCAAAATGGCGATTGGTCCAACGATTGAAAATGGCTTCTATTACGACATTGATTTAGAACAATCGCTAACGACCGAAGATTTAGAACAATCGCTAACGACCGAAGATTTAGAAAAAATCGAAAAGCGTATGCTCGAGTTAGCGAAAACCAATTATGACGTGGTGAAAGAACCTGTGTCTTGGCAGCAAGCACATGACGTATTTGAGCAACGTGGTGAGCCATATAAGATGGCAATCTTAGAAGAAAATATTGAAAGAACTGCAACACCAGCACTTTATCACCACCAAGAATATATTGATATGTGTCGTGGACCACACGTACCCAATATGCGTTTTTGTCATCACTTTAAACTACAAAAAGTGGCAGGAGCTTATTGGCGTGGTGATAGCAATAATAAGATGTTGCAACGTATTTATGGTACTGCATGGGCGGATAAGAAACAGCTTGCTGAGTATTTAAAACGTCTTGAAGAAGCTGCAAAACGTGACCACCGTAAAATTGGTAAAGCATTAGATCTTTATCATATGCAAGAAGAAGCACCGGGAATGGTGTTCTGGCACAATGACGGTTGGACGATTTTCCGCGAATTAGAAACTTTTGTGCGTACTAAATTAAAAGAATACGATTACCAAGAAGTAAAAGGTCCATTTATGATGGATCGTGTTTTGTGGGAAAAGACAGGTCACTGGCAAAATTATGGTGATTTAATGTTCACTACTTCATCAGAAAACCGTGAATATGCAATTAAACCAATGAACTGTCCAGGACACGTACAAATTTTTAACCAAGGTTTAAAATCATATCGTGATCTTCCATTAAGAATGGCGGAATTTGGTTCATGTCATCGTAATGAACCATCAGGATCATTACATGGATTAATGCGTGTACGTGGCTTTACTCAAGATGATGCTCATATTTTCTGTACTGAAGATCAAATTGAAAGTGAAGTAACCTCTTGTATCAAGATGGTTTATGACATTTATAGCACTTTCGGTTTTACTGATATTTATGTAAAACTTTCAACTCGTCCGGAAAGTCGTATTGGTTCTGATGAAATGTGGGATCGTGCGGAAGCAGACCTAGCGAAAGCATTAGAACATAACGGATTAGCATATCAAGTACAACCGGGGGAAGGTGCATTCTATGGACCGAAACTTGAGTTTGCTTTACGTGACAGCATTGGACGTGAATGGCAATGCGGTACCATTCAGTTAGACTTTGCTTTACCGGGTCGTTTAAATGCGTCTTACGTTGCAGAAGATAACGAACGTAAAACACCAGTGATGATTCACCGAGCAATTCTTGGTTCTATTGAACGTTTCATCGGAATTATTACTGAAGAATATGCTGGTTTCTTCCCTGCGTGGTTAGCACCAACTCAAGCGGTAGTAATGAATATTACTGACTCACAAGCAGAATATGTGCAAAACGTGGTGAAAACTCTTTCTGATGCTGGATTACGTGTTAAATCAGATCTTCGCAATGAGAAAATTGGCTTTAAGATCCGTGAACATACCTTAAAACGTGTTCCTTATATGTTGGTATGTGGGGATAAAGAAATCGCAGAAGGTAAGATTGCGGTACGTACTCGTAAAGGTCAGGATTTAGGTTCTTTCTCAGTCGAAGAATTTACCGAAATCTTGAAGAAACAAGTAAGAGGACGTGAGTTGAAATTACTTGGTGAAGAGTAAGCTAGATTAGTTTCTAGATAATAATGTAGAAAACCACGCTAGTAATAGCGTGGTTTTCCTCTATTTAACGGTCACTAATATATCGTTTTCGGCAGATTTTTCGATTAATCGCCCAACAGGGATTAAATGAATATTCGCCTGTTCTGCTAAAGCAAATAACGCTTGTCTGGCTTCTGGTTTTACTGCGACGAGTAAGCCACCAGAGGTTTGTGGATCACAAAGTACCGCTTTTTGTTGTGAGGTAAGAGGGCTAACATGATGACCATAGCTATCAAAGTTACGTTCTGTACCACCTGGAATACAGCCTTTCTCAATATAATCATACACACCATCAAGAGTGGTAATATTAGCAAAATCAACCTCTGCCGCTACATTTGAACCCTCGCACATTTCGAGTAAATGTCCTAATAAACCGAACCCGGTCACATCAGTCATCGCCGTAACGCCATCAAGTTCAGAGAATTGGGCACCAATCTTATTCATTTGACACATCACTTGTGCGGCTAAACTTTGATGTTCTGGTTTCAATTTGCCTTTCTTTTCGGCAGTAGTTAAAACGCCAATACCTAAAGGTTTAGTGAGATATAATTCACAACCTGCCTGTGCGGAATTATTTTTTTTCACTTTTTCAATTGGAATAATTCCTGTTACAGCAAGCCCAAAAATAGGTTCAGGTGAATCAATAGAGTGTCCTCCAGCTAATGCAATTCCAGCTTCTTTACAAGCTTGGCGCCCTCCTTCAACGATACGTCTAGCAATTTCAGGCGGCAAAAGTTTAATTGGAAAGCCTAAAATAGCTATTGCCATGATCGGTTTTCCTCCCATGGCAAAGATGTCGCTAATTGCATTTGTAGCGGCAATTCGACCAAAAGTGAACGGATCATCAACGATCGGCATAAAAAAATCGGTGGTACTAATAATCCCCATACCATTACCAATATCATAAACAGCCGCATCATCTTTGCTTTCGTTGCCAACCAGAAGATGAGGATCGATAAACTTTTCAATTTCGGTATGTAGGATAGATTCAAGAACTTTAGGAGATATTTTACATCCACAGCCAGCGCCGTGACTGTATTGGGTTAAACGTATTACATCTGCAACTGTATTTTCAAAATCAATATTGCTATTTGCGTGATTTGTCATAAGCATTCACTCCGTTTTAGCTTAAAGAATTTTTACTATAGCTTAACACTTTAACTTGCGTAAAAAACAATTTTGATCACATTTTTAAAATAAAGATGGATAAATGAGCTGATTTAAGTAATCGCTTTATTTACAAAATGTTAAATTTTAGTTATTAATTGAGCAATTCTACATCGGGTAGAAGATATTGACTGAAGGAGAATAGGTTATGCAAACCTTATTTAAAAAATCATTACTTGTTGCTACATTAGGTTTAACAATGACAGGTGTAGCAACAGCAGCCAATGTACCCGCCGGTGCGGATCTTGCGAAGAAACAAGAGCTAGTTTGGAATATTAGTGCTAATCCAGCAACGTTAGATCCACAAAAGATGGAGGGCGATGTAGAGGGCTATTTTGCTAGACAAATTTTTGAAACATTAGTGACTTCAGATGAAAAGGGACATATTTTGCCGGGTGCAGCCACTTCTTGGGAACATACCGATGATTTTAAGACCTGGACATTCCATCTTCGCCCAGAAGCAAAATGGTCAAATGGTGAACCTGTTACTGCACAGGATTTTGTGTATGCCTGGCAGCGTCTAGCTGATCCAAACACAGCTTCACCTTATGCGAGCTATTTAGATTTTTTGAAATTAGAAAATGCGGACAAAGTTTTAGAAGGCAAAGCTCAAGTTAAAGATTTAGGTGTGGAAGCGAAAAATGATCATACATTGGTATTACATTTAACAGAGGCTGTGCCGTATGTTGATAAATTGGTGGAACATTACGTGCTTTCACCAGTTAATAAAAAGGTCGTTGAGCAATTTGGTGATGCGTGGACAAAACCGGGTAATTTAGTGGGGAATGGTGCATTTAAACTTGTTTCGATGGTAGTCAATGAAAAAGCCATTTTAGAAAGAAACACGCATTATTGGGATAATGCAAAAACGGTATTAACAAAAGTGACATTATTGCCAATTGAGTCAGCAGCAACAGATGTCGCGCGTTATCGTGCTGGTGATGAGGATGTGACAGGGAAGGAATTACCAATAGAATTGTTCGCAAAATTGAAAAAAGAAGTACCGAACGAAATTTATACCCCACCAGTCTTATGTACTTATACTTATGAAATGAATACCGTTAAGCCACCGTTTAATGATGCTAAGGTACGTAAAGCATTATCTCTTGCATTAGATCGCCATATTATGACGGATAAGATTTTGCAACAAGGACAAACCCCCGCTTATCTGTTCACACCACCGTTTATTAATGGTGCAGAAAAGATGAAAAATCCAGAATGGGCAAGTTGGGATCAAAAGAAACGTAATGAAGAAGCGTTGAAATTATTAAAAGAGGCTGGCTACGATAAATCACATCCACTGAATTTTAAGTTGTTATATAACACTTCGGATAATCACAAAAAATTGGCGATTGCCGCACAATCAATTTGGAAGAAAAATCTTCAGGGTGTTGTGGATGTGACATTAGATAATCAAGAGTGGAAAACCTATTTGGATACTCGGCGTCAAGGTAACTCACAAATGGCACGAGCCGGGTGGTGTGCTGATTATAATGAAGCAACAACCTTCTTAAATTATTTCTTATCAAATAGTGCTAACAACCGTGCTTTCTATAAGAATAAAGAATATGACGAATTGATTGCGTCTTCTTTCCGAGCTAAGACAGATGAAGAACGTGCAGAGATTTATGTTAAAGCAGAACAGATCTTAGTGAAAGATAGTGCAGTAATTAATGTCTATTATTATGTTCAACCAAGATTAGTGAAACCTTGGGTGAAAGGTTTTGCAGCTAATCATCCAGCGAAAAACTACTATTTAAAAGATGTTTATATTCTTAAACATTAAGATTTAGAACGATGGACAATTTGTCCATCGTTTTTATTATGAGCTTTATTTTCGTCTATTAAATAAGCAAATTAGTAGAGAAATTATCTATAAAGACTGAAAAAAATGACTAATAATATAGTAAATCTCAAAGGCGTTATTTACAAATAGCCAGATTTACTTTATTAATTAGAACTAATTCTACATTTCGGTAGAAGAAATCATTATTTTTTAAGGAGTGAAGCATGCAAAAACCATTTAAGAAATCTTTGCTATTTGTAGCGATAAGCTTGGGGGGTATAGCAACAAGTGCGATAGCGGCGAATGTGCCAGCAGGAACACAATTAGCAGACAAACAAGAATTAGTATGGAACATTAGTGCAAACCCAGCAACGTTAGATCCACAAAAAATGGAAGGGGATGTTGAAGGTAATTATGCACATCAATTATTTGAAACTTTAGTAACCTCAGATGAAAAAGGTCATATTCTTCCTGGTGTCGCAACTTCATGGGATCATAGTGAAGATTTTAAAACATGGACATTCCATCTTCGTCCAGAAGCAAAATGGTCAAATGGTGATCCTGTCGTAGCAGGTGATTTTGTGTATGCATGGCAACGTTTAGCTGATCCAAAAACAGCCTCTCCTTATTCAACTTTCTTAGATTTCCTTAAACTTAAAAATGCTGATCAAGTTATTGCAGGTAAAGCGCCTGTGACTGATCTTGGCGTTGAAGCAAAAGATGACCGCACTTTAGTTCTACATTTAACAGAAGCAGTACCTTATGTTGATAAATTAGTTGAACACTATGTGTTATCACCAGTCAATCCAAAAGTGGTAGAGAAATTTGGTGATAAATGGACCGCGCCAGAAAATATCGTTGGTAATGGGGCGTTTGTGTTGAAATCAATGGTGGTGAATGAAAAAGCGGTATTAGAGCGTAACCCACATTATTGGGACAATGCAAAAACAGTATTAACCAAAGTAACTTTATTACCAATTGAGTCTTCTGCAACCGATATTGCACGTTACCGTGCTGGTGATGAAGATATGACAGGTAAAGAAATTCCAATTGAATTATTTGCGAAAGTTAAAAAAGAATTACCAGATGAGTTACATATTTCGCCATTACTTTGTACTTATTTATATGAAGTAAATACAGCGAAAGCGCCATTTGATAATGAAAAAGTCCGCCGAGCACTGTCATTAGCATTAGATCGTAATATCATTACTGATAAGATCTTACAACAAGGTCAAACACCTGCGTATATCTTTACTCCACCATTTATCAATGGTGCAGAGAAGATGAAAAATCCAGAATGGGCTAGCTGGGATCAAAAGAAACGTAACGAAGAAGCAATTAAATTGTTAAAAGAAGCTGGTTATGACAAGTCAAAACCACTCAATTTTAATTTGCTATATAACACTTCTGACAACCACAAGAAATTGGCGATTGCGGCACAATCTATCTGGAAGAAAAATTTACAAGGTATTGTGAATATTAATTTAGAGAATCAAGAGTGGAAAACTTACTTAGATTCTCGTCATCAAGGTAACTTCCAAATGGCAAGAGCAGGTTGGTGTGCGGACTATAATGAAGCAAGTACCTTCTTGAACTATTATTTATCTAATAGTGCGAACAACACTGCCTTCTATAAGAGTAAAGCATACGATGATCTAATTGCTTCTGCATTTAAAGCACAAACAGATGCTGATCGTGCTGAAGTTTATGCAAAAGCAGAAGCTCAATTAGATAAAGATACAGCAATGGTACCTGTTTATCATTATGTACAACCTCGTTTAATTAAACCTTGGGTAAAAGGTTTTGCGGATGCACACCCAAGTCAAAATTACTACTTAAAAGATGTTTATATCATTAAACATTAATTCTTTCTGTTATAGCCCAATCCATAGATTGTTATGGATTGGGTGTTTTTGCTAAATTTTGTGGGATGTGTATATGCTTAAATTAATCTTTCGCCGTATTTTAGAGGCGATCCCAACACTATTTATTCTGATTACAGTTTCCTTCTTTATGATGCGCTTAGCACCGGGTAGTCCATTTTCGAGTGAAAAGAATTATCCGCCTGAAGTGATTGCGAATATTGAAGCAAAGTATCATTTAAATGAACCATTATTAGTCCAGTATGGTATCTATTTAAAAGATCTTGCACACGGCGATTTTGGTCCTTCATTTAAATATAAAGATTATACGGTAAACCAACTTGTCGCAGATTCTTTTCCAGTTTCATTAAAACTCGGTTTTTCAGCGTTTTTATTGGCGCTATTTTTTGGTATTTCTGCTGGCGTCATTGCAGCTTTAAAACAAAATAAATGGTTAGATTATTTGATAATGACGTTTGCAATGACAGGTGTTGTAGTGCCGAGTTTTGTGGTGGCACCATTATTAGTCCTTATTTTTTCGATTATTCTCAAATGGTTACCATCAGGCGGTTGGAATAACGGACAATTTATCTATATGTTAATGCCGATGGTTGCACTTTCTCTCTCTTATATTGCCAGTATTGCTCGGATTATGCGAAGTTCGATGATTGAAGTATTACATTCCAATTTTATTCGTACAGCAAAAGCGAAAGGTTTACCAATGCGTCGTATTGTATTGAAACACGCATTACGCCCAGCATTACTGCCTGTTATCTCTTATATGGGACCTGCTTTTGTAGGGATTATTACAGGATCAATGGTAATTGAAAGTATTTTTGTATTACCGGGGATTGGACAGTTATTTGTGAATGGTGCATTGAATCGTGATTACTCATTAGTATTAAGTTTAACCATTTTAGTGGGTACTTTAACTATCGTGTTTAATGCGATTGTTGATATTTTATATGCTGTGATTGATCCAAAAATTCGCTACTAAAGGATGAGGTAAAAGATGTTAAAACCAAAAGAAAATCAAGCCCTCATGCAAAAGTTGGGCGAACAATTAGAAACTGTTGATGGGCGTAGTTTATGGCAAGATGCTAGACGCCGTTTTTTCCGCAATAAAGCAGCAGTTGCCAGTTTAATTATTCTCTTTTTTATTGTGTTCTTTGTGGTGTTTGCACCGATGCTAATGCCATTTAGCTATGATGATACTGATTGGGAAATGATGACTAATCCACCAGATTTTGAATCAATGCACTATTTTGGTACAGACTCTTCTGGGCGAGATCTGTTAGTTCGCTTAGCGATTGGCGGTCGTATTTCATTATTAGTTGGAATCGCTGGAGCATTGATTGCTGTTTTAGTAGGAACACTCTATGGCGCGACAGCAGGTTATATCGGCGGGAAAACTGATGCAGTATTAATGCGCATCTTAGAGATTCTTTATTCATTCCCATTTATGTTCTTTGTGATTTTATTAGTTACGTTCTTTGGGCAAAATATTCTATTAATCTTTGTCGCCATTGGAATGGTGTCTTGGTTAGATATGGCACGGATTGTACGTGGGCAAACATTAAGCCTAAAACGCAAAGAATTTATTGAAGCCGCGATCGTATGTGGGGTTTCTTCTCGTCAAATTGTTTGGCGTCATATTGTGCCGAATGTATTAGGTGTTGTGGTGGTCTATGCTTCATTATTAGTGCCGGGAATGATTTTATTTGAATCTTTCTTAAGTTTCTTAGGGCTAGGTACACAAGAGCCACTAAGCAGTTGGGGAGCATTATTAAATGATGGTTCAAAATCAATGGAAGCCGCACCTTGGCTATTAATTTTCCCAGCAATTTTTTTAGTCATCACATTATTCTGTTTTAACTTTATTGGTGATGGTTTGCGTGATGCACTTGATCCAAAAGATCGATAAGGTGAGAAAAATGAAAAACGAAAAACAACCTCTCCTTGATGTTCAAGATTTACGAGTCACTTTTAAGACACCTGATGGCGAAGTGACAGCAGTAAATAATTTAACCTTTACCTTAAATGCCGGTGAAACGCTTGGTATTGTAGGGGAATCTGGTTCAGGTAAATCACAAACTGCTTTTGCGCTAATGGGATTATTAGCGGATAACGGTAGAACGTCAGGTTCTGCTCGTTTTAATGGTGAAGAAATTTTAGGTTTACCAGAAGCCCAACTTAACCGCTTACGTGCAGAACAAATTGCCATGATTTTCCAAGATCCAATGACTTCACTTAATCCTTATATGAAGATTGGTGAGCAATTAATGGAAGTATTGATTCTGCATAAAGGCTATGATCGCAAACAAGCCTTTGAAGAATCCGTCAAGATGTTAGATGCGGTAAAAATGCCAGAAGCGCGTAAAAGAATGGATATGTATCCACATGAATTTTCTGGCGGTATGCGTCAGCGGGTAATGATTGCGATGGCGTTGTTATGTCGTCCAAAGCTGTTAATTGCAGATGAGCCAACGACTGCGTTAGATGTGACAGTGCAGGCACAAATCATGGCATTATTGAATGATCTTAAGCGTGAATTTAATACGGCAATCATTATGATTACCCATGATTTAGGCGTAGTAGCAGGAAGCTGTGATCAAGTATTAGTGATGTACGCTGGGCGTACGATGGAATATGGTTCAGCAAAAGAGATTTTCTATCAACCAACACACCCTTATTCAGTTGGCTTAATTAATGCTGTGCCACGTTTAGATACTGAAGAAGATCAATTAATTACTATTCCAGGAAATCCGCCGAATCTATTGCATCTTCCTACTGGATGCCCATTTCAACCACGTTGTAAGTTTGCGACAGAACAATGTTTGGAAGCGCCGGCATTAAGCCGTTTTGCAAATAATCGCTTACGTGCGTGCTTTATCAGTGCTGAGGAAATGATTCTAAGAGGAAGAGCAGAATGAAAAAATTATTATTAGAAGTTGATGATCTTAGCGTACATTTCCAAGTACAAGGAAATGAAGGTTTATTCTTTAAGAAAAAGCAGACCTTAAAAGCGGTAAATCACGTTTCTTTTAAATTATATGAAGGTGAAACGTTAGGCGTAGTAGGTGAATCAGGTTGTGGTAAATCAACGTTAGCGCGTGCCATTATTGGATTAGTAAAATCTGCTGGTGGTAATATTCTTTGGTTAGGTAAGAATTTAAGTAGTCAATCTGACAAAGAGTGGCATAGTACGCGCAAAGATATCCAGATGATTTTCCAAGATCCGTTGGCATCATTAAATCCACGTATGACGATTGGTAACATTATTGCCGAACCATTGAAAATTTATTTCCCTGAATTATCTGCTGAGGAAGTAAAAGAGCGTGTACAAGCAATGATGTTAAAAGTTGGATTGTTACCGAACTTGATCAACCGTTACCCTCACGAATTTTCAGGCGGACAATGTCAGCGTATTGGGATTGCTCGTGCTTTAATTGTTGAGCCAAAATTAATTATTTGTGATGAGCCAGTTTCTGCTTTAGATGTTTCTATTCAGGCTCAGGTAGTAAA
This sequence comes from Gallibacterium genomosp. 3, assembly GCF_001678475.1. Lineage (GTDB taxonomy): Bacteria > Pseudomonadota > Gammaproteobacteria > Enterobacterales > Pasteurellaceae > Gallibacterium > Gallibacterium faecale. The sequence continues at coordinate 74,315 of NZ_JTJR01000026.1, read as the reverse complement.
CCTATTAAAATCTTTGCAAAAGGAGATGGGAGTATCGCTGATCTTTATTGCTCATGATTTAGCTGTGGTAAAACATATTTCTGATCGTGTATTAGTTATGTATTTAGGGAATGCAGTAGAATTAGGAACTTACGATAAGGTGTATCATGAAACGAAACATCCTTACACAAAAGCATTGATGTCAGCAGTGCCAATTCCTGATCCCGATTTAGAAAAGGGCAAAACGATTCAGTTATTAGAAGGTGATTTACCTTCACCGATTAATCCGCCTTCAGGTTGTGTATTCCGTACCCGCTGTTTATTAGCAGATACGGAATGTACCTTAGAAAAACCTCGTCTGACAGGAGAAGCACAACATCTTGTTGCTTGTTTTAAGGTATAAATGTGAGCTAAATCACAAATTAGATCGCCCATTGATAATTCAATGGGCGATTGTGTTTCTAGGCAGTAAAAGCACTGGATTTTTTATATAAGAATGGTATATTTGCGCACAGATGTTAGCTGAAATTAAGGAAACGCATTCACAATGCAACACCATTCTCAACAACTCGTCCATTTTGTCGATGTTATTCACCAACAAAGTGAAAAATTATCTCAACAAACAGCATTACGCTATTTTGATGAACACCACCAACACCATGATATTTCTTGGCAAAACTTTCGCCAACAGAGTGAACAGTTGTCATTAGCTTTATTATCACTTGGTTTACAAGTACAAGATAAAGTAGGGATTTTTGCCCAAAATATGCCGCAATGGACTATTGCTGATTTTGCAATTTTACAGATGCGTGGTGTGACAGTGCCGATTTTTGCAACAAATAATGAATACCAAACAGAATATATTGTGAATCACTCTGATATGAAGGTGTTATTTGTTGGTAATCAAAAAGAGTATGATGTGGCGTTATCTATTGTGCCTCGTTGTCCGCAATTAGTAAAAGTGGTGGCAATGCAGCCATTAGATTTACGTGACGCTGAGATTGGTATAGATTGGCAAACTTTCTTACAATCGGCGACAACGGAAGCCCAACCAGAATTAACGCAACGTTTGCAAACTAAAACAATGGATGATCTGTTTACCTTGATTTATACCTCAGGGACAACAGGCGAGCCAAAAGGGGTAATGTTGGATTATCATAATCTTGCCCATCAACTCGCTACCCATAAGCAAACGTTAATGAATATTGACAGCAAAGATGTTTCCTTATCGTTCTTACCGTTATCACATATCTTTGAACGTGCTTGGGTGGCTTATGTATTGTCACAAGGTGCGGTAAATGTTTATTTATCGGATCCACAACAAATTAAGCAGGCGTTAGTGGCAGTTAAACCAACCTTGATGTGTGCTGTACCACGTTTCTATGAAAAAATTTATGCGGCTGTACATGATAAAGTGAAACAAGCGCCTTGGTTGCGCCGTCAAATTTTTTATAGTGCATTGCGGATTGGTAAACTTGCATTACATTATCGCCAAAAACAACAACCATTACCTGTTTGGTTACAACCATTACATAATGTTGCAGAACGTTTAGTATTTCATAAGTTACGTAACTTACTTGGTGGTCGTATTAGAATGATGCCATGCGGTGGAGCAAAACTAGAACCACAAATTGGGCGTTTTTTCCATCTAATTGGGGTCAATATTAAGTTAGGTTATGGTATGACAGAAACCACAGCAACAGTATCTTGTTGGCCTGATTTTGGCTTTGATTCTAACTCGATTGGAAAAGTGATGATTGGCACTACCGTGAAAATTGGTGAGGAAAATGAAATTCTCGTCAAAGGTGGCGGTGTGATGAAAGGGTATTATAAAAATCCAGAAGAAACTGCGAAAAGTTTTACTATGGATGGTTTCTTGAAAACAGGCGATGCTGGTTATCTTGATGAGCAAGGTAATTTATTTATGACTGATCGTATTAAAGAGTTGATGAAAACTTCAACTGGAAAATATATTGCACCGCAATTAGTAGAAGGTAAGTTCTTGCAAGATAAGTTAATTGAGCAGATTGCGGTGATTGCTGACGCAAGAAAATATGTCTCTGCGTTAGTCGTGCCTTGTTTTGATACGCTTGAAGAGTATGCGAAAAAATTAAATATCCAGTATCAGAATCGTTTAGATTTGATTAAACATACAGCAATTATTGAGATGTTTGAAAAGCGGATCAATGAGTTGCAAAAAGAATTGCAAGGGTTTGAGAAAATTAAAAAGTTTACTTTATTACCTCAAGCGTTCTCTACTGAGCTAGGTGAAATTACACCAACGTTAAAACTACGCCGTAAGGTGATTTTAGAACGTTATCGCCATTTGATTGAAAAAATGTATCAGTAGAAATCACTACTCCAACAAATAAAAACAGCTTAACTAGGTTTTAGTTAAGCTGTTTTTTTGTCCTCTCCTTATCTGTCTTATCATTCATCATTTTACTGCGTATTTTTGTGATTTTATGTGCTGATCACGCTTAGACATTGATTTTGGTTATTATCGTTTAGTATAGTTATCAGTTAAGTCTGTATCCCCTGTATAAGATAAAAAATTTAAGTAGATAAAGGAGATAGTAAGCATTATACAGCGATACCACGTTCATATTTTTAACTGGATTAATGCGTATATATGGAAGAAGAAATAAATACCTCTACCTCAGAATATTTAGGCTTTAAAGTAATAAAATATTTATTACTAGCTTTCATTATCTTTTTACTCGGGTTGTGTAGTCATATTGTTTGTGATGTATCGAGATCTGCATTGCCCGAAAAGGTATTTCCGGTTCCACTTAAAGCTGATGGTGCCACTTATGAATTTGAATATATTCCCCAAATACTAGTTTAAGAAGGCAAACTCTATTTCTATATAGATAATAATGACTATTACTTATGGAGAGAGAAATTAAACTTAGGAGATGAAGATTTTAGTGTAGGGTATGTTTTTACTATTCAAAGAAGAAAAATATAAGATTGTATTTAAAGATTTATCTACTGATCCAGAAATCAAACATTTAAGAATCTATTTAGGTTTAGATGGTGCTGGTGTGGATAGCGTCTATAAAGTTAAGACATAAACTTGCATTATTAAAAAAGAGAATTTGAATAAAATATAAACTACTTGATTATGGAATTTGTATGATTGTCTCTGAATTGAATAAAAAAACTAGAAAATTTACAGGTAAATGGTTTATTTTAACCATTTTATTAGGAGGAGCTTGGGCTTTGATATTTAAATTTCTTTTTTTAGATGGAAATTTATCTAAAGAAGTTTTAGTGGAAATACAACGCTATAGTTTAATAATTATGAGTGTGTTGTTTTCTTTGTTTTATTTTATTTTTGTCTGGAAGAAGTGTGGTTTCTTAGATTTTTTTGTTAAAAGAATTCATTATGATAATAAGGTAAAATATTTTTTTCTTTAGCAGTATTTTTATCTATCCTTTCATACTCTGTAATCTATGATATAGAGGAGTTATATAATACTGTGAAAGAAGGAGTAACAAGATCAGAAAGATTGAGTAATTTAACATTTTCTTTGACTTTTCCTGGTATATGGTATTTGACACATCTAAATTTACTTTTTACATGGCTTATTGCTGATTCATTAATTTTGGCTATGTTAATAGTTAGATACTTTTTTGATAAAAAGTATCGAGAAAGATATAAAATATTTTTAGATAATATTGTTAAAGAAAACTAAAGTTTGAATAGAATATAAACTACTTGATCAGGTGATTTGTATGCCATTATCTAAAATGAATAAAGAAAATAGACGACTTTCTAATAAGTTTCTTTTGTTAACAGTTTTGTTAGGGGGAGTCTGGTCGGTAATTTTTAATCTAATTTTTGTGAATAGGGAAATTAGTAAAGATATTCTAATTGAAATTTATCGTTATAGTTTAATCGCTATAGATACATTTTTTCTTTTTTTATATTTTTTTATTGTTTGGAAAAAATTTGGTTTTTTTACTTATTTTGTAAAAAGAGTTAATTATAACAGTAAAATAAAATTTTTTTTATTTTTGTTATTTGGATTTTTATTATTATCTATTATTTTCTTTGGTTTAGCATTATACAATTTGGATGAGATTTTTTATAATGTAGAAAATAGTGAAGAAATAACAAGAAGAGAAGTAATGAATAAAGCAATATTTTCTTTTAGTCTGTTTGGAGTATGGTATTTATCTTCTATGACTTTATTTTTTACATATCTTCTTTCTGACGCAGCAATTATATTTTGTTTAATAGTGAGATACTTTTTTGATAAAAAGTATCGAGAAAGATATAAGCACGAACTTAATAAACTTGAACAAGAGATTGGTGACGTAAATCAGAGAGAGCTTTGAGTTATAAAAATATCTAAACGGAATATTCAGAAGATAGCAATCACGAAAAGGTTTCTCAAGATCCTGATTATGTAAGAAGAGAATGTTATCTATCTTATCTATGGTTTGAACAACTTTTTACAAAAAAGAGGTTTTTGCCTAATCTTTGAACAAATCTAAATTGTTAGTAATAAGGCTAGCGTTGAATAAAAAATGAAAGGGATCTAATAATCACTAAAAATAATGAGAAATATTAGATTTCATCTAATTTAATCGGGAAAAACGTAAAAAGTAGCATTTTTTTCTTCTAATTAGCTCTTAATCTAGATAAACTTTCCGCCCTTAAAAATATTACAGTGTAGGAAAAAATAATGTTATCAAGAAAAGACATTTTGATTTTAGGCATGATGATTTTTTCACTGTTTCTTGGAGCGGGAAATATTATCTTTCCACCAATGGAAGGATATCATGCGGGTACAAATTGGTTATGGGCTGCGCTAGGTTTTATTCTTACTGGTGTATTTATGCCATTTATCACTTTGATTGTGGTAACTGTACGCGGTCGAGGGGAAGCCTTATCAACTGACTTACCACCTTGGGTAGGAGTAACGTTCTGGTCGATTTTATATCTAATTATTGGTTCAACGTTTGCTATGCCGCGTGTAACTAACGTGGCATATGAAATGGCGTGGTTGCCATTGAATATTTATAGCGGTGAATATTCACATATTATCTTTGCTGTAATTTTCAATTTAATTGGTATGGGATTTATGTTGAAGCGTAGCTCAATGATCTCAACCATTGGAAAATTTATGGCACCAATTTTACTGGTGTTATTAATCATTGTTGGAATTGGGGTAATTTATAATCCAATTTCTGCTATTGTCGCCCCATCAAGTAATTATGCGGAAGGTTCTGCATTAGTAACTGGTATGATTGGCGGTTATCAAACAATGGATGTGTTATCTGCAATGGCATTTGGAGGTATTGTCGCCCGTGCTTTTGCTGTAAATAACGTAACAGAAGCGAGAACGATAGCACGTTACACCTTAATAGCTGGAATAACGTCAGTGATTTTGTTAAGTGGGCTATATCTTTGCTTGTTCTATTTAGGGGCAACAGGTGATATGGTTGCAGCCACTTCAACTAATGGAGGGCAAATCTTCTCTCGTTATATCAATGCGTTGTTTGGTACGCCAGGATTATGGATTATGAGTGGTATTGTGATGTTAGCGAATTTAACCACATTAGTTGGCGTAACCAGTGCATGTGCGGATTATTTTTCACGTTTTCATCACCGCTTAAATTACCCGTTCTTTGTGATTTTATTTACTATTGCAACCATTATTATTTCAGAAACTGGATTAGATACCTTATTAAGAGTTACAATTCCAGCATTATTGTTGATCTATCCAGTTGCTATTATGTTGGTAGTATTACAGTTGTTACGTAAGAAATTACCAGTAATTAGCTGGAGTTACAATGCGACTATTGCTTTAACTACACTGTTTAGTTTATGTGATAGCTTAAAAAATATGGGAATTTTACCAGAAAGTGTTGAGGCGATTTTAAAACGCTTTCCATTCTATCAAGAAGGCTTAACTTGGTTGATTCCTGTGTTAGTGATGTTAATCCTGACAATTATTGTTGGTAAGTTAAGCGGTAAAAAAGCGTAATGATAATAAAGATGACCTAAAGTAATTTAGGTCGCCTGATTGCTGATAAACCTAAATTTTGTTTAATCAGCCTTTATCATTTTAGCTAGTCTGTATTGAGCATTTTTGTTAGTAAGCCTTTATCATTTTGGCCGGGTTAATTTGAGAGTTTTGGTTAATTGGTGTTTGTATTTTAGCCAATCAAAATTGACTATTATTTTGAGCTATTCATTTCTACCAAAATGTACTGAATATGATTCAAATGCTGAGTGATCGCTTCTCTTCATTTATTGAAGAGGAGTGAGGAGGAGATGGCATCTTTGCATCTCCCCTAGCCCCTCTTCAAGTCTGAAGAGAGGAATTGTAGTGGTACAACTACACATCTTAAATTTAGGATTATCAGCAGTCCGATGCTCTTGTTTTTTATATCTGAAAATAAATTTTTGTTATATCGCTAGCATTTTTTATATCAATCTTTTGACTTATTGGCATAATGTGCGATGATGAAATAATTATCAACAGAAACAAGAGGTTATTATGATTTATTTAGATAGTTTTCCAATTGGGACACTGTTTTTTATTATTCTGGTGATTGTATCCTTATTTTCGGCAGTAAAAACTGTGCCACAAGGATATCACTGGACAATAGAACGTTTCGGGCGTTATACCCGTACTTTAACACCTGGTTTGAACATTATTGTGCCTTTTATTGATCGTGTTGGACGCAAAATCAATATGATGGAGCAAGTATTAGATATTCCCTCTCAAGAAGTGATTTCTAAAGATAATGCAAATGTGTCTATTGATGCGGTCTGTTTTGTGCAAGTAATTGATGCACGTAATGCTGCTTATGAGGTAAATCATCTAGAACAAGCGATTATCAATTTAACCTTAACCAATATTCGTACGGTATTAGGTTCAATGGAGTTAGATGAAATGCTTTCTCAACGTGATTCTATTAATAGTCGTTTATTGGCGATTGTTGATGAAGCAACGAATCCTTGGGGTGTAAAAGTGACCCGTATTGAAATCCGAGATGTGCGTCCGCCAAAAGAGTTGATTGATTCGATGAATGCACAAATGAAAGCAGAACGGAATAAACGTGCGGAAGTATTGGAGGCAGAAGGAATTCGTCAAGCTGCAATTTTACGGGCTGAAGGGGAAAAACAATCTCGTATTTTACAAGCAGAGGGGGAAAGACAAGAAGCCTTCTTGCGTGCAGAAGCGAGAGAACGTGAAGCAGAAGCAGAAGCGAAAGCAACGCAAATGGTTTCTGATGCGATTGCAGCAGGTAATACACAAGCGATTAATTACTTTATTGCACAAAAATACACAGAAGCATTACAACAAATTGGACAAGCAGAAAATAGCAAAGTAGTGATGATGCCATTAGAAGCGAGTAATTTAATGGGATCTATTGCGGGAATTAGCGAACTCTTGAAACAAACAGGGTTGAAAAAATGATGGCGTGGTTTGCTGACTGGGGCGTAGTACACTGGCTAGTGTTGGCATTTCTCTTATTAATTTTAGAAATCATCGTTCCCGGTATTTTCTTTTTATGGTGGGGAATTGCTGGATTAATTATTGCTGCAATAACCTATTTTGTTCCACTCTCACTGGTTGTTAGTGTAGTTTTATTTGCGGTGATTGCCATTATTGCGAGCGTTGTTTGGTGGCGTTACCAGGCGTCTAAAAATCAACATGATGATTCAACAACATTAAATCAACGTGGTTTAGCAATGCTAGGTCAACAAGGTCGAGTGACTGCAATTTTAGGTAATAATACTGCTCGCGCTGCATTTGGCGATACAACTTGGCGTGTAGAAGGAAGTGATTTGCAGCTTAATGATCAAGTGGAAGTGGTTTCTGTACGTGGTATTACATTATTAGTTAGAAAATTATAGATATTAACCAATATCTCCATATAAAAAGAACCCCGATAGGTGAATAACTTATCGGGGGTTGTTTGTTGATAAAGATCTAATTAGAAGTTATCAATTAAGGCGTTTAATGTTGCACTTGGACGCATTGCTTTTTGTGCAAGTTCTGGATTTGGATGATAGTAACCACCCATATCAACAGCATGGCCTTGTGCATCATCTAACTCTGCCATAATAGCTTGTTCATTTTCGGCTAAGGCAGCAGCTAAAGGTTTAAATTGCTGTGCAAGTTCACTATCTTTTTGTTGTTGGCTAAGTGCTTCTGCCCAATAACAAGCGAGGTAATAGTGACTACCACGATTATCAATTTGTTTGACTTTGCGAGCAGGTGATTTGCCATTCAATAATAATTTTTCAGTCGCAACATCAAGAGCATCTGCAATAATTTGAGCACGTTGATTGCCTTCACGTTGTGCCAAATGTTCAAGCGAAACAGCTAAGGCTAAGAACTCACCTAAAGAATCCCAACGTAGGTGGTTTTCTTGTAAGAATTGTTGTACGTGTTTCGGTGCTGAGCCACCAGCACCTGTTTCAAACATACCACCGCCGTTCATTAATGGCACAATAGACAACATTTTTGCACTGGTTCCCAATTCTAAAATAGGGAATAAGTCAGTGAGATAATCACGTAATACATTACCTGTTACTGAAATAGTATCTTTACCCGCTTTTGCACGTTCAAGTGAAAGTTGGGTAGCTTCTACTGGAGAAAGAATATGTAATTCCACTTTGCTAGTATCAATCGCTGCAAGGGCTTTTTTAACTTTTTTCAAGACTTCACGATCGTGAGCACGATTCTTATCAAGCCAGAAAACAGCTGGAGTATCAGAAAGCTGTGCACGTTTTACAGCAAGTTTCACCCAGTCAGTTACTGGGGCATCTTTAGTTTGACACATACGCCAAATATCGCCAGCTTCAACAGTATGCTGCATTAGAACGTGATCATTTTGATCTAAAACTTTCACCACACCATCAGTAGCAATTTCAAAAGTCTTATCATGTGAACCATACTCTTCTGCTTTTTGTGCCATTAAGCCAACATTAGGTACACTACCCATTGTTTTTGGATCAAATGCACCATGTTGTTTACAGAATGCAATAGTTTGTGCATAGACGCCAGCGTAACTACTATCAGGAATGACTGCTTTGGTGTCTTGTAATTGACCTTGAGCATTCCACATTTTGCCAGAGCTACGAATCATCGCTGGCATGGAGGCATCAATAATTACATCACTTGGTACATGAAGATTGGTGATCCCTTTATCTGAATCAACCATTGCAAGAGCAGGACCATCCGCTAACGCTTGATCTACGGCACTGCGTACTTCAGCAGGGAGCTTATCTAAGTTAGCGATTAAATTACCTAAACCGTTATTAACATTAACGCCCACTTGATCAAGTAATGCACCATATTTTTCAAATACAGGTGCTAAAAAGGCTTTTACAGCGTGACCAAAAATGATGGGATCAGAAACTTTCATCATAGTGGCTTTCATATGTAAGGAAAATAGCACACCTTGCGCTTTTGCATCTGCAATCTCTTTAGTTAAGAAAGCAAGTAATGCTTTTTTGCTCATCATAGTAGCGTCAAGAATTTCACCTGCTTGTCCTTTTAAGGTTTTTAATACAGTTTGTTTACCTTGTTTATCTTCTAATACAACACGAATTTCGCCAGCTTGATCGAGCGTTACTGATTGTTCATTATGATAGAAATCACCAGAACTCATAGTAGCAACGTGTGTTTTTGAATCGGCAGCCCAAGCTCCCATACTATGAGGAAACTGTTTAGCATAATTTTTAACTGCTTTTGGTGCACGTCTGTCAGAGTTACCTTCACGCAATACAGGGTTTACTGCACTCCCTTTAATTTTGTCATAACGCGCACGAATTTCTTGTTCTTCTTCAGTAGCAGGTGAATCAGGATAATTTGGTACAGCATAACCATGAGCTTGTAATTCAGCAATAGCTGCTTTTAATTGAGGGATAGATGCACTGATATTTGGTAATTTAATAACATTAGCTTCTGGTTTAGTCACAAGTTCGCCTAATTGAGCAAGAGCATCTTCTACACGTTGATTTTCCTGTAAATAGTCAGGGAAATTCGCCACAATACGTCCAGCTAATGAAATATCACTAACAACCATCTCAATATTTGCCGGTTTTACGAATTTTTCAATAATGGGTAGGAAAGATAGGGTGGCTAAAGCGGGAGCTTCATCTGTGTAGGTATAGATAATTTTACTCATAATCACCTCTCTGATTAACTATTAATAAGTATGTGTTGTTTATTATTGACTTAATATTCATTAGAATATTTAAGGCTATTCCTACTGAAATAAGTTATTCCAGTTTGCTTAATAAATTTTAATAAAACGTTAAAAAATTTATATGTATTTGCTAAATTGCTGTCTATCTTATCATTTCATCATCAACTTTAAACCATAATCATAAAGATTTTTTAGCAAAGTTAATTTGTTTTCATCATTAGCATATTCAGCGGAAAGCTTTTCTAATTCAGCAATAAAGTTTTCACTATATTGTTCCAATTTGGTGCGACAATATTTTTGCCATTTCACCTGCTCAGCTCGAGAAAGGGTTTTATAAAAATGTCTTGCTCGATAGTGAAAAAGCAATTCGGGAATACGGGCATCTTGAAAACTTAAACTATGGTCAGCTAATTTTTCTGCAGGTAAGGTACGTAAAATTGCCAAATTGTTTTTATCTGAATAAGGATAAAATCCTGTATAAAGTGCAGTTTCAACATCGTCATATTGATTAGAATATTCATCGAGATAGATCTGATGTACTTTTTCACGAATATCAGGTCTTTCTTTTAATTTAGCGAGATTGTCTAGACAAAGTTGGCGATCAATACCGAGTCGCGTAGCAGTTTCAGGTAATAACGTTTTTGCAGGGGCTAAAATTGGACATTTATTAAGATGTACTAATTTTAATGGAACCGCTTTTTTACCTAGCTGTTCTAACTCTGTTTTCTTCGTATAAAGATTCTGCTTTAATGTTTCTGCATCAAGCGTTAATAAGTCGCTCAGATCGCTCGCAAGATCACAAAAGATAACTGCATTTTTATTAGTCGGGTGTGGTGCTAATGGTACCATCCAGCTGGTGTTGCCACGATAATTACCTAACATACCCGATACATGAACTAATGGTGTCATATTAATGTAATCAACAAGCTGTTCTAACTCTTTTTTACCTCGATTTTTAAAAAAGTAATCGAAAAGTTTTGGTTGTTTTTGCTTGATTAATTTTGCCATTTCAATCGTGGCATAAACATCGGACATGGCATCATGCGCATGGCTATGTTCAATCCCATTCGCTTTAGTTAATAATTCTAAGCGAAAGCTAGGCATCCCTTCGTCATCATAGACCCAGTTAATCCCATCTGGGCGTAAAGCATAAGTTGCTCGGACGAGATCAAGTAAATCCCAACGTGAATTGCCGTGACTATAACTGTATTCATAAGGATCAATAAAATTACGATAAAAAGTATAACGTGTCATTTCATCATCAAAACGGATATTGTTATATCCCATAATACACGTATTGGGTTGGCTAAACTCTGCAAGGATTTTTTCGGCAAATTCAGGTTCGCTAACACCTTGTTGATTACAAAGCTGTGGCGTGATTCCAGTTAATACCACCGCCGCAGGGTGCGGTAGATAATCATCGGTCTGTTTACAATAAAGAATAATGGGGTCACCAATAATATTAAAATCTTGATCAGTACGGATACCAGCAAATTGAGCGGGGCGATCTCGGGCAGGGTCTACGCCAAAACTTTCGTAGTCATAAATAAAAAATGAGAAATCAGTCATATTTTGGATTGAATTTAAAAATACAAAAAAATTACATCATGATTATAGAGAATGATAACTGAGGATAAAACCTCAAATTTGAGGTTAATTTGCCAGAAATAAGACTGTTTTTAAACAAATTTACTAAATTTCTGTGATCTCCCGCTAATTTTAAACATTAGCTATTTGATTTATCTGTTAACTTGGATAAATATGTAGCCAGTACAAGGCGATCCTGCCGTTGTATATTTTTAATTAAGTTAAAAAATCCATTATTCGAGGTTATTATGGAAATCGGTGTAGTTAAGTGGTTTAACAATGCAAAAGGGTTCGGTTTTATTTCTGCTGAAGGTCAACAAGGCGATATTTTCGCACATTATTCTGTGATCGAAATGGATGGTTATCGTTCATTAAAAGCAGGACAAAAAGTACAGTTTGAAGCTGTCCATGGCGACAAAGGCTCACACGCAATAAAAATTGTGCCAATTGTTGAATAATTATATCGCAATTACTTTCTGTATTAATTTTGTTTGAATGAACAAAATTAGCCAATAAAAAAGATACACTGGGGTAGTGTATCTTTTTTAGTTTTAGGCATTGATCTTATTTTTTATTGTAATAACCTGCCATTGCTTGATAAACCGCAGTTTCATTTTTAATCAAATTATATTTTTGATTTAAAATAGAGATTTCAGAGGCTTTTTCGGTATTCGCTGCGGATAACCAATCTTTTAATTCTGAAACGCCTGCATTATAACGATCACGATAATATTGACTAATTCTCTTATCGTAGTTGTATTTATTTAATAGATTGTCATAACTACGTTGTGATTGTTGATAAGCAAAATAGAGAGCATCAATTTCATTTAATGCAGTAGTAATACTTTGTTCAAAACTTAAACGAGATGCTTCATAAGTTGCTTCAGAAATTTTAACGTTCCATTTAACAGTTTGCCAAGAGAGGAATGGTAGAGTAATTCCTAACGTACCTACTCCCATTGGGTTATCACTGACATTATTTAGCTTAGTACCACTCGCTTGTAGTGTGCCAGCTAAACTAATGGTTGGGAACCAACTCTTTTGCATTGCTTTAGCATCTTTAAAGGTACTTTGTAAGCGATATTGAGCGGCACGAACATTAGGACGATTTGCAATAACTTCAACCGGAACGTTTAAATTTACCCCAGGCAATTTTACTTTCAATAAGGTTGGCAAAGCTAAATTGAGTGGTTCATTCGGTTTTAGATTTAATAAGTTGTGCAATGTTTGTTGTGCAGTTTTTTGTTGTGCTTGTAAATCAAGAAGTGTGTTGCGCGCTGTTAATACAGCTTGCATTGCTTGAGCACTACTTAATTGATCAATGACTCCGAAACGTTGTTTATTTTGCACCACCGTATTGATCTGATTGTAATAATTTACAGATTCTTCTGTGGCTTTAATCGCATCATTTAAATAAGCAAGACTATAATAGGTGTCAATCACACTATTAATTAAGGCTAAACGAGCGGCGGCGAGATCTTCAACGGTTGCTTTATGTTCCCATTCTGTGGCATCAGCTGAATCAGCGAGTTTACGCCAGAGATCAAGCGTATAACTAATACCAATTTGACCAGTATGTACAACAGTTGAATTACCCCCTTGTTTAATATTCTTACTGGCTGAGGATTCACTGCCGCCACTAAATGTTGGTACTAAATTTGCACCCAATAAATTTGCTTTGTATAAAGCAACATTGACGGCAACAGCACTTTTTGCTAAATCAAGATTATTTTTTAATGCAAGATCGATTAACCGGTTGAGTTGAGGATCGTTATATAATTTCCACCACTCTTCATTAACATTAAATTGTGAAGTAGCAGAAATATATTGTTCAAAATTTTGTTGGCTTGCATTAAATGAATCATCAATATTGGCACAGCCAACTAGAATAGTGGATAAAAGTAATGCCGCAGTAATTTTATTAAACTTCTTCATAGTTATCCTTAAAAATATATCCTTAGAAAATAGATAAAAATGTTATAAAAATTATAGCAATTTTCCCCATTTTCGACCAGTAATCACATCTGAAATTATTCCTAATATAAGGTAATTTACTCTTGAGATAACGCTGTAATTGGGTTCAGTTTGGCTGCATTTTGTGCAGGAACATAACCAAAAATAATCCCAATTAAGGTTGAACAGAGTACTGCGACAACAATCGAGAATGTAGAAAATAGCATCGTAAAATCGGTCATAAATTGATTAAATAATACACCAATTATGCCAGATAAACAGATACCAATAATGCCTCCGACTAAACAGACTAATACCGCTTCGATGAGAAATTGCTGTAAGATATTATGCTGTTTGGCACCGATTGCCATTCTGACACCAATTTCTTTGGTTCTTTCTGTCACTGATACCAACATAATATTCATCACCCCAATCCCACCGACAATTAATGAAATTAACGCAATCGAAGAGATTAACAATTTCATTGTATTGGTGGTACTTTTTATGGTTTGTTTAATCGTATCTGTATTTAAAATAAAAAAGTCTTTTTTGCCATGACGACTTAATAGCAGGGCTGTTACATTTTTTTCGGCTGCTGCCGTAGTAATGCCTTCGGATACTTTTACTGTAATTGAACTGATTTTTTTCTCACCTGAGATTTTATTCATTGCAGTAGTATAAGGAATCCAAATATTTAAATTTTCACTATTAATGCCCATGACATTAGAAGTATTGACCACACCAATAATTTTTAATGGCTTTTTATTGATCATAATAATTTGCCCAAGCGGATTATTATCTTTAAATATTCGGCGTTGGGTATTTTGATCAATTACCGCAACAGATTGATTTAATTTCACATCTTGAGCGGTAAATAGGCTTCCAAGTGCAGATTGAATCCCTTTTACATTAAAATATTGTTCACTAACACCTCGCACTTGAGCGGTGAATGCACTATTGCGATAAGTCAATGTCCCACTTACCGAACTATTTGGCGTTACGCTTTCAATATAAGGCTGTTTCATCAACATTTCACTATCAGCAACAGTAAGATTTTGCATACTTTCCGCTCGTCGATCACCAAAACCAGTACCATTGAAGATATCCATCGTATTAGTGCCAAGCGAATTGATATTTTGTAAGACTTTTTGTTGTGAACCATTACCTAAGGCAACCACACATACAACTGAAGTTATTCCGATAATGATTCCAAGCATTGTTAATAAAGAGCGCAATTTATGAGCGATAATCGCTTTAATCGACATATTAAGTGCTTCAATAAATTGATCACGATAAAAAGCAAAACCAGTATGATTATTTGCCTGACTAATTGGTCTATGTTGCAGATTATGATTGTTACGGTGATCTTGGATAATTTCCCCATCTTTAATTTCAATGATCCGGCTGGCAAATTTGGCGATATTAGGATCATGAGTAACTAAAATAATGGTGTGCCCTTCTTGGTGAAGTTGTTGCAAAATTTGCATTACCATTTCACCACTTTTCGAGTCTAATGCGCCAGTTGGTTCATCAGCGAGAATAATATCACCACCATTCATTAGTGCTCGAGCAATGCTGACTCGTTGTTGTTGCCCACCAGATAGTTGATTGGGCTTATTTTCCATTTTATTGGCTAGACCTAATTTATCGAGTAATTGTGCAGCTCGAGCTAATCTTTCCTCTTTTGCCATCCCTGTATAAACGGCGGGTAATGCCACATTTTCTTGAGCATTTAATGTAGGTAATAAATTGTAGCGTTGAAAGATAAAACCAAAACGCTGTTGGCGTAATTCCGAGAGCTGATCTGCTGTTAGTGTAGCGGTTTCTTGTTCAGTAATTTTGTATGAACCACTCGTAGGTGTATCTAAACAACCAATAATGTTCATTAAAGTAGATTTACCAGATCCAGATGTCCCAATAATCGCAATAAAATCACCTTGCTGAATATCAAGGTGAATGTTTTTTAGAATATGAACTCGGTTTTCTCCCTCGCCAAAAAATTTATTGAGGTTTTTGATTTCAATAATATTTTGCATAAAAACCTCATTACATCATTCTTGGTGTTCTAACTCTAACACTCGGTGCATCACTGCTTGAAGATTGGGAAACAATGACTTTTTCACCTTCAGTAAGCCCAGAAACGACCTCAGTATTAATGTCGTCATGTAAACCAGTCGTGATCACTTTTTCCAGCACTTTACCATTTTCTAGAACTTGAACGATGGATTGGTTGCCTTGCTTACGAATGGCTAAGGTTGGCACTGTTAATACATTTTGTTTTTCAGCAATGATAATAGTGTTTTGTGTCGTCATACCAATTTGTAGCTTATGTTGTGAATTATTTACCAACACATTGGCATAATAATAAATTGCATTAGTATCACTCACAGATTCAGTATATTCATTGTCAGTCAGCGTGGTCATTGCAGGATCAACTGAATCAATTTTAGCGGTATAAATTTCATCTGGTTCAGCCAACGTTGAAAATTTGACGGTCATACCTGCTTGTATTTTGGTGATATCGCCTTCAGAAATTTCAGGTTTAATCAACATTGTATCTAAATCAGCCACTTGAATAATGGTTGGTGTTGTTTGATTTGCATTAACCGTTTGCCCTTCAGATACAGGAATAGAGATTACAGTACCATCTAAAGGAGAAGTAATTTTAGTGTAATTCAAGTTTGTTGTTGCCGTATTTACTTCAATTTCAGCTTGTTTTACTTGAGCTTGAATTTGTGCCACGCTTGCTTTCGCAGTTTCTAAAGTATTTTGTGCAGTTTCGTAATCATTCAATGAGCTTGCTTGTTTTTTATATAATTTTGCCACTCGATCATAATTAGATTGCGCAATTCGATAAGCAGTTTCTGCAGCAGCAAGTTGGGCTTTATAAGAAGCTAATTGTGCAACAGCGGTATTCAGTGCGTTTTCCTGAGTAATCGAATCAAGTTGAGCAATTAATTCTCCTTTTTTCACTTGTTGTCCAAGTTTGACATAAATTTTTTCTACTTTACCAGATACTCTTGCCCCAACTTCAACACGTTTTGAGCTACGTACTGTGCCGGTAGCGACCACAGTTTGCTGTAGATCCATTTTTTTTACAGTTTCAGTGAAGTATGAGGTTTGAGGTTGGTTATCGTGTGTAAAATAATAAAAGAGCCCAGCAATAATAAAAACAATGGCAAGGCTCCAAATAAATTTTTTCTTTAATGTCATAAATTGATCCTTTCAACAAACAAGGATTTTTTCTACTAAATGAACATTCATTCATTTTATAGAAAGATCATCTTGTAAACAAATACTATTTTGGGAATTGAAGATCAGATTATTGGTAAAAGGAGAGTATGATGATGCTATTTTGCGAATAATCTGACTGGAATTTACCAATGCAGAATAATGAAGATAAAAAGTTAGAAGAAAATTAGTATTTACTAAACCTTCGGTTTGGTGTTATTTGCTAAAAAGTGTAAAATGCGAAAATTATTTTGCGTAAACTCAACTTGAGGAAATTATGAGTCATACAGAAACGACTGAGATAAAACCAACAAATTTTATTCGTCAAATTATTGACGAAGATCTTGCACAAGGTAAACATCAATCTGTGCATACTCGCTTCCCACCAGAGCCAAACGGCTATTTACATATTGGTCATGCAAAATCTATCTGCTTAAACTTTGGTATTGCTGAAGATTATCAGGGGAAATGTAATTTACGTTTTGATGATACCAACCCAGTAAAAGAAGATATGAGCTATGTGGAGTCAATTAAGCAAGACGTAGAGTGGCTTGGCTTTACTTGGGATGGACAACCGCGTTATGCATCAGATTATTTTGATCAACTTTATGGCTATGCGATTGAACTAATTAAAAAAGGATTAGCATATGTTGATGAACTTTCACCAGAAGAGATGCGTGAATATCGTGGAACATTAACAGAGCCAGGTAAAAATAGCCCATATCGTGATCGTTCGGTAGAAGAAAACTTAGCATTATTTGAAAAAATGAAGAATGGTGAGTTTGCTGAAGGTAAAGCGGCATTACGTGCCAAAATTGATATGGCATCACCATTTATTGTAATGCGAGATCCTGTTCTATATCGCATTAAATTTGCCCATCATCATCAAACAGGCGATAAATGGTGTATTTATCCAATGTATGATTTTACGCACTGTATTTCAGATGCGATCGAACGTATTACCCATTCACTCTGTACATTAGAATTCCAAGATAATCGCCGTTTATATGATTGGGTATTAGAAAATATTTCGATTGAACGTCCGTTACCACATCAATATGAGTTTTCTCGTTTGAATTTAGAAAGTACCTTAACGTCTAAACGTAAGTTATTACAGTTAGTGAATGAAGGTATTGTTGATGGTTGGAATGATCCACGGATGCCAACAATTTCAGGCTTACGTCGTCGTGGTTATACGCCAGAATCTATTCGTGAGTTCTGTCGCCGTATTGGTGTCACAAAACAAGATAATGTGGTGGAGTATAGTGCTTTAGAAGCTTGTATTCGTGAAGATTTAAATACCAATGCACCACGTGCGATGGCGGTGATTAATCCTTTACGGATTGTGATCGAGAATTTTAATGGTGAAGAATTATTAACTGCACCAAACCATCCAAATCGTGAAGAGCTTGGAACACGAACTTTACCATTCACTAAAGAGATCTATATTGATCAAGCAGATTTCCGTGAAGAAGCAAATAAACATTACAAACGTCTTGTGTTAGGTAAAGAAGTACGTTTACGTAATGCGTATGTGATTAAAGCAGAGCGCGTTGAGAAAGATGAGCAAGGCAATATCACTACCGTATATTGTACTTATGATCCTGATACATTAGGGAAAAATCCGGCAGATGGACGTAAAGTAAAAGGGGTAATTCATTGGGTATCAGCAACACATAATCATCCAGCTGAATTCCGTTTATATGATCGCTTATTTACTGTATCAAATCCGAGTGCGGCGGAAGATATTCATCAAGTGCTTAATCCAGATTCACTTGTGGTGAAACACGGTTTTGTTGAACAAAGTTTAAGTGCGGCGGAAGCAGAAAAATCTTACCAATTTGAACGTGAAGGTTATTTCTGTGCAGATAGTAAAGATAGCCACCCAGAACATTTAGTGTTTAACTTAACGGTTTCATTAAAAGAGAGTGTAGTCGTTTAAAGCGATTTTTAGATTGATTGAGAAGGCTATTTGTCTTAAGGCAAATAGCCTTTTGTTTATCTATGTATTCCTAAAAAATCCTTTCTATGCAGCCGCAAGATGCGGACGTAATCCTAAGGTATGGCAGATTGCATAAGTGAGTTCAGAACGATTTAAGGTATAGAAATGGAAATCTTTTACCCCTTCTTTAGAAAGGATTTTTACCATATCAATCGCAATGCTTGCACCAATCAAATTACGGGTTGTTTGGTCTTGTTCTAAACCATCATAAAGTTTATACATCCAACTTGGAATGCGAACATTAGTCACTTTTGCCATTTTTTGTAATTGAACAAAATTAGATACAGGTAAAATACCCGGTACAATTTCAACATCAATGCCTACGGTAACGCAGCGATCACGGAAACGCAGATAACTGTCAATATCAAAGAAAAATTGAGTAATTGCTCGATTCGCGCCCGCTTCTACTTTTTGTTTAAGAAAAATTAAATCGGCTTGTGCAGATTTTGCTTCAGGATGAACTTCTGGATAGGCTGCAACAGAGATATCAAAATCAGCAACACCTTTCAATAAAGTGACTAAGTCGCGAGCGTAAAATGGCTTTTTACTGTAACCAGGCGGTTCATCGCCACGTAAAGCGACAATACGTCGAATACCACTATCCCAATACTCTTTAGCAATTTGCTTTAATTGTTCTGGTGAGGCATCAATCCCAGTAAGATGTGGTGCGGCTTCAATACCAGTTTGTTGTTTGATGGCTTTAACCACACCATGAGTACGCTCACGCTCACCAGAGTTTGCACCATAAGTTACAGAAACAAATTTAGGCTGTAATACTTTTAAGCGTTGGATTGAGTCCCAAAGCAGATTTTCCATTTTTTCATTTTTGGGTGGGAAAAACTCAAAAGAAACATTAATTTCTCCATTTAAATCTGCAATGCTTCTATTTAAAACATCAATTTCCTTGGCGTAACTCATATTATTCTCCTTATTTAGATGTTTAGCCGTCTAGACATTAAAATAGGGATATTTTAGAGTTGCGTCAATTTAATAATTTTCAGTTTTAAAATGAATTTAATTCATAATTAACTATTTATTAATCCGCTTATAAAGATAAGCATAGCCTTCTGCAACTAATTGCTGTAATGGAATAAAACGCAGAGCAGCACTATTAATGCAATAACGTAATCCTCCTTTATCCTGAGGACCATCTTCAAATACGTGACCTAAATGGGCATCAGCAACTCGAGATCGGACTTCTGTGCGTATCATGCCATGGCTAGTATCGCGATGATAAACTACAACATCTGCAGCAATCGGTTTGGTAAAGCTTGGCCAGCCACACTCAGAAGGAAATTTATCATTGGAAGCAAATAATGGTTCACCGCTAATAATATCGACATACAACCCAGGTTCGAAAAAATTCCAGTAGCGATTAGAGAAAGGGCGTTCTGTACCATTTTGTTGAGTAACATTAAACGCTTCAGCCGTTAATTTCTGCTGAATCTCAGCATCAGTTGGCTTAGTGTATTTATCAGCGTCAATAATGACTTCTTCGGCTTTACGTAAGTCAATATGGCAATATCCATTAGGATTTTTTGCTAAATAATCTTGGTGGTATTCTTCGGCAGGGTAATAACTTTGTAATGGCTGAACTTCAACGACTAATGGTTGTTGCCATTTAGTTTGCTCTTGGGCCATGGCTGCATCAATAATCGGCTTTTGTTCAGGATGGGTATAGTAGATACCAGTACGATATTGAATACCTTGATCATGACCTTGTTTATTGAGGCTTGTTGGATCTATTACACGAAAATAATATTCCAGAATAGTTTTTAGGGAAAGCTGTTTGGCATCATAAGTGACTTTAACTGTTTCAGCGTGTCCGCTGCCTTGACAAACTTGTTGATAACTTGGATTTTCACTGTCGCCATTAGCATAACCAGACTCTGCATCTAATACGCCACCAATTGCTGCGAAATAGGCTTCTAATCCCCAAAAACACCCACCGGCAAGGTAAATTTCCGCAGGTTGGATAGATTGTGAAGTTGAAGGGAAAGATATTTCTGTCATAACTGCCTCTCTCTTATCAAAAATCGTTTTATTTTCATCAGGAACGGAGAGGTTTTAGCACAGATTAGTCAGTTTGTGAATGTGAAAGAAAGGAGATTTGTGGCTATTGGTGAAGTTATCCTCAAATCTCCCGATATAGTTTAAAGATTAAATGGTTGCCCACAAATCATATTCATCAGCATTGTGAATAGTAGCCATCACAATATCGCCGATTTTAACATTTTGTTCGCTGAGATTATCAATATAAACAACCCCATCAATTTCTGGTGCGTCTGCCATTGAACGACCGATAATTCCTTCCTCATCAATTTCATCAATCATCACAGGTAGAGTTTTACCGATTTTTTGTTGCAAACGTGCAGCAGAAATTTGTTGTTGTAGCTGCATAAAACGATGGAAGCGTTCTTCTTTAACCTCTTCTGGGACTTGATCTGCCATTTCTGTTGCAGGTGCACCTTCTACTGGACTAAATTTAAAACAGCCGACACGGTCAAGTTGAGCTTCTTGAATAAAATCAAGTAGCATTTGGAAATCTTCTTCAGTTTCACCAGGAAAACCCACGATAAAGGTTGAACGTAGAGTTAATTCTGGACAGATTTCACGCCATTGTTTAATTCTTTCTAAAGTACGATCGATAGCACCAGGACGTTTCATAGCTTTTAAGATTTTTGGGCTAGCGTGTTGTAGCGGAATATCTAAATAAGGCAAGATTTTTCCTTGTGCCATTAATGGAATAAGTTTATCTACGTGTGGGTAGGGATAAACGTAGTGTAAACGTACCCAAACACCTAATGTACCTAACTGTTCACAGAGGGTAAGCAAATCGTTTTTGATTGGCATACCGTTCCAAAACACCGTTTTTGACTTCTGTTCTTTTTGATTTTTATCTAAAGCATAAGCGGAAGTATCTTGAGAGACGATCAATAATTCTTTAACACCTGCATCAACTAAACGTTTAGCTTCATCTAAAATTGTATTAATTGGACGACTATCTAAATCACCGCGCATTGATGGAATAATGCAGAAAGTACAACGATGATCACAGCCTTCAGAAATTTTGACATACGCATAATGTTTAGGTGTTAGCTTAATCCCTTGTTTTGTAACGACATTAATATAAGGATTATATTCTGGTTTAGGTGCATATTTATGAACGTGATTCATCACCGCTTCATAGCTATGTGGTCCAGTAATTTCTAATACTTTTGGATGAACTTCACGAATTTGATTCTCTTTTGCTCCTAAGCAGCCAGTTACGATCACTTTACCGTTTTCTTCTAACGCTTCGCCAATCGCTTCTAATGATTCTTGTACTGCGCTATCAATAAAACCACAGGTATTGACAATAACAAGATCTGCGTTTTCATAAGTAGGAACAATGTTATAACCTTCCGCACGTAATTCAGTCAAAATACGTTCAGAATCCACTAAATTTTTTGGACAACCAAGGCTTAAAAAGCCAATGTTTGGAGTTGTAGTATTCATAGGTTTTTATATATAAATAAACAGATTAATCACTCAAAAAAGGCGTAGATTGTACAAAATTTGTAATCGGAAAGCTAATGTTTGTTAGAGGTATATAGGTAGAAAAATTCGCCAATAACTTAGGTTATTGGCGAATAGGTTAGAGTAGTGCAATCAGATGAAAATTATCTTACTAAACAAGGTTTTTTATTATCAAATGTCCATCCTGGAATCAGGAATTGCATTGCCATAGCATCATCACGTGCGCCTAATCCCATATTTTTATAGAGTTCATGCGCTTTCATTACTTGATCCATATCTAATTCGATACCTAAACCAGGTTTTTTCGGTACTTCAACTAAACCATTCACAATTTTTAATGGTTCTTTAGTTAGACGTTGGTTACCTTCTTGCCAAATCCAGTGGGTATCAATTGCTGTAATGTCTCCTGGTGCTGCGGCAGCAACATGGGTAAACATAGCTAAGGAAACATCAAAGTGGTTGTTAGAGTGTGAACCCCAAGTTAAACCCCATTCATTACACATTTGAGCAACACGTACTGAACCTTGCATTGTCCAGAAGTGAGGATCGGCCAATGGAATATCAACAGATTGTAATGAAATTGTGTGTCCCATTTGACGCCAGTCAGTGGCAATCATATTGGTTGCAGTTGGTAAACCAGTTGCACGGCGGAATTCAGCCATGACTTCACGGCCAGAATAGCCTTGTTCTGCACCACAAGGATCTTCAGCATAAGCTAAAACACCACGGAGTTGTTTACCGACTTTAATTGCTTCATCAAGTGACCAAGCACCATTTGGATCTAGTGTAACACGCGCATTTGGGAAGCGTTTTGCTAATGCTGTTACCGCTTCTGCTTCTGCTTCGCTATGTAATACACCACCTTTAAGTTTGAAATCATTAAAGCCATATTTTTCATAGGCAGCTTCAGCAAGACGAACAACAGCTTCTGGAGTTAATGCTTCTTCATGACGGATACGATACCATTCACAAGGATCATTTTCTTGGTTTTGGTAAGCAAGAGTAGTTTTCTTTCTATCGCCGATAAAGAAGAGATAACCTAACATTTCAACTGCATCACGTTGTTGACCATCACCTAATAAAGAAGCAACAGATACATTGAGGAATTGACCTAATAAGTCAAGCATTGCTGCTTCAATTGCGGTAACAACGTGAATAGTAGTTCTTAAATCGAAAGTTTGTAAACCACGGCCGCCAGCATCGCGATCAGAGAATGTTTTACGTACTGCTTCCATTACATTTTTATATTCGCCCAAACCTTTGCCTAATACTAATGGTTTAGCATCTTCTAAAGTTTGACGAATCTTTTCACCACCCGGGACTTCACCAACACCAGTGTGACCACTGTTGTCTTTTAAGATAACGATATTTCGGGTGAAGTAAGGGGAGTGTGCACCACTTAAGTTTAATAACATACTGTCGTGGCCGGCTACTGGAATAACTTGCATTTCAGTAATAACTGGGGTTGATGAACTCATAATAAACTCCTATTTTTGAATTAAATTTTGTGAATTATAAAGTGTAATTTTAATTTGATAATCTTAATCAAGTGGTTTTAATTCCATACGTTTGATTGGTCCAACGATAAAGAGGAAACTAAATGCGGCAACCAATGCATGTACTGCAACAAAGATGAGGGCATATTCAAAGTGGCCTGTCATTTTTACAATATAACCGATAGCAATTGGTGATACGATACCAGATAAGTTACCACACATATTGAATAAACCACCGGCTAAACCACTGATTTCTTTTGGTGCTGTATCAGCCATAACCGCCCAACCTAATGCACCAACACCTTTACCAAAGAAAGCAATCGACATAAAGAGAACAACGAGGTAAATAGAATCTACATAATTACACACTACCATTGTCATTGAACCTAACATACCGAGTACAATCGGGGTTTTACGTGCAATAGAAAGTGAATTTGTTTTCTTCATTAAAGCGTCAGAGATAACACCACCTGCTAAGCCACCTAAGAAACCACAGATTGCAGGAATAGCAGCAATAAAACCAACAGATTTAAGATCTAAACCTCTTTCAGTTGCCAAATATACTGGGAACCAAGTAATGAAGAAGAAGGTTAAACAGTTAATACAATATTGACCAAGATAAACACCAAGCAACATACGATTGCTAAGAAGTTGTTTTACATAGCCAAGTTTAGGGCCTTCATTTTTACCTTCTTTTTTGCCTTGATCCATATTAGTTAATGCACCACCAGCTTCAATATAGTCAATTTCAGTTTGGTTTACTTTTGGGTGATCTTTAGGGTTATAAATCACTTTTAACCAAACGATACTGATAATTAAACCTACAGAACCCATAAAGATAAATACGGATTCCCAGCCGATTTCAGCAGTTAGCCAGCCCATAATTGGAGCAAAGATAACAGTGGCAAAATACTGAGCTGAGTTAAAGATCGCAACGGCAGTAGCGCGTTCTTTTGCAGGGAACCAAGCAGCGGCAATACGACTATTACCTGGGAAGGACGGTGATTCGGCTAATCCAACGAGAAAACGTAGTGAGAATAGAATAATTAATGCCCAAACACCAGAGAATAGACCAACTGCACCTTGTAGTAAGGTAAAGAGTGACCAGAATACGATACCTAAGAAATAAACTTTCTTGGAACCGAATTTATCTAATAACCATCCTCCAGGTAATTGGCCTAATACATATGCCCAAGAAAAAGCTGAGAATACCCAGCCCATGCCAGCAGCATCAATACCAATCGCATCTGACATTGGCTTTCCAGCAATAGCCAGGGTGGCACGGTCACCATAGTTAATTGCTGTAACAAAGAATAGTAGTACCACAATGACCCAGCGGACATTGGTGCGTTTTATTACTTCTGCAGTTGTAGAAGTAGCGTTAAGGGTGTTGTCGTTCATAAGATGACTCCTATATGGGGTTGCAATTTACTTGCCAAGCATTATAGGAAAACACTCCATTTTAAGAATTCACGGAATATCAGAAGATCACGTGGGTAAAATAAAATTTCTTTGTGCATATGCCAGATAAAATGTGACTGACATCACAAAAAAAGCATTTTTAAGCTAAATTTTAGGTCAAAAAATAAACTTTGATAAAAGGTGATTTGGCATTTATGACATAACGACTGTGCAAATGCACATTTAGGTACTAAAAAAAAATAAAATATTTGTGCTGTTGAATAGTGTTTATTTAAAAAGGCTCGATTAGACTTTTTCACAAATCATTTTCCCACTTAAAGGACCATAATTATGAATGAAAAATATTTGCCAAATCTATTTAAACAGAAGTTGCTTAAAGGTGAAACCCTAATTGGTTGTTGGAGTGCATTAGGTAATCCAATCACTACGGAAGTTTTAGGATTAGCAGGTTTTGATTGGTTATTATTAGATGGTGAACACGCTCCGAATGATGTTCTATCATTTATTCCTCAATTAATGGCGTTGAAAGATAGCGACAGTATGCCAATTGTGCGTCCGCCACAAAATGAACCTGTTGTTATTAAACGTTTATTAGATATTGGTTTCTACAACTTTTTAATTCCTTATGTAGAAAATGCGGAAGAAGCGGCTCAAGCTGTTGCCGCAACACGCTATCCACCGGCAGGTATTCGTGGTGTATCTGTTTCTCACCGTAGTAATGGCTATGCAACAGTGCCAAATTATTTCTCAATGATTAATGACAATATTACGGTAATTGTACAAATTGAAAGCCAAGAAGGCGTTGATAATGTTGATGCTATTGCTGCGGTAGAAGGAGTTGATTGCTTGTTTGTTGGTCCGGGAGATCTTTCTGCTGCTCTTGGTTATTTAGGTCAACCAAATCATCCAGAAGTACAAAAAGTGATTAAAGCTATTTTTGAGTGCACGAAAAAACATGGTAAAGCGTGTGGAATTTTAGCGCCAGTAGAACAAGATGCACGTCGTTATCTTGAATGGGGTGCAACTTTTGTTGCAGTAGGTAGTGATTTGGGTGTGTTTAGAGCAGCCACTCAAAACTTATGCAACACATTTAAAAAGTAATTGATTGAATGTTATACATTTTTAACTAAGAAAGAGGTGAAATTATGAAAATCGGATTTATCGGTCTAGGAATCATGGGTAAACCAATGAGCAAAAACTTATTAAAAGCAGGTTATTCATTGGTTGTTATGGATCGTAATCAAGAAGTGGTTAAAGAAGTTGTTGCTGCAGGTGCAGTAAGTGCTGAAACACCAAAAGCAGTAGCAGAACAAGTAGATGTTATTATTACAATGTTACCAAATTCACCACATGTAAAATCAGTTGTATTAGGTGAAAATGGGGTAGTTGAAGGTGCGAAAGCGGGTAGTGTTGTAATTGATATGAGTTCTATTGCACCATTAGCAAGCCGTGAAATTTATGCAGAACTTGAGAAAAAAGGTATCGATATGTTAGATGCTCCGGTAAGTGGTGGGGAGCCAAAAGCAATTGATGGTACTTTATCAGTAATGGTTGGTGGTAAAAAGGATGTTTTTGATAAATACTACGATATCATGAAAGCAATGGCTGGTTCTGTCGTTTATACTGGTGAAATTGGTGCAGGTAATGTAACAAAATTAGCTAATCAAGTCATTGTGGCATTAAATATTGCAGCAATGTCAGAAGCGTTAATGTTAGCAACTAAAGCTGGTGTTGATCCTGAATTAGTTTATCAAGCAATTCGTGGTGGATTAGCTGGTAGTACAGTGTTAGATGCAAAAGCACCAATGGTATTAGATCGTAACTTCAAACCAGGTTTCCGTATTGATTTACATATCAAAGACTTAGCTAATGCAATTGATACTTCTCATGGTGTAGGTGCATATTTACCGCTTACAGCATCAGTAATGGAAATGATGCAAGCATTGAAAGTAGATGAGTTAGGTGGTGCAGATCATAGCGCATTAGCTCGTTATTATGAAAAATTAGCAGGTACTGAAATTAAACGTTTCTAAGCGGTTGTATAGAGGAGCTAGTAGCTCCTCTGTTTCCCTAGAACAAGATCAAAAGTGAGGTTGTTAACATGAAAGTTGTAATTGCACCCGATTCTTATAAAGAGAGCCTGTCTGCGATGCAAGTGGCTGATGTAATAGAAAAGGGATTTAAACAAGTTTTCCCAGATGCAGAATATGTAAAAGTACCTGTTGCAGATGGGGGAGAAGGCACAGTCGAAACCATGGTGGAAGCAACCAATGGTAAGGTAATTGCAGTTGATGTTGTTGGGCCACTTGGTGAAATTATGCCTGCATTTTGGGGTATTTCAGGTGACGAAAAAACAGCTTTCATTGAAATTGCTTCTGCAAGTGGTCTAGAACAAGTCCCTTTCGATAAGCGAAATCCATTAATTACTACAACATATGGTGTAGGCCAATTAATCCTTTCTGCATTGGATTATGGAGTAACACATTTCATTGTAGGATTAGGGGGAAGCGCAACCAATGATGCTGGTGCAGGAATGTTACAAGCGTTAGGTGTTAAGTTATTGGATAGTGAAGGGAATCAAATTGGTTATGGTGGTGCTGAATTAGCACGTTTGGCTAAGATTGATATCTCTGAAATGGATAAAAGATTAGCTGGTTGCCAATTTGAAATTGCTTGTGATGTAACTAATCCATTAACGGGTGAAAGAGGCGCCTCAGCAATTTTTGGCCCACAAAAAGGAGCAACGCCAGAAATGGTGAAACAACTTGATGCAGCGCTAGCCCATTTTGCACGAGTGATGGAAAGAGATCTTGGTTTAGCGGTATCAGATATCCCAGGCACTGGAGCAGCTGGTGGGTTAGGCGCAGCTTTTGCTGGTTTCTTACAAGGTAGTTTAAAAAGTGGTATCAAGATTATTGTTGAGCTATTGGCTTTGGATAAGAAAGTTGCAGATGCAGATCTCGTTATTACTGGTGAAGGTCGGATTGATCATCAAAGTATTAATGGTAAAGTCCCTGTTGGAGTTGCCG
This sequence comes from Gallibacterium genomosp. 3, assembly GCF_001678475.1. Classification (GTDB taxonomy): domain Bacteria; phylum Pseudomonadota; class Gammaproteobacteria; order Enterobacterales; family Pasteurellaceae; genus Gallibacterium; species Gallibacterium faecale. The sequence goes on along the minus strand of NZ_JTJR01000026.1, from coordinate 45,909 downwards.
CAGTGGCGAAAAAATACCACATTCCGGTGATTGGTATTGCAGGATCGTTAGGCAAAGATATTGAAGTTGTACATGATTATGGGATTGATGCTGTATTTAGTATTTTGAATAAAGTGTGTACTTTCCCAGAGGCGATGCAGGATGCGGCTCAAAATCTTGAGATTACTGCACGCAATGTGGCTGAAGTGATCAAAATGCAATTTCATGCTTAATTGTAAACAATAAAAGGGTAGGCTATGTCAGTTTATTTATTGGATGAAAAACTAGCACAGAAAATCGTCGAACGCACAATGGATATTATTAACTGTAATATCAATATTATGGATGCAAAAGGCAGAATTATTGCCAGTGGTGATTTAAATCGTGTTGGGGAAATTCATGATGGTGCATTACTTGCCCTTTCCCAGGGTCGAACAGTCGATATTGATAAGGCGGTTATCCATAGCCTTCATGGTGTCAGACCAGGAATTAATCTCCCGCTTAAATTAGATGGCAAAATTATTGGGGTAATTGGGCTAACAGGTGATCCAACTAGCTTAAAAGAGTTTGGTAAGTTAGTTTGTATGACCGCAGAGATGATGCTGGAATAGGCCAGACTATTTGATATGTTGGCGCAAGATACTCGTCTAAAAGAAGAGTTGGTATTAAATTTAATTAATAATAAAGATAATTCGGCGAGTTTAGCCGATTGGGCTAATCGATTAGGCGTGGATTTATCTATGCCACGTATTGCCTGTGTTATTGAGGTAGATAGTGGACAATTAAGTATTGAAAATGCACGTAGTGAATTACAAGACTTACAATCGTTATTAAAAGTGCCTGAAAGAGATAACTTAGTTGCTATTTCTTCGTTGACAGAATTAGTTGTATTAAAACCAGCGTTAAATGCATTTGGACGTTGGGATGTACAAGAACATTTAAATCGTATTCAACAACTACTTTCTCGTATGAATGAGAAAGCTAAATTGAATGTACGGATTGCGTTAGGACACTATTTCCCTGGCGAAAATGGTGTGTCTTTATCGTATCATACGGCTAAAACAGCCTTAAAAATTGGTAAGGCTCGCCTACCAAAACAACGTATTTATAATTATCAAGAATTGATTTTGCCGGTGTTATTAGATCAATTAAAAGATGGCTGGCAAAAAGAGGAGCTAGAACGCCCAATTCGTAAGTTACAGCTGATGGATAATAATGGAATTTTATGCAAAACATTAGCGGTTTGGTTTGAAAATAATATGCAAACTGTTGCAACAGCAAAAGCGTTATATGTTCATCGTAATACATTAGAGTATCGTCTGAATAAAATTGCTGATTTAACAGGGTTGAATCTGAATAGTACAGATGATCGTTTCTTATTATATATGGCATTACACGTTACATCATAAACCAACAATTAAATGAACCTGTGATATAGAGGACATGGATGTCCTCTTTTTTATTTGTTTTGTATTTAAAATAAAGCCTTTGTTGAATAACAAAGGCTTTGATTAATTAGTATTTAGTATCAGGTAACAGGTGCTGGATTAAAGACAGACAAGGCATTATGTAACCCCCATTTATCTGACCAAGTGGTTTTACGTCCACTAGCAACATCTAAAATATAATGGAAAATCTGCCAGCCTACATCTTCAATAGTAGCTTCTCCGGTAGCAATAGTTCCTGCATTAATGTCCATTAAATCAAACCAACGATTAGCTAAGTCACTTCTTGTAGCGACTTTGATAACGGGTAATGCAGCAAGGCCATAAGGTGTACCGCGTCCAGTTGTAAAGACTTGTACTGTAATCCCTGAAGCTAATTGTTGAGTACCACAGACAAAATCACTTGCTGGGGTTGCTGCATAAATTAATCCTTTTTTAGTTGGGCGTTGACCAGGTGATAAAACTTCAACAATAGCGCTAGAACCGGATTTGGCAATAGAACCAAGCGCTTTTTCTACAACATTAGCTAAACCACCTTTTTTATTTCCTGGAGAGGGATTTGCACTGCGGTCTGTTTTACCCATATTAAGATAATCGTCATACCATTGCATTTCTTCTAATAAACGTTTGCCGACCTGTTGATCAATAGCTCGTGGGGTGAGTAGATGAATAGCGTCACGTACTTCTGTTACTTCAGAGAACATTACAGTTGCACCACAGCGTACTAACAAATCAGAAGCAAAGCCAACCGCTGGGTTAGCAGTGACACCAGAAAAAGCATCACTACCTCCGCATTGCATACCGACGACTAAATCAGAAACAGGACACGTTTCGCGTTTACGTTGATTAAGGCGTTCTAGATGTTGTTTTGCAGTAGCTAATATTGATTTCAACATAGCTTCAAATCCGACAAATTGTTCATCTTGTAAACTGGTAATTGAAGCATCTTCCAATGAAATAGGATAAACGTCAGGTGTACCTTCTAATAATCGAGTTGGTTGTAGTTTTTCACAACCTAAACCGATTACCATAATTTCACCACCAAAATTAGGATTAAGCGCAATATTGTGAATGGTACGGATAGGGACAATAGCTGCTGGCGCATTAATGGCTACACCACATCCATATAGATGATTTAAACCAACAACCCCATCTACGTTCGGATAATGAGGAAGTAATTCTTTTTCAATAATTTTTACAACATAATCAACAACTCCAGCAACACAATGGACACTGGTTGTGATACCTAACATATTTTTAGTCCCTACACTACCGTCTTTATTACGATAACCTTCAAAAGTATAACCAGTAAGAGGTTCTAGTTGCGGGGCAGGGCGAGTAGCTAATGGCAAGGTTTCTAGTGGAGGTGCTTTAGGTAATTCAACAATGGATTCATCAATCCAACTTCCTTGAGGAATATCACGTAGTGCATAACCGATAATTTCTCCATAACGAATAATTGGCGATTGTTTTGGGATATCTATCAGTGCAACTTTATGTCCTTGTGGTATATGTTCAATTAAGGTTAAACCATCAGGAAAGGTTGTGCCAGCAGGTAAACCATTACTATTAACGATAATAGCAACGTTATCTGTTGAATGGACTTTAATATATAAAGGCACAGATTGGGCAGTATTTGTCATAAATCACTCCATATTGATTGAAATAGTGTGTAATTATTATAAAAGGCGGGGAAAGTGATCTGGATTGTGCAAATGCCTAAGAATGAGGTGTAAAAACACGATATTTTGCTGAATAACAAGGAGAACAAGTGATAGAGATCACAGAATGATAAAAATCTATTATAGATTTTTGTGTAATGAGTAGAGAAACCCCACAAAAAGAGAATAAATTTATTTAACGATTTAGGCATTAGCCTAAAGACAAGCCACTATAAATCTTTCAATAATGAAGTAAATAAGAACTAGACCATAAGTGGTATATTAGGTGTGACGCTAGTCATAAAATAGACAATTTTAGGAAATTTTGGTATTTTGAAACAAATTTTATCTATCTTTATTTCAAAAAATCTAATAAAATTTCTAAAATTAGTTAATAAATTGTGAAGTCTGCACTTTGATTTCACAGGCCTAATTTAACAGATAATGTTTTATCAGTCGCTTAATACTTTCCTTGCTGTTGAAAGTATTACAGCATTTTGTCAACTTATAATACATAAAAAAGGAAGAACCCATGTCGGATATGGTAAAAAATGACGTGGATCCGATTGAAACCAACGATTGGTTGTTGGCAATCGATTCAGTGATTCGTGAAGAGGGTGTTGAACGAGCTCAATATATTATTGAACAACTTGTGCAACGTGCGAGAGCAAATAATGTTTCACTTCCTACTGGAATGACAACAGACTATATCAATACCATTCCTGTTAGTGAAGAGCCTAATTACCCAGGTAATTTAGACCTTGAACGTCGTATTCGTGGTGCAGTTCGTTGGAATGCAATTATGTCTGTATTACGTGCGTCTAAGAAAGATCTTGAATTAGGCGGACACATGGCGTCTTTCCAATCTTCAGCGACTTTATATGAAGTTTGTTTCAACCACTTCTTCAAAGCACGTAACGAAAAAAATGGTGGCGACCTCGTTTTCTTCCAAGGTCATATCGCACCGGGAATCTATGCTCGTGCATTTGTTGAAGGTCGTTTAACCGAAGAACAAATGGATAATTTCCGTCAAGAAGTTCACGGTAAAGGTTTATCTTCTTATCCACATCCAAGATTATTACCAGAATTCTGGCAATTCCCAACAGTATCAATGGGCTTAGGACCATTGAACGCAATTTATCAAGCACGTTTCTTAAAATATTTAAATAACCGTGGCTTAAAAGATACTTCAGATCAAACTGTATATGCCTTCTTAGGTGATGGTGAGATGGATGAAGTTGAATCACGTGGTGCGTTAGCGTTTGCTGCACGTGAAAAATTAGATAACTTAGTTTTCGTTATTAACTGTAACTTACAACGTCTTGATGGCCCAGTAACAGGTAACGGTAAAATTATCCAAGAATTAGAAAGCAACTTTAATGGTGCTGGTTGGGAAGTTATTAAAGTTATTTGGGGACGTCGTTGGGATCGTTTACTACAAAAAGACACTTCAGGTAAATTACTACAATTAATGATGGAAGTGGTTGATGGTGACTACCAAACAATGAAGTCAAAAGATGGTGCGTATGTACGTGAACACTTCTTTGGCCGTTATCCAGAAACTGCGGATTTAGTGAAAGATATGACAGATGATGAAATCTGGGCATTAAACCGCGGTGGTCACGATCCAATCAAAATTTTTGCTGCACTTAACAAAGCAAAACAAGTTAAAGGTAAACCAGTTGTTTTACTTGTTAAAACTATCAAAGGTTATGGAATGGGTGATGCAGCAGAAGGTAAGAATATTGCTCACCAAGTTAAGAAAATGGATATGTCAGGCGTTAAACACGTACGTGACCGTTTCAATATTCCTGTTTCTGATGCAGATCTTGAAAAATTACCATATATCCAATTTGCAGAAGGTTCAGAAGAATATAAATATATCCATGAACGTCGCCAAGCATTACATGGTTATGTTCCAAGCCGTTTACCGCGCTTTACACAACAATTTGATGTGCCAGCAATTGAAGAGTTTTCTCAATTATTTGAAGCACAATCACGTCCAATTTCAACCACAATGGCGTTTGTACGTACATTAAATGTGTTGTTAAAAGATAAATCAATTGGAAAACATATTGTGCCAATTATCGCTGATGAAGCGCGTACTTTTGGTATGGAAGGTTTATTCCGTCAAATCGGTATCTATAACCCACATGGTCAAAACTATATGCCACAAGACCGTGAACAAGTGGCTTATTACCGTGAAGCTATTGATGGTCAAGTATTACAAGAAGGGATCAACGAACAAGGTGCAACAGCTTCTTGGATTGCAGCAGCAACTTCATATAGCACCAATGACTTACCAATGATTCCATTCTTTGTTTACTACTCAATGTTTGGTTTCCAACGTGTAGGTGACTTAATGTGGTTAGCAGGTGACCAACGTGCAAGAGGTTTCATGATTGGTGGTACTTCTGGTCGTACAACCTTAAATGGTGAAGGTTTACAACATGAAGATGGTCATAGCCATATCCAAGCATTAACGATTCCAAGCTGTGTATCTTACGATCCAGCATTTGCATTTGAAGTACCAGTGATCATTCAAGACGGTGTACGTCGTATGTATGGTCCGGATCAAGAAGATGTTTACTACTACATCACTACCTTGAATGAAACTTATGATCAACCGGCAATGCCGAAAGGTGCAGAAGAAGGTATTCGTAAAGGTATCTATAAATTTGAAACTGTTACTGGTCAAGGTAAAGGCAAAGTTCAATTACTTGGTTCAGGTGCAATTCTTCGTCATGTTCGTGAAGCTGCACAATTATTAGCGAATGACTTTGGCGTATCTTCAGATGTGTATAGCGTAACTTCTTTCACTGAACTTGCGAGAGAAGGTAACGAAATCGAACGTTACAACACATTACACCCAGAAGCAGAGGCGAAAGTTCCTTATATCACTAAAGTAATGAACGATGCGCCAGCGGTTGCAGCAACAGATTATATGCGTTTATTTGCTGATCAAGTGCGTGCGTATGTACCAGCAAGCAGCTACCTTGTATTAGGAACTGATGGTTTCGGTCGTTCTGATAGTCGTGAAAACTTACGTTCACACTTTGAAGTTGATGCGAAACACGTTGCAGTAGCAGCATTATCACAATTAGTGAAAGCAGGTACTTTAGATAAGAAAGTATTAGTCGAAGCGATTAGCAAATATGGTATTGATGCTGATAAAGCATACTCTTTACACGCATAATTAACTGTAACAATCACAAGGATATAAAACATGTCAAAACAAATTCTTATACCTGATATCGGCGGTGATGAAGTTACTGTAACAGAAGTTATGGTTAAAGTTGGTGACACTGTTGAAGTTGATCAAAGTGTGATCAATGTAGAAGGTGATAAAGCTTCAATGGAAGTCCCAGCGCCAGAAGCAGGTGTAATTAAAGAACTTTTAGTTAAAGTTGGTGATAAAGTTTCTACTGGTACACCAATGTTTATTTTAGAAGAAGCAGGTGCAGCAGCACCTGCCTCAGCTCCAGCTGCCGAAGCGCCAGCAGCTGCACCAGCATCTCAAGCAGCAGCTTCTGTGGTTGATGTTAATGTACCTGATATTGGTGGCGATGAAGTGAATGTCACTGAAATTATGGTGAATGTTGGTGATACTGTGACTGCAGAGCAATCTTTAATCACAGTAGAAGGTGATAAAGCTTCAATGGAAGTCCCAGCACCATTTGCCGGTGTCGTAAAAGAAATTCTCGTGAAATCAGGTGATAAAGTATCAACTGGTTCATTAATTATGCGTTTTGAAGTTGCCGGTGCCGCAGCGCCTGCGTCAGCACCAGCAGCAGAGAGTGCACCAGCTGCACAACCTGCAGCAGTATCTGGTGGTGTACAAGATGTTCATGTACCAGATATTGGTGGCGATGAAGTGAATGTGACTGAAATTATGGTAAGTGTTGGTGATAGCGTTAGCGAAGAACAATCACTTATCACTGTTGAAGGTGATAAAGCTTCAATGGAAGTACCAGCACCATTCGCCGGTGTGGTAAAAGAAATTCTCGTGAAATCAGGTGATAAAGTATCAACTGGTTCATTAATTATGCGTTTTGAAGTTGCAGTGGCAGCTCCAGCAGCAGCGGCTGCGCCAGCACAAGCACAACCAGCAGCTCCAGCAGCATCTGCACCAGCAGCACCAGCACCAGTTGCAGCAGCTTCAAGTGAAGATGTTACTAAGAGTGCAAGTTTTGCTCATGCAACACCGGTTGTTCGTCGCTTAGCACGTGAGTTTGGCGTTAATTTAGATAAAGTTAAAGGTACAGGTCGTAAAGGACGTATCTTAAAAGAAGACGTTCAAGCTTATGTGAAGAATGCAATTAAAATTGCTGAATCTGGTACAGCACCAGCTGCGGCAGCAGGTGGAAATGCAGGTGCGGGTCTTGGCTTATTACCATGGCCGAAAGTTGACTTCAGCAAGTTTGGTGAAACTGAAGAAGTTGAATTAGGTCGTATTAAGAAGATTTCAGGTGCAAACTTACACCGTAACTGGGTAATGATTCCACATGTTACTCAATGGGATAAAGCAGATATCACTGAACTCGAAAAATTCAGAAAAGAACAAAATGTTCTTGCTGAAAAACAAAAACTTGATGTTAAAATTACTCCGCTTGTCTTCATTATGAAAGCTGTTGCAAAAGCATTAGAAGCTTATCCAACATTTAACAGCTCAATTACTGAAGATGCTCAGCGTTTAATCTTGAAGAAATACATCAATATTGGTGTGGCAGTAGATACACCGAATGGTTTGGTGGTACCTGTATTCAGAGATGTGAATAAGAAAGGTGTTATCGAACTTTCTCGTGAACTTGCTGAAATATCGAAGAAAGCACGTGCTGGTAAATTAACTGCGTCAGATATGCAAGGTGGTTGTTTCACTATTTCAAGCTTAGGTGGTATCGGTGGTACTCACTTTACACCAATCGTAAATGCACCAGAAGTTGCAATTCTTGGGGTATCTAAGTCTGAAATGACACCAGTGTGGAATGGTAAAGAATTTACTCCACGTTTGATGTTGCCATTATCATTGTCTTATGATCACCGCGTGATCGATGGGGCTGATGGGGCTCGCTTTATTACCTATATCAGTGGTGTGTTGTCGGATTTGCGCCGCTTAGTCATGTAGTAAAATGGAAGCAAGAGCCTGAAGATTCAGGCTTTTGTTACAAATTAATGGAAAACCGTATCTAACAATGGTCTGTTAGAATGGGAAAATGAGGCTTAACATGAATAAAGAAATTAAGACACAAGTGGTCGTATTAGGTGCTGGTCCTGCAGGATATTCTGCTGCGTTCCGTTGTGCGGATTTAGGTTTAGAAACAGTAATTATTGAACGTTTCTCAACATTAGGTGGGGTATGTTTAAACGTAGGTTGTATTCCATCTAAAGCACTATTACACGTTGCAAAAGTTATCGAAGAGGCAAAATCTTTAGCACAACACGGTATTGTTTTTGGTGAACCAAAAACTGACATTGAAAAAATTCGTGGTTGGAAAGAAAAAGTAATTAGCCAATTAACTGGTGGTCTTGCTGGTATGGCTAAAATGCGTAAAGTACAAGTCGTAAATGGTTACGGTAAATTTGCAAGCGCTAATAGTATTATTGTGGCTGGTGAAGATGGTGAAACCAAAATTACCTTTGATAACGCTATTATCGCTGCAGGTTCACGTCCAATTCAATTACCATTCATTCCACATGATGACCCACGTGTTTGGGATTCAACAGATGCACTAAAATTAAAAGAAGTGCCTGAAAAATTATTAATCATGGGTGGTGGTATTATCGGTCTTGAAATGGGAACTGTATATCATGCACTTGGATCACAAATTGATGTGGTTGAAATGTTTGATCAAGTTATCCCAGCGGCAGATAAAGATGTAGTTAAAATCTTTACTAAACGTATCGAGAAGAAATTTAATCTCTTACTAGAAACAAAAGTAACCGCAGTAGAAGCAAAAGAAGATGGTATTTATGTTTCTATGGAAGGTAAGGGTGCAAATGAAACTCGCCGTTATGATGCTGTATTAGTGGCAATCGGCCGTACTCCAAATGGTAAGTTAATTGATGCACATATTGCGGGTGTTGAAGTAGATGAACGTGGTTTCATTCGTACTGATAAACAAATGCGTACTAATGTACCTCATATCTTTGCAATTGGTGATATTGTTGGTCAACCAATGTTAGCTCACAAAGGTGTTCACGAAGGTCATGTTGCTGCTGAAGTAATTGCAGGACAAAAACACTATTTTGATCCGAAAGTGATCCCATCTATCGCCTATACAGAACCAGAAGTTGCATGGGTTGGTAAAACAGAAAAAGAATGTAAAGCTGAAGGCATTGCTTATGAAGTAGCGACTTTCCCATGGGCTGCTTCAGGTCGTGCGATTGCTTCTGACTGTTCAGATGGTATGACTAAACTTATCTTTGATAAGAATACTCATCGTGTAATTGGTGGTGCGATTGTTGGTACTAATGGTGGTGAATTATTAGGTGAAATCGGTTTAGCAATCGAAATGGGTTGTGATGCAGAAGATTTAGCATTAACTATCCATGCTCACCCAACCTTACATGAATCAGTAGGTCTTGCTGCTGAAGTGTTTGAAGGTACAGTAACAGACTTACCAAATGCAAAAGCGAAAAAGAAAAAATAATTTCCTAGCAAATTAATTTTTTCGTACTACAATCTAAGAATCTGCACTTTAGCGTTAGTTGGAGTGCAGATTTTTTACTTATTTATCTCGAAAATTGGTGAATACCCTTGAGATTAAAAAAAGCTCCCCCATATACCCCGAATTCCGTGCAATAGACAAGAGAACAACAATATGAATAAAGAATTATCAGATACAAAACAAATTCCTGTCTTACCATTGCGAGATGTCGTTGTATTTCCACATATTGTGATGCCACTTTATGTAGGACGTGCTAAATCAATTCGTAGCCTTGATGAGGCAATGGAAAGTGGTAAAGATGTTTTATTAGTTACCCAAAAAGAAGCTAATCTCGAAGAACCAAATGCAGAAGATATTTATCAAGTTGGTACTGTTGCAACCATTATTCAATTACTTAAATTACCCGATGGTACAGTGAAAGTATTAGTTGAGGGTAGAAGCAGAGCCAGAGTTGTTCAATTCCATGATGAAGAGTATTTTTCTGCAGAGATAGAAGAAATTCCTGAAATTATTAATAATCAAACAGAATTAAGCGTTATTCAAAATACAGTTTTAACTGAGTTAGATAAATTTTCTACCCAACAACAAAATAAAATTAAGCCAGAAGTGTTGGCAGCATTAAAAGAACTTGATGAGCCAGAAAAATTGGCTGATACCTTAGCGAGCAATATGCCGTTAAGTATTGAGAAAAAACAAAATTTATTAGAAGAAGCTGATGTTTTAAAACGTTTTGAAGCATTGATCGGACTGATTCAAACTGAAATGGAAATTAGCAGTATTGATAAGAAAATCCGCGATCGTGTGAAAAAACAGATGGAAAAGAATCAGCGTGATTATTACCTCAACGAGCAAATTAAAGCTATTCAAAAAGAGCTTGGTGAAGCAGAAGGTACTGAAAATGAAATTCAGCAATTAAAGAAAAAAATTGCTGATGCTCGTATGCCAAAAGCAGTTGAAGAAAAAGCAGAAGCAGAGTTACAAAAATTAAAAATGATGTCACCAATGTCTGCTGAAGCAACTGTGGTTCGTAGCTATATTGATTGGATGGTACAAGTGCCTTGGCATAAACGTACTAAGGTGAAAAAAGACTTAAAGAAAGCCGAAGAGGTTTTAAATAATGATCACTATGGCTTAGAACGGGTTAAAGAACGTATCTTAGAATATTTAGCGGTACAAACTCGTACAAACCAAATGCGTGGCCCAATCCTTTGTCTTGTTGGACCTCCTGGAGTAGGTAAAACCTCATTAGGACAATCTATTGCACAGGCAACTGGTCGTAAATATGTGCGTATGGCATTAGGTGGTGTGCGTGATGAAGCCGAAATTCGTGGGCATCGCCGTACCTATATTGGTGCTTTGCCAGGTAAATTAATCCAAAATATGGCAAAAGTAGGGGTAAGAAATCCACTATTCTTATTGGATGAGATTGATAAATTAGGTGCGGATATGCGAGGTGATCCAGCGTCTGCATTATTAGAAGTATTAGACCCAGAACAAAATAATACGTTTAGTGATCATTATCTTGAGGTTGATTACGATCTTTCTGATGTGATGTTTGTGGCTACCTCAAACTCAATGAATATTCCAGGGCCATTACTGGATCGCATGGAAGTTATTCGTCTTTCTGGTTATACCGAAGATGAAAAATTGAATATTGCTGTACGTCATTTATTAAAGAAACAGATTGAACGTAATGGATTAAAAGAGAATGAATTGATTCTTAAAGAAGAAGCAATTTTAGATATTATCCGTTATTACACTCGTGAAGCAGGAGTACGTAGCTTAGAACGAGAAATTTCAAAAATCTGTCGTAAAGCAGTGAAGAATTTATTATTAGATAAATCATTAAAACAAGTTGTGGTGGATAGTAATAATCTTCACGACTACTTAGGTGTAAGACGCTTTGAATATGGCAAAGCAGATAGCCAAAACCGTATTGGTGAAGTTACAGGGCTTGCTTGGACCGAAGTGGGCGGTGATTTATTAACGATTGAATCCGCGTCAGTATCGGGTAAAGGTAAGTTAAACTATACTGGATCACTTGGCGATGTGATGAAAGAGTCAATTCAAGCGGCAATGACTGTGGTGCGTGCAAGAGCAGAAAAGCTTGGAATTAATCCTGATTTTTATGAAAAACGTGACATTCATATTCACGTTCCTGAAGGCGCAACGCCAAAAGACGGTCCAAGTGCTGGGATTGCAATGTGTACTGCATTAGTATCTTGTTTGACAGGAAATCCTGTTAGAGCTGATGTAGCAATGACTGGAGAAATTACTCTGCGTGGTAAAGTGTTGCCAATTGGTGGGTTAAAAGAGAAATTACTTGCAGCACACCGCGGCGGAATTAAACGTGTGTTAATTCCAAAAGATAATGTGAAAGATCTTGAGGAAATTCCAGAAAATGCAAAAGCAGCGTTAGAGATTTGCCCTGTGGAAACTATTGATGAAGTGTTAGCTTTAGCATTAGAGAAACCGCCAGTAGGGATTGAAGTGGTAAAAGATTTGGCTAAACTAAAAAAGCGTACCACTAAAAATCTCACTTCTACAGTGAATTAATCACAAAAAAGCTGGTTAAATAAAAATTAACCAGCTTTTTCTTAACGCTCTAAATTGTGTAGTGAAATATCGTCATTTAAGTTCAAAACAAGAAAAAGCAACAAGCTGAAGAGCGTATAAATAATACGATGAGGCGAGATAACGCAAGATTATTTTGAAATCAAATGACTATAAAATGTAGGATGGCTGCAAAATTACTCTAATATCGCGATTTGCTTTTACTAAATAGGTGCAGGGTAAGCAACTTTTCTATATAATTTCGCACATTATTGTCTTTTATAAATATAAGGAAAATCTCGCTATGATGGAGAAACTGCGCGGATACACAAATAGTGTTGTCTGGAAAGTAATCATGGGGCTCATTGCTGTTTCATTCGTATTAAGTGGCGTGGCTGGTTATTTAATTTCACGACAAAATACATCCGCAGCTACCGTAAATGGTGTTGAGATCTCTCAACAATTATTCCAACAACAATATCAAGCGCAATATCAACAACTTGCAATGCAAATGGGTGATAAGTTTGCGGCAGTAGCTGATTCAGCAGACTTTACCAACGGCTTACGTAAATCAGTATTAGAACGTTTAATTAATGAAGAGTTATTACGTCAATATATTGATGAATTGAAACTAGGTGTTGGTGACAATGCGGTAAAACAAGCAATTGTTATGAGTCCAAATTTCCAAAAAGATGGCAAATTTGATAACGCATTATATCAACAGTTATTAACCAGCAATAACTTAACATCTGAGCAATACGCTAATCTAGTACGCCAAGATTTAGTAATGTCACAATTAATGAATTCATTATTAGGCACAGATTTCCTCACCGCAGATCAACAGCAACAATTTGTAAAATTGTTTTTCCAAAAACGTACTGTGCGTTTAGCGACTTTCCCAATTGCACCATTAGCAGAAAAGCAAGCTATATCAGATCAAGAAGTTGAAGCTTACTATAATCAACATAAAGCAGCTTTTGCGACACCAGAATTGGTAAAAGTACAATATCTAGATTTAAATAAAGATGATTTAGCGAAAAATCTACAAGTTAGTGATGTAGAAATTGCACAATATTATCAAGATAGTAAAGCGCAATTTATGGGACAAGCGAGTCAACATCTTGAACATATTCAAGTAGCGACAGAAGCTGAAGCAAATGACATTTATCAAAAATTACAACAAGGTGCGAATTTTGAGCAGCTAGCAAAACAATACTCAATTGATAAATTAACTGCGGTTAATGGCGGGGATTTAAGTTGGGTAGTAGCAGGGCAATTACCAAAAGCGTTTGAAGCTGCTGCAAATGAAACTGCTGTGGGTGCTTATAGTAAACCGACCAAAGTAGATGATAAATACCATATTATTAAAGTGTTAGCTCGCAACGAAGCGAAAGTATTACCGCTAGAACAAGTTAAAAGCAAAATTGCGGATGTTGTGCGTCAAGACTTAGCAACACGCCAATATTTTAGTGTTGAAAAAGCTGTTGCAGATAAAGCATTTGAAGATCAAAGCGGTTTAGCGGCAGCAGCAAAAGAAGGTAACTTAACCGTTAAAGAAACAGATTATTTTGCACGAGATGATGTACCAGCCGCATTAAACTTCAGCAATGTAGTGAGTGAAATTTTTAGTCCTGAATTAGTACAAGGCGGAATGAATTCATCAATGATTAGTGTTGGTGAAAATCATAGTGTTATGTTCCGTGTGATGGACTATAAAGCAGCAGGAACTAAGCCATTAGCAGAAGCGAAAGCTCAAATTGTTGACTTATTACAACGTCAAAAAGCGGAAAAAATTGAGCTAGAACGCGTTAAAGGTTTGGTAGCTAAATTACAAGCTGGAGATACTTCTGCTGTTGAATTTAAGCAAGACTTAACTGCGGTATATGCGGAAAGTAAAAATCCAACATTGGATAAACAAATTTTTGCGATGCCAAAACCAGTGGATAACAAACCAAGTTATCACGTAGGCGCAAATGATAATGGTGACATTATTGTGATTGCGTTAGATAAAGTAGAGGATGGACAACTTTCTGCAGAACAAGAAAAAGCATTTGTGTCACAATTAATGCAAATTCGTCAAAATGATCTGCAATCTACGCTATTAAAAGCATTGAGAGAAAAAGCAAAAGTAGAAATCAATCAAGAGATGTTAGATCAACTACAAGATCAATAACTAATTGATTAGATGAGAGATGAAAAGCTCCGTAGGTACTCGCTTACGGAGCTTTTATATTAATTAGAGATAGAGTCGTTTAATTTCAGAGTAATCCTGAGTGACCCCGCTTTGTCGTATTATTTTACGGTTTTTGGCTGGCTGCCTTGTCTTATTTTGAACTTAAAAGATTATACAGAGGAAAAGTAGAAAAAATGGACTTACAACATTGTATTGAAATTGATCGTGAACATATCTGGCATCCGTATGCTTCTATCAGTAATCCGCCAACGATTTATCCTGTTGAGCGAGCAGATGGAGTAATTATTACCTTAAAAGATGGACGCAAATTAATTGATGGAATGTCATCTTGGTGGGCAGCATTGCATGGCTATAATCACCCAGTATTGAATCAAGCAGCGCAACAGCAGTTGGCAAGTATGAGTCATATTATGTTTGGTGGTTTTACCCATGAACCCGCTGTGCAATTAACAGAAACTTTATTAAACATTTTGCCTAAAACGCTGAATAAAATCTTTTTTGCTGATAGTGGATCGGTTGCGGTTGAAGTGGCGATGAAAATGGCAATTCAATATCAACACGCAAAAGGTGAAACACAACGCTACCAATTTGCGACAATTCGTTCTGGCTACCATGGTGATACTTGGCACGCAATGTCAGTTTGTGATCCTATTACAGGGATGCATTCACTGTTCAGTAAAAGTTTACCGATTCAATATTTTTTACCACAACCACCAGTTAAATTTGGTGAAGCGTGGGATGAGGATGCAATTAAGCCGTTACAAGATTTACTTGAGAAACATCACCAAAATATAGCAGGCTTAATTTTAGAACCGATTGTACAAGGTGCAGGAGGAATGTATTTCTATTCACCTGTTTATCTACAAAAAGCAAAAGCATTATGTGAACAGTACGGCGTATTGTTGATTTTTGATGAAATTGCGACTGGATTTGGACGAACTGGAAAATTATTTGCATACCAACATGCGAATGTGATTCCAGATATTATCTGTTTAGGTAAGGCATTAACGGGTGGTTATTTAACTTTGTCCGCAACGATTACTAGTCAATCTGTGGCAGAAATAATTTGTTCTGGAGAAGCAGGTTGTTTTATGCATGGTCCAACCTTTATGGGAAATCCGTTAGCTTGTGCGATTGCAAATGCGTCCGTTAATTTATTATTAGAGAGTGATTGGCAATATAAAGTAGCAAAAATTGAACAGCAATTACGTCAAGGTTTAGCGATTGCGCAAACGTGGGATTGTGTACAAGAGGTCCGAGTTTTAGGGGCAATTGGCGTAATTGAAATGAAAGAAGCCGTCAATATGGCTACACTCCAACCGCGTTTTGTTGAACAAGGCGTTTGGTTACGTCCATTCGGTAAGTTGGTGTATGTAATGCCACCATTTATTATTGGGGATGAGGAGTTAGAAACATTAATTAAAGGAATGTTACAAGCAATTAAGGATGAGTATCAGCTTGCTTAGCTATTGTTTAGTGATTCCTGACTATTTTTTGAGTAACAGTAGAGAATTAAATAAATACAATGCATCTATTTTTTGAAACTAAATTAACTGAATTAGCTCAGATTGGGCAAAAACGTAGTTTTCCAGAGATTAAACATCATGAGAAATGGATTGAGAAAAATGGACAAACTTTACTCAATTTATCTTCAAATGATTATCTAGGATTAGCAGCAAATCCAACATTGCTCAGTGAATTTTTAGCCCAGATAAATTCTGCAGAAAATCCATTAACTAGTTCATCTTCTCGTCTATTAACGGGAAATTTCCTAATTTATACTCAACTGGAACAAGCAATAGCGAGAGATTTCCAACGGGAAGCCTGCTTATTATTTAATAGTGGTTATCACGCCAATATTGGGATTTTACCAGCGATTAGCGATCGTCAAACGTTGATTGTGGCAGATAAATTAGTTCATGCCAGTTTAATTGATGGTTTGCGTTTATCAGAAGCAAAATGGGTACGGTATCGCCATAATGATTATGCACATTTAGCTGAGATTTTGGCAAAACAAGCCTCACAATACCAACGCATTATTATTGTGACTGAAAGTGTGTTTAGTATGGATGGGGATGTTGCAGATTTGCCAACTTTAGTACAGCTTAAACAGCAGTATCACAATGTTTTATTGTATGTGGATGAAGCTCATGCGGTTGGTGTGTTTGGTGAAAAAGGGCTTGGGATAGCAGAACAGCAAGGGTGTATTGCTGCGATTGATTTCTTGGTGGGGACATTTGGTAAAGCATTGGCTTCTATGGGAGCGTTTGTTGTTTGTGATCAGTTAATGAAAGATTACTTAATTAATACTATGCGTCCATTAATCTTTTCGACTGCCTTGCCACCGTTTAATGTTGCTTGGAGCTATTTCTTATGGCAGCAGTTGCCTAAATTTAACCAAGATCGACTTCATTTAGCCAACATAAGTCAGCGTTTAAGAACGTTTATTCAGACAGAATTGGGACAGTCAATGCCAAGTAGTACAAATGTTGTACCTTATATTACAGGAGAGAATCAAGCTGCGGTAAAAACAGCTGAATACTTACAGCAGCAAGGCTTTTATGCGTTACCAATTCGTCCGCCAACAGTGCCTAAAGGAACGGCACGTATTCGTTTTTCATTAACCGCAGCGATTAGTGAGCAAGAGATCGAACAACTGATGACGGTATTACGTGCAATATAGTTCTTTAGGTGCAGGATAAAACAAGGTAACAAGCCAAAGACAGCATAAATAATAGAGTGAAGCGATATAACCATATTATTTTGCAAGCAAACGGTTTATATCAACAGCGATTAGAGTAAGCATAATGAGAATAGAGTATCTACAACAAGGAAAACCAAATTTAATAGTCTATTTTGCTGGGTGGGGAACACCACCAAGTGTTGTTTCTCATCTTGAATTAGGTGATCAATATGATTTATTAATTTGTTATGACTATCGTGATCTGCAACTTGATTTTGATTTCTCACCTTATCAGCAAATTTATTTAGTGGCATGGTCAATGGGGGTATGGGTAGCAGAACAAGTGATGCAGCAAATTCCTTTAAGCAAAGCGATTGCCATTAATGGCACCAGCTTTCCAAGTGATGATCAATTTGGCATTCCAAAACAGATTTTTACTGGAACATTAGCGGGGTTGGATGAAGCAAATCGGCATAAATTTGAACGCAGAATGTGTCAGAGTAAAGCAGTATTAGCAGACTATCAGCAGCGAGCAGATTACCGATCATTGGTTGATATTTATCAAGAGCTTGCTTATTTAGCTGAACAAATTGAACTACGACCGCAAGTTCCGTTTAATTGGGATATAGCTTGGATTGCCACTCAAGATCGTATTTTCCCAGTAGAGAATCAATGTGCCTATTGGCAAGATCGTTGCCAAATAAGAACGATTGAAGCGGGGCATTACGCCTTTCCGTACTTAAAAACTTGGCAAGCGTTATGGCAGGAGTAAAGTAATTTTAAAACTGCGGGCGCTATTTTCAGATAAATTTCAGTATAATAACGCCTTTTATCAATAATACGGCGTGATGAGATAACGCCGTATTATTTTGAAATCCGACAATTATATTCATCACGAAAGGGAAGTTGTTATTTTTACCTCAACTTATAATAAAGAAACGATAAAATCGCGTTTTCAAGCAGCACAGTATAGTTACCCAGAGGCAGCTATTGCTCAACAACAGATCAATCAATGTTTAATTGATATATTAGCGACAACAAACCAAACAAAGTTTAAAAATGTACTGGAGATTGGTTGTGGTACAGGCGATTTTACCCAGCGTTTAGCTAATTATGCGGAGATCGATAATTGGTTGTTGAATGATTTGTATCAGAGTGATGTGGTAATGCAATATTTAGCCGATCAATCTTGGCATTCAAATGTGTCGTTTTTATTAGGTGATATTGAACAAATTCAGCTGCCACATCAGCTGGATTTAATTGTTTCTGCATCAGCTATTCAATGGCTGAATGATAAGGTAAGGTTTCTCCAGCATTGCGCTAAGCAGCTTAATGAAAAGGGGATATTACTATTTAATAGCTTTGCCCCAGACAATTTATTTGAAATTCGCCAATTAACAGGGATTGGTTTAGCATACCCAACACTAGAACAGTGGCAGCAATGGCTTGAACGGGATTTTGTGATTAAACATTTATCAACAGAAACCATTCGCCTAACTTTTGACTCACCTTTACGTGTGCTACAACATTTGCGTGCAACAGGCGTTACCGCCACTCAACAACAATTTTGGACAAAACGGAAATTACAAAATTTCATTGCAGAATATCAACAGCAATTCACCACGAAAAACGGGCAAGTAAGTTTAACCTATTGCCCGATTTATGTGATGGTGGAGAAAAAATATGAAGATTAAATTATTAAACTATTTAATAATATTTTTTTCCTATTTTACGTTTAATTCCATTGGTATCGAATACCAAATATAATTGATTTTGTTTTATTAGTTTCTTTTCCTTGTTCATAATTAAATTGAAGGTCAAAATTGATTTGATCATAAGCTAATGTAGTTCCTATTTTTGTGTATAGATAGTCACTAAATTCTAGTAAAAATTGTTCTGAGTTATTGGATAAAATACTATTTTGATTATATTTTATATAACCAATAGAGAAGTTTGGTATTATCTTGATTGTATCTGTTAGCATGAAAGATTTCGCTAAATCTAAGCCTAAATGATAACTTGCTAAAGTTTTATCTAAGATATTAATCTTTGCTTTATCTATTGAGTAGCTAAAACCAGAAATAGACGTCTTGTTAATACCAATCATGCCTTTTATATCAAGGTCATTAATATTAAATGACTTAGATGCACTGATACCAATTGTTTTTGCTTTACGATTCAATGGGATAACAGTATTTTCTAAGAGTAACTGCGTCTTTGTTTTTATATAACCAATATTTATTGCTAGACTTACTTGATTATCTAAGATCTGTTTAATATAAAGAGTTGGACTTTTAGTTTCACTTGTACTTTTTATATTATCTGAAAAATAGCTTTGGCTCTTACTTGTGGAATAAATAGTACCAACTGTTAATTGTCCAAAGTTATTAGTAAAATTCTTATTTATACCCAACTGTGTTAATTTTTCTTTTTTATCATATTGTCGATAGAGTGAAGAAACATGCTCTTTTTGGCTATCTTGATATTCAATATATACTGTTTGTTCATTATTTCTATTTATATGATTAAAGATATTGTGATTAATACTGCTAAGGGTATCAATATAAGAAGAATATTCAGATAAGGCAGTATTAGTATATTTACTAATATTATTTTTTTGCAAATTGTTAGTAAATTGTTGATGCTTATCATGTGAGTAAGTTGGCTCATCAGATTTAGCATCTACTTCAGGATTAGAATCTACTTCAGGATTAGAATCTACTTCAGGATTAGAATCTACTTCAGATTTAGTATCTAATTCTGATTTAGTATCTACTTCAGGTTTAGTGTCTAATTCTGGTTTAGAATCTACTTTAGGATTAGAATCTACTTCAGGATTAGAATCTACTTCAGGATTAGTGTCTAATTCTGGTTTAGAATTTACTTCAGGATTAGAATCTACTTCAGGATTAGAATCTACTTCAGATTTAGAATCTAATTCTGGTTGAGTTCCTGCTTCTGCTTTAACTTCTTCAGCATTAAGCATTTCTTCTATTATTGGATTATAAAGCCTATAACTAGAACCATCTTTAATTAAGTGATATCTATAAGCACCCAGATCAACGACTTCATTGGTATTTTCTAAAGTAATATTTAATGATTTCTCTTGTTGTATTTCATTATTAATTTTTATTAATGTCAGGCGTTCTTTACTTTTTTGTGGCTCTAAACCTGTGTCTTGCACATATAATTTAAAATTACCTTCAGCACTACCAGAAACAATGGCTTTATCACTTAACATAGCAGATATATCTGTGCGGTAATTAAATTGACCTTGTCCAGATAAGTTTCCTTGAATAGTAAGAGTGTTATAGTTATTGTCTTTATCTCCTAAAGAAATTTTTGCACCTTCAATCATTGTTAAATTACCAAGAGTTGTACTTCTAGGTAATGTCCAATTCGCTTCTGAAGATAATACAACTAGGCTATTAAGAGACCCAGTAATATTACCTTTGATATCTGTTTTTCCTAAAGTCAGCTTAGCGCTATCAGATAAGGTTATATCATCTTGATATTGTAAACGCGGAATAGTATCTAAAATATTACTCTCATAATTTTTTGTGATACATTGAGAGATGCCTGTATATTCAGACCGAGTACAAATAGGTGTCTGGTTATTAATATAACCAAGTTGAATATGAGCATTATCATTAGCTTCAATATTTCCTGAAATTGCACTAATATTGCGGCTAAAAATTAATTGGCTATTTTCTGTAGCAATAAATTTTTTAGCAGAGAAAGTACGATTAATCCAATCATCATCTAAAATTACTTCTTGTTTTGTAATATAATCGTAAGCATGTGATGTTGGTTTTCCGGAAAATAGAATTGTGCTATTACGGTTAGCTATAAACTTACCATTTAAGTAACTTCCTCCGGAAAGTAATAAAGTAGCGTTTTCTATAGTTGGTTGATAGATAATGTTCATTTCTCCATTTATATTATCGTCACTTTCGCCAAAGTAGCCATTAAATGCAGAATAACAACGTTGAAGATTTTTTTGTTCAATAATTGCTTGTATAGCTGTATTTTTTGCTTCCTCGCCACTTCCTAAATATTCCCAGTTATCATTAGAATTTCCTTCTGTTGGATAATATGCGTTAGCATTGCCTTTTAATTTAAAATAATCTTTTCTATTTCCATGGTAATTATTTCTATATTCGTAAATATCACTTCCTGCAATACCCCAAGTACCCCACTTGATTTGATCTTCTGTAAATAGCTCATTACCACTTAAAGTAATATTTGCTGATTGAGCAGTATTGTGATTGACAATTCTTGCACCATCATCCACATTTTGAATTCGTTTAAAAGTGAGACTATTTCCATTAAGATCTAATTTCCCACCACGGAAACCAAAATAAATATTATTTGGATTTATTTGATCAGATGAATTCAGAATAACTGTTGCTCGACCACTCACAATACCTAATGTGTTAAATGCTTGCCGTTGTTGGTTGGTATCTGGCTGTTGATCTAGAATAACTGTACCATCACCAATGCTTATATCGCCTTTATTGATACCAGATCCCTGGACATGTAATATACCAGAGCCAATTTTAGAGAGTCTATCTCCTTCAGGATTCTTAATTTTCCAAACAACAGTTTTATTTGCTGCTACATTAATGCCTGCTCCGATCCATGTAACATTAGGCTCACCCGAAACAATATAATCTGTTTGAAACTGTAATGCACCAGCGCCTTGGTTTATATTATCGGCTAAGTGTAACTGCCCTTGTTCGCCAGTAAAAATAATATCTTTACCGTAATTGAGCCGAGGTCGAATTTGCCCCCCCCCCAGTACTTAATGTTTCATTATATGTATCTATCAAATAGGTTTGTTCAGATGATATCAGTTGATCCTGTCCATTATTTTCTATGTGTTGCCATACCCATAGTGTATTAGGACTAGTATTGTTAATAACAGGGTTTGAATTATTATTCTTAATTTCATCATGATAATCTTTTCGCGTTAATAAAGTGAGGTTTCCTTTTCCACTACTATATAGTGATTGCGTTGTGGCTAATAACCACCATTTTTGTTCCACTGTATCATAAACAAAGACACCTGAGCCACTATCTCCAGGTAATCCAACACTGACCATTGGTCCATATAAATCTCCCATGAAGTTTCCATCAGGTTTTCGATAATATACAGGGAAAGATTGTTGGGTAACCCAGGTCCACTCACTGCGAGGAGTTGCTGATCCAGTTAGAAATGCATAAGGACCAGCAATCCATTTATCTTGCCCATTTTCCCGTACTTTTTGTGTACCTCCTCCAGCCCTTAAAACAACGGGGTAACGTTTCTGATCATTCCTATATGGAAACGCGTTAACTTCAGGTATGCTGTCAATTGGCGTTACTTCTGTAACTAATTTTCGTAACCGTGCGAATTGATAGTCTTTATTATAAGGATGGGTTTCATTTACTTGGTAGTTATTGTTATGAACCAGTTGATAAGTAAAAGTATGGTTATCAGGATGGTTAGCAGCAACCGCACCAAATTGTACTCCTGTATAACCGCCATTATGAGCAACACTTACTACATATTGAGGAGCAGTTAAAGTTGCAAATCCACCATTACTATTGACAACACTGAAATCGATCATAGGAATATTAGGTAGCATAGTACCAACAGAATTTCCCTCTTTGTTATAAATAGTAATATTACGTGATCCAACACTAAATTCGCCTTTGTTTTCAGCAAAATCCCTAAAGTATTGATAGTTAATATCTCCTCGTACTATAGAGGCGAATGAGGATGGAGATGATACGATATATAATGAAGTAATAGTATGATAGAAAATGGCTTTTTTGTTAGCCTTCATAATAGATTTTCCCTAATCCTAAAAAATAAATAAATTATAAAAAATAAAAGAAATAATTATATGCAAGTTATGTCTTGTTACAATACCTTATGGGTAGTAACTCAATAAAAAATACAATAATATAGATAATAATAAATTAATATAGATTGGCTATCTTAATAGAAGTTACTATGTGATTTTTAGTTGGAAAACGTGATAAGAAGCATAAAAAATGTAGTAGCAATTAGCTTATTTTATAAATAGATAACATTGAAATTGCCATATAACGTGTATAATTTTCATCGCAAGAATAACAAATATTAATTGGTTCAGAATTACTCATATGAATACCATTTAAATATCTATTTTAGATATAAATAATCCTCCATTAAGGAGGATTATTAAAAATGATATTTTAATTACCCCAAAATCTCAGCTAATTTTGCGCTGACTTGTTCCACTGGTAGGGTACCGTCTAGGCGGAAATATTGGGTTTTGCCGTTTGCAGCTTCTTTAGAATAGTAATCAACTAAAGGTTTAGTGGTTGAATGATAAACTTTTAAACGATCTAATACGGTTTCTGGTTTGTCATCAGCACGAATAATTAAATCTTCACCAGTCACATCATCTTTGCCTTCTACTTTTGGTGGGTTATACACGATATGGTAGCTACGACCTGAAGCTGGGTGCACACGACGACCACTCATACGTTCTACAATAACTTCATCAGGAACATCAAATTCTAAGACGAAATCAATCGCAATACCTGCTGCTTTTAATGCATCTGCTTGTGGAATAGTGCGAGGGAAACCATCTAATAGGAAACCTTTTGCACAATCAGGTTGTGCCACACGATCTTGCACTAAGGCGATGATTAAATCATCTGGTACTAATTGTCCTGCATCCATCAAAACTTTTGCTTTTTTACCTAATTCAGTCCCAGCTTTGATTGCTGCACGAAGCATATCCCCAGTAGAAATTTGTGGAATGCCATATTTGTTCATAATAAATTGTGCTTGTGTACCTTTTCCTGCACCTGGTGCACCTAAAAGAATGATTTTCATAAAATGACCTCTTGTATAAAAAATATAGTTGTTTAAGTTCAAAATAAAATAACAAGCCAAAACCAATACACATCGTACAACAAGGCATAGTCACTGAACATTATTTTGAACTCAAATGACGATCAGTACCTTACCTGTATGTGTTAGTAAACTCAAGCCTAAACTTACATTTATTGTTTAGTTGTTGAATCTTTATAAGGTGCTACCCAAAATAAGCATAACATTCCTGGTATGGCTAACATAAAACAGAGCCAATAGAAATGGTAGTAACCTAATTGTTCAATTAACCAGCCAGCACTTGAGCTAATTAGTGATCTTGGTAATGCGGCTAAACTGGTAAATAGAGCTAATTGGGTTGCAGTATAAAGTGGATTCGTTTCTCTTGCCATAAGAGCGACAAAAGCAGATGTGCCTAAGCCAACGCCAATATATTCACCACCAACCACAATCGCTAATGCGATTAATTCAAATGTACCAATATGGGTAAATTTACCGAAGCTAGCGAGCCAGGCAAAACCGAGAATTGTGATGATTTGTACAAAACCAAATAACCATAACGCTCGATTAATACCAATTTTTAGCATAATGATGCCACCGACCAAACTAGCGATAATCATTGGCCATAATCCTGCATTTTTCGCCACTAAAGCAATATCAAGACTGCTGTATCCCATATCAACATAGAAAGGTGTCATCAATGCCGTCGCCATAGTATCGCCTAATTTATATAAGCACATAAAGGCTAATACGGTAATCATCCCTTTAACGCCTTTCCGTTGATAAAACTCTACGAATGGATTAATGATATTTTCTTTTAAACTACGGGATTGAGTAATAATTTGTGGTTCTCTAGCGATTAATAGGGTAGCTAATACACCGGGTAACATAAATAAGGCGGTAATGATAAAGACACTTTGCCAACTATAATAAGCAGTTAAGAAAATAGAGAGAGAACCGGGAATTAAGCCTGCCAAGCGATAGGCATTCACATGAATAGAGTTCCCTAAACCTAACTCTTGGTCAGTTAAAATTTCACGGCGATAGGCGTCTAATACAATATCTTGAGAGGCAGAAAAAAAAGCGACGATGGTTGCTAGAGTGGCGATGGTTGGAATGTTTTGTTGTGGTTCAAGCCAAGCAAAGCAAGATAATGTGATAATAAGTAGTAGCTGTAAGATGAGTGTCCAGCCTCGCCGTCGGCCAAGAAAAGGGAGTACAAAACGGTCTAATGCAGGCGACCATAAAAATTTCCATGTATAAGGTAAACTAATTAAGGTAAATAAACCGATTGTTTTTAGATCGACATTTTC
Organism: Gallibacterium genomosp. 3; assembly: GCF_001678475.1. Classification (GTDB taxonomy): domain Bacteria; phylum Pseudomonadota; class Gammaproteobacteria; order Enterobacterales; family Pasteurellaceae; genus Gallibacterium; species Gallibacterium faecale. Next base: position 20,542 of record NZ_JTJR01000026.1, on the reverse strand, counting down.
TGTTCTTAGCCAATAAGGAATTAAGCTAACTAAAATATAGAGAGGTAAGCCAGAACTAAAACCAGTAAACACACAGATAAGCATATTTCGACTGAAAATTTGTTGCATTAACGAGGTATTTACTGGCATTAGTTACTCCGAAGTTTGATTATTTATTGATTAGTCACGATACCCATTAGGATTATTTTTTTGCCAATTCCAAGTATCTTTCATCATTTGCTCTAAACCACGCTCAGTTTTCCAACCAAGTTCTTTTAAAGCAAGTGATGGATCAGAATAACAAGTTGCGATATCACCTGGACGACGATCAGTTAAACGATATGGAATTTTGATATTGTTGACTTTTTCAAACGCATGAACCATATCTAACACCGAATAACCAGTTCCTGTACCAAGATTGTAGATATGTAATCCAGCATCATTTTCATGACGATCTAATGCTTTTAAGTGACCGATCGCTAAATCGACAACGTGAATATAATCACGCACACCAGTACCATCATGGGTTGGGTAATTGCTACCAAATACCAAAAGTTGTTGTAATTTACCAATTGCAACTTGGCTAATATAAGGTAGAAGATTATTTGGAATACCATTTGGATCTTCACCAATTAAACCACTTTCGTGAGCACCAACTGGATTGAAGTAACGTAAGATAGTCATACTAAATTGTGGAATTGCTTTGACGACATCCATAATAATACGTTCTACCATAAATTTAGATGTGCCATAAGGATTGGTTGTTCCACCAACTTTGCAAGACTCAGTAATTGGAATAATTTCAGGATCACCATATACGGTTGCAGATGAGCTAAATACAAAATTAAATACGCCAGCTTGACGCATTTCATCTAATAAAGTAAGCGAGCCTTCAACATTATTACGATAGTATTCGATTGGTTTGGCGACACTTTCACCTACGGCTTTTAAACCTGCAAAGTGAATCACAGATTCAATCTTATGTTCAGCAAAAATACGTTTTAATAATACACGATCTAACACATCGCCTTGATAAAAAGTGACGGATTTTCCAGTAATTTGTTTAACACGATCTAACGATTTTGCGGATGAATTACAAAGATTATCTAAAACGACGACTTCTTTATTTGCATTTAATAATTCTACGACAGTATGTGAGCCTATATAACCAGCTCCACCTGTTACCAATACAACCATGGTGGCCTCCTTTAGATGTAAATGAATTAATATTTTACAGTTAAGCCAAAAGATTCAAGATGTGCTTTAATTTTTTCTAATGATTCTTTTGTTGGTGGCTTAACATCTTCGAGTTCATATTTTAAGCCAAGGGTTTCCCATTTATGTTTACCTAGTTGATGATAAGGGAGTAACTCGACTTTCTCGATATTCTTCATATCTTTAATGAATTCGCCTAATAATTGGACAGAGTGCTCATCATCGGTATAGCCCGGCACGACTACATAACGAATCCATGTTTTTTGATTACGCTTTTCTAAATATTTAGCAAATTCTAACGTGCGTTTATTCGGCACACCGATAAGATTTTGGTGAATGGTGTCATCTAGTTGTTTTAAATCGAGCAATACAAGATCAGTCACATCTAATAATTCATCAATAATATGATCATAATGACGGACAAAACCATTAGTATCTAAACAAGTGTTAATTCCTTGCTCTTTACAAGCACGGAACCAATCTCGCACAAACTCAGCTTGTAAAATTGCTTCACCACCAGAAGCTGTTACGCCACCGCCAGACGCATTCATAAAATGGCGGTAAGTCACGACTTCTTTCATAAGTTCTTCCACAGTAATATCCTTACCACCGTGTAAATCCCATGTATCTCGGTTATGACAATATTTGCAACGCATTAAACAGCCTTGCATAAAAAGGATAAAACGAATTCCGGGTCCATCTACGGTACCGCATGACTCAAATGAATGAATTCTTCCAATTGTTGACATAGAGTAAACAGCCTTATAGTCCTTATATATAATAGAAAAATGAAATCTTAAAAATTTTTTTAATTTTAGCTGAATTTGTTGTAAAACTCGACAGGAATTCTTTTTGCGAGAAAAATAAAATATCACTCAATATTAGTCTGTGGATAACTTTGTGGAAATAAGAGGCTTAAATTGTGATAATAATGGAATTTTGTTTATTTATGTTTGATTTTAAAAGAAAAAATTATCTATGATAATTTTATAAAATTGTTCAAAAAATAGAATGGTTAGCTAATCAAACAAAAGAAAATTTAAGAAAATGTACTTTGTATTTTTAATAAAATGTTAAATTTTAAAAAAGCAATACTGTTTATTTATTCAGGGTGTGAGTTATTCAGAGAAATTGTGGATAAAATTGTGATTGAATAGGCGTAAATTTACGTATAATTTATTTGCTGGCGTTTTTTTAAACATTGATAAAAATAAAATATTTTATAAATCATATGGTTATAAAATGTTGTCGAAAAAATAGGAAATTAGAAAAATACTGGTTATTTTTTAATCTTTATAACGAGGGATGGTGATGAAACCACCAATAACAGAACAACAATTAATGGAGCGAGCTTATCAACTGGCAGGTAGAACACTAGAGGATATTGCACAACAATTACAACGGCCTGTGCCAGAAAATTTAAGACGAGATAAAGGCTGGGTTGGCAGTTTAATTGAGTTAGCATTAGGGGCACAGGCAGGGAGTAAACCAGAACAAGATTTTGCCCATTTGGGGATTGAGCTGAAAACCATTCCGATTAATCAACAAGGTGAACCACTAGAAACAACATTTGTTTGTTTAGCGCCATTGATTGATAACCATGGTGTGGTGTGGGAGTGTTCTCATGTGCGTTATAAATTATCCAAAGTATTGTGGATCCCAGTTGAAGGGGAACGCACTATCCCCTTAGCTTTACGCCGAGTAGGACAACCTATTTTATGGCAGCCTTCAGCGGACGAAGAGATACAATTACGTCAGGATTGGGAAGAATTAATGGATTTAATTGTATTAGGTGATGTGAAGAAAATTAATGCTCGGATTGGTGAGGTTTTACAATTACGTCCTAAAGGCGCCAATAGTAAAGTATTAACTAAAGGCATTGGCAAACAGGGCGAGGTCATTGATACATTGCCGTTAGGTTTTTATTTACGAAAAAATTTTACCGCACAGATTTTGCACAATTTTCAGCGGGGAAAATATTCCTTTTCGTTGGATTAATCGTTATAGTATGGCGCTTTTACATTGAGTTTGATTATTTAGAGGAGTAGTTATGTTGGAGTGGATTAGTAGCCCGGAAGCATGGGTTGCTTTATTTACCTTAACGGCATTAGAAATTGTTTTAGGGATCGATAATATTATTTTTATCAGTATTCTCGTAGGACGCTTACCTGCTAACCAACGTCAATCAGGCCGTATTTTAGGTTTAGGTCTTGCGATGGGAACTCGTATTCTGTTGCTGCTTTCTTTAGCGTGGATTATGCGTTTAACAGAACCACTGTTTTCAGTAGCAGATTATCAAATTTCAGGTCGTGATCTTATCCTATTATTAGGAGGCTTGTTCTTGTTGGTGAAAAGTACTTTAGAGATCCACCATAGTATGGAAGAAAGTGCAACGCAAGAAGAAAAAACACCAAAAAAAGTGAGCTTCTTAGCTGTATTAATTCAAATTGCTTTATTAGATATTGTGTTCTCTTTAGATTCAGTAATTACTGCGGTTGGTATGGCAAATCATGTTGAGGTAATGATTATTGCGATTATTTTAGCGGTTGGTGTAATGATGATAGCGGCTAAACCAATTGGCGACTTTGTTGAAGCTCACCCAACCTTAAAAATTCTTGCATTATCTTTCTTAATTTTAATTGGGGTATCCTTAATTGGTGAAGGTCTATCATTCCACATTCCAAAAGGCTATATCTATTTTGCAATGGGCTTCTCAGTTTGTGTTGAGATGATTAATTTGAGAATGCGTCAGCATTTAAAAAAATAAGATAATAATTATTTAACTAATCGTTATTTTCCAATTCAAGCTGCATATCGATAGTGATAACATAAGTGATTATCTGAGTTAAGAGATGCAGCTTTTATCTTCTTCCTATCTCTTTTCTTTTTTCTAAAATTTTTCTAGCATATTAATTTTAACAATGTATTAACAAGGAAATATCATAATGGATGGCTTCCTTAGTTCTATTTCATTCTCGGTCAGTGTTACCTTACCCAATATCTTGATGTTATTTTTGGGGAGCTATTTACGCCGTATCGGTATGATTAATGATCAATTTTGCCAACAAGGTTCAAAGTTGGTTTTTAATATTACTTTGCCAGCATTATTGTTTTTAAGTATTGTGCAACACCCAACAGATTATGGCGCTCAATTACAAATTATTGTGGCAGGGTATGTTGGCTGTTTAATTACGTTTCTTTTAGCAGAGTTGTTTGCGGCTCGTTATGTGGCGGATATACGAGAAAGAGGGACTTTTGTTCAAGGTGTTTTCCGAGGTAATACTGGGATTATTGGTCTATCATTATGTGCGAATGCCTATGGCACAGAGGGAATTGCTTCCGCTTCGGTTTATACTGCATTGATTACCATCCTCTATAATATTTTAGCCGTAATTACCCTAAGCCGTTCACTTTCAACAACGGGCAAACCAAGTGTATTACATATTGCGAAACAAATTGCGAAGAATCCATTAATCTTGTCTATTGTTGTGGCATTAATTATCAGCAAGTTTGGTTTTTCAATTCCAAACTCATTAATGAGTACAGGTGATTATTTATCACGAATGACGCTACCTCTAGCGTTACTTTGTACTGGCGCTAGCTTAGATTTTAAAGGCTTAGATCCCTCCTCAAAATTAGCTTTTCAATCCAGTATCGGACGTATTTTAATTGCGCCTTTTATTTTGGTGATTGTCGCTCGTCTATTTGGGCTAACTGGTATTGGTTTAGGCGTAATTTTCTTAATGTCAGCAACGCCAGTTGCAGCAGCAAGTTATCCAATGGTACGCAGTATGGGCGGTAATGCGAAAACAGCAGCAAATATTATTGGGATTACAACATTGGGTTCTATTGTTAGTTCAGCGATTGGTATTGTGATTCTTAAACAATTAAATTGGATGTAATTTTTATTGTGTAATCCATACTGATCTCGTATAGTAATGCCCGTTCTCAACGGGGTGCACCATTAAGCATAATAATAATGGAGCTGAGATAATACCCGTCGAACCTGAACTGATTAGTCGCAGCGGAGGGATTTGAGAAGCATCAAGCTATTCAAAATCCTGTTCATTGCAGTTATGTTATGAAATAGGACACCAATTATGTTAAAAAAAGTTATCTTTGCCAGTGCTTTAACCATAAGCACTGTTTCATTTGCCGCACCAACTACCTTAAATGTTTATACCTACGATTCTTTCTCCTCCGAATGGGGACCAGGTCCAAAGTTAGAACAACTTTTTGAAAAACAGTGCCAATGTGATCTGAAATTTGTTGCTTTTGATAGTAGTGTCACTATGTTTAATCGCTTACGTTTAGAAGGGAAGAACAGTAAAGCGGATATTGCATTAGGTTTGGACCAAAGTTTATTAGAAGCGGCAGAACAATCTAAATTATTTGCAGCGACTTCAGTAGATGCGTCTAGTTTACAACTCCCGATGCAGTGGACAAGTAACACCTATATTCCGTATGACTTTGGTAGCTATGCTTTTATTTATGACAAAACAAAATTAACAACACCACCAACAACCTTAAAAGAGTTAGTCAAAAGAAAAGATTTACGAGTGATTTATCAAGATCCTCGTACTAGCTCCGTAGGGCGTGGCTTATTGCTTTGGATGAATCAGGTGTATCCACAAGATCAAGTCGCTCAAGCTTGGCAGCAACTTGCTCAGCATACTGTAACTGTGGGGAAAGGTTGGAGTGATACATACGGCGCTTTCTTAAAAGGGGAAGGAGATTTGGTATTGAGTTATCGTACCTCGCCTTTATACCATCTATTAAATGAACAAAATGATCATTATGCAGCAACAGTATTTAGTGAAGGAAACATCTTACAAATTGAAGTGGCGGCTAAATTAAAAGCAAGTAAACAGGCGAAACTTGCGGATCAATTCCTACAATTCTTAATTAGTCCGGAAGCACAAAAAATTATTAGCCAAAGTAATGTGATGTTTGCAGTAACTGATTCACCGATTGAACCTCATTATGATCAATTACGCCAACAACTATTATCCGAAAAAACGATTGATACTTCGAAAATAACACATCAACAAACGAAAGCATGGCTAGCGACTTGGCAAAATGCTTTATCTAAATAATGAAGTTCGTGCGTTGGCTTAGGCAATCTTCCTACCTATTATCGGGATTTAGTGTTTTATGTGTGCTTGCTGCCATTTATGGCGGCAGCCTTTGGCAATTATTGCAACAAAGTGCTTTATCTCAATGGGTAGGTTTATTGACCAATGAATATTTACACCAAGTTATCTATTTTAGTTTTTATCAGGCAGGGTTATCTGCATTTTTGTCGGTTATTTTAGGATTACTTGTTGCCAGAGCCTTATTTTACTTGGAATTTTCTGGCAAAAATATTCTACTAAAAATCTTTTCACTCACTTATGTGTTACCTGCATTAGTGGCAGTATTTGGTATTTTAGGAATTTATGGGTTTAATGGTTGGATTAACCAAGTTTTACGCCAATTCCAATTACAATTACCTGATATTTATGGCTTAACAGGAATTCTATTAGCCCATTTATTTTTTAATATCCCGTTAAGTGCTAAGGTATTACATCAACGTCTACAACAACTTTCTCCTGCCCAATTTAAACTGGCCGCACAATTAAATCTACGTGGCTGGCATTTTTTCCGTTGGGTAGAGTTACCTTTTTTACGCCCAATCTGTTTCAGTTTATTTGGCTTAATCTTTTTGCTCTGTTTTACCAGTTTTACAATCGTGTTAACGCTAGGTGGTGGACCAAAATATACCACCTTAGAAGTGGCGATTTATCAAGCAATTACCTTTGATTTTGAGATTGAAACTGCAGCGTTATTAGCTATTTTGCAGTTTGTATTCTGTTTTTTGTTATTTACGATTAATAGCCGTTTTGCTCGTTATCAACAGATGGGGAATGTCAGTGAACAACAATGGCGAGTGCCATTATCTCGCTGGCAGCGTTTGTGGCATGGATTAGTACTATTGATAGCGGCGTTATTTATTGTTAGTCCATTATTAGAAACCTTGATTGCGGGATTAAACGCTCGTCAATTCTGGCAGCAATTACTGCAAGCTGAATTATGGCAAGCGATCATGTTTTCGCTGTTATTAGCTCCTACTGCGGCAACATTTTGTATTATGTTAGCAGTGGCTTTATTACTAACGACTCGGCAACTTTATTGGCGAGGGCAACAAGCTGCCAGCCAACTCTTATTAAACATAGGCACGATTATTCTGGCGATACCAACATTAGTGTTAGCAACGGGATTGTTTTTATTATTAGGACAAATTGATGCCAATATTGTCGTGTTATTTTTATTAGTCGCATTGTGTAATGCATTTGTGGCGATGCCTTTTGCTTTACAGCTATTAACGCCAGCGTTTTATCATAATATGACCAACTATCACCGCCTTTGTTTATCATTGAATCTTCACGGTTGGCAGCGTTGGCGAATTGTCGAAAAAGCAACTTTGTTAAAACCTTTACGTGCTGCGTTTGCGTTAGCTGCAGCGATTTCTTTGGGGGATTTTACGGCGATTGCGTTATTTGGTAGTGATAGCTTTACCTCTTTGCCATTATTACTGTATCGGCAGTTAGGGCATTATCAAAGTGATGGTGCGGCTGTGACGGCAATGGTGCTGTTATTGTTTTATTTCTTTATTTTCTTATTTACGGAACAGAATAAACAAAATGATTAAGCTGAAACAGGTGCAATATGCATATCCACCGATGACAATGATGTTTGATTTAACGCTGCAAGCAGGGGAGAAAGTGGCGGTTATTGGTGCGAGTGGTGCAGGAAAATCTACCTTATTAAACCTTATTGCGGGTTTTGAACAGGTGAATCAAGGTGAAATTTGGTTACAAGGTGAAAATCATACTTATAGCGAGCCATATCAACGCCCTGTATCCATGCTGTTTCAAGATCATAATTTGTTCAATCATCTGACCGTAGCAGAGAATATTGCATTAGGGTTAAAACCGAGTTTGTCGTTAAATATTGCCGAACAGCAACAGGTTAAGCGAGTGGCACAGCAAGTTGGATTACAAACTTATTTAGATCGTTTACCAGAAACATTGTCTGGTGGACAAAAACAGCGTGTTACATTAGCTCGGACTTTATTACGTAACCGACCGATTTTATTATTAGATGAGCCATTTTCCGCACTAGACCCAGAATTACGCCAAGAGATGTTGGTATTAGTAGAACGAATCTGTAATGAGAAAAATCTTTGTTTACTCTTGGTAACGCACCAATTAAGCGAAGTCATTCATATTATGGATCGGGTAATTCGGATTGATAATGGTACGATCTCTGAAAATTATTTGGTAGATCGAGAAAACAGTCGCTAGAATATGGCACTTTGTTAGCAAAGTTGAACTTTGCGATTACTTAGGATAATAACAAAAGGATACGTTATGACAACAACAACAATTCAAATGCCTTCTATTACACCACACCCAACAGTGGAATATTGGTCAGTATGTAAAGTAGAAGCATTATTTGAAACGCCTTTCCTTGATTTAGTTTATCGTGCAGCACAAGTCCACCGTGAGAATTTTAATCCACAAGCAATTCAACTTTCGACATTAATGTCGATTAAGACGGGAGGATGCCCAGAAGATTGTGGTTATTGTCCTCAGTCAGCGCGCTATCAAACAGGCGTGCAAAATGAACAATTATTAGATATTGACGATATTGTAGCTAAAGCAAAAATTGCGAAAGAGCGCGGTGCAGGGCGTTTCTGTATGGGAGCAGCATGGCGTGGTCCAAAACCAAAAGATATTGAAAAAGTATCAGCGATTATTAAAGCAGTAAAAGAGCTTGGCTTAGAAACCTGCGGAACATTCGGCTTGTTACAAGATGGTATGGCGGAACAATTAAAGGAAGCTGGGCTAGATTATTACAATCACAATATTGATACAGCACCAGAGCATTATCATGATGTGATTACGACTCGCCGTTTTGAAGATCGTATCAGTACCTTAGGTAAAGTACGCCAAGCAGGATTAAAGGTGTGCTGTGGTGGTATTGTCGGGATGAATGAAACTCGTAAAGAGCGAGCGGGGTTAATTGCGAGCCTAGCAAATTTAGATCCGCAACCAGAATCTGTGCCAATCAACCAATTAGTGAAAGTAGAAGGTACACCAATGATGGAAGCGGATGAGCTTGATTGGACAGAGTTTGTACGTACCATTGCAGTAGCACGAATCACAATGCCAAGAAGTTATGTACGCCTTTCTGCAGGACGTCATAAAATGCCAGAAGCGATGCAAGCAATGTGTTTTATGGCAGGCGCAAACTCGATCTTCTATGGCGACAAATTATTGGTAACAGGTAATAATGAAGAAGACCATGACCAAATGTTAATGGCTAAATTGGATTTAGTTCCAGAAACCTTAGAAAATAGAAAAGAAACTGAAAATTAATATATCTTTATCTAATTCAATAAGATAAATGATTTTATCACACCCTTATATTTGGTATATAAGGGTGTTTTTATACTTAATATGATACATATGTTTATGGGATAAACATATTTGTTCATATAAATTTAATTGAATGATAAAAAGGGAGAATTTATAGAAGATTGATAAAAGAAAAACCGCCAGATTGGCGGTTAGATTAGATATTCTTGGCAAAAGCTAATAAAGAATTTTGTTTACTATACTTTAAATCTTCTGTTGTTTTTTTATTTTCTAACAACATTGCATAAAACAAAACAGTTAAAAAGAAATAAAACATATTACCAGAGTTGTGGGCAAAAAATACCTGGGTTAATCCATATGACATAACAGAAGTAATATGAATAATGCCAAGCGTAGCTAATGTTTTCACTTCTAAATTATTTCTACTCTCTCGATAAGCCTTGAAATATTGGTAAAGGGGTAATAGAAAAATTCCTAATAAAGAAAACAAACCAATAACTCCACGTTCTAACGTATCATTAATATATTGATTATGAGCATGACCTAAACTTGCTGGGAATTTTGCAAGAATACCTTGTTCACCTTGTTTTTTTCGTTCTTCTTTAGCGCCAGTATAACCCCAACCAAAAATAGGTTTCTCTTGAATAGATAGCCAAGAGGCTTTCCATAATTCTAATCTTGCGCCTACTGAGGTATCGGCATTATCTTCTTTACCGAAATTAGCAACTTCAATTTTAGCCCTTTCAATTTGGGATAAAACTTTAGATGATGGAGTGATCAATAAAGTAACAAAGATTAACAACAAAGCGGATAAGAAACTAATGATGACCTTTTTTGAAAGTGCTTTTCTATTCAGTATAAATAGAATAACAACAATAAATGGCATTAATAACCAACCACCTCGAGTGAGAGATAAGAAACTCCCCAACATACCGCCTAAAGAACCAATAGCACAGAATAAGGTATAAAAATGTTCTTTTCTTTGCAAGCAATAAAATATTAAAGCAAAACTAAATACGCCTAATGACATTGCCATATCACCAGATTGAATTACATAAGTGGTATCTGATAAAGCACGATCGTAATGTAGAAAAAATTTTTGATAGAAAGCATAAATACCAGTAGCAATTCCACCGAGAGGAATACTTAATAATAATGTTTTAAATGAAATTGAATAAAAAGGTAATAGAAAGAATAGCAGTAAGAAAAATAATGATCGGCTAGGCGAGTCTAAAACACTTAGTGAATCTTGATAAATAGCGACAGAACAAAGATAAATAATAAAATAGAAAATAAAAGGGTAAACAAAATAAAGACAGCATAGATCTAGTGTTGGAATTGCTTTATTTTTTATGAGATAGCTAAAAATGAATAATAAGGCAACAATAGCTAAAATAATTCCACTACTGTAAGCTTTAGGAATAATAACAAGAGTAATGAAAAAATAACTGACAACGAAATTTAAAAAGAATTGTAGATAGCGATAGTAATGAGAATTCATATTAGCTCTCTATAAGAATATTTAGAGTAGACCTCCCCTTACATAAATAAGGAGGTCAGGTGGATTAACGACTACGGAAAACAATACGACCTTTACTTAAGTCATAAGGAGTCATTTCTACAGTAACTTTGTCACCAGTTAAAATACGAATATAGTTTTTTCTCATTTTACCTGAGATATGTGCGGTGACTATGTGTCCATTTTCTAACTCGACACGAAACATTGTGTTTGGCAAGGTTTCTAAAATGGTGCCTTGCATTTCAATACTGTCTTCTTTTGCCATATTTCCTCTAAATAATTACAATAATAAATTGAATAAAAAGCTATCATTGTCTTGGTAGCTAACTTTAAGGGGTGAGATTATACACACTTATGCTATACTCGTGAAGTATTATATACACAAATAATAATAAATTATACTTAGAAGTAGATTTGGTATCGTAACTGATTGTTTTTAATATAATAATAGGTAAAATAAACTTCCTTATTATCTAGTGGAATCCCCTTTGATAGATTTCATGATAGTTATAGAAAAAGTAAAGTACTAATTGATAGACATAATAAAATAAAGGTATTAGTATTGTAGAAAAAGAAATGTATTTTATAGCAAGTATTGAACAAAGATATATTATGATATTGAATAATTTTATTCTAAATTTTCTATAGCATTTCTCATCTATAGTAAAGATATAGAGCTATTTTCCTTAAGAATTTAGAATAATTGTTAAAATATAAGAGATATAAAATGAAAGATTATCCTTTAGTAAGTATTATTACACCTGTATATAATGCAGAATTGTATATAAAAGATTGTATTGAGTCTATAATTAATCAAACATATCCTCATTGGGAACTACTTTTAGTTGATGACTGTTCCCAAGATGGTTCTATTAATATTATTAAAAGTTATATCCTTAAAGATAAAAGAATTAAATTATTTAAGAATAGTAAAAATTTAGGACCTGCTGGAGCAAGAAATATAGCATTAAAAAATGCACACGGAAAGTATATCACATTTCTAGATAGCGATGATTTTATATTAAAAGATAAAATAGAAAAGCAAGTTAATTTTATGATTTCTAATCAGATTAAGTTTTCACATGGTAATTATAGCTTTTACAATATTACTAATAGTAATATTAAAAATATTAGAGTTGAAAATTTTATTGATTATAAAATTTTATTAAAAGGGAATCAATTTAAAATTATGACAGTAATGATTGATAGAGATATATTATCAAATCAAATCTTTTCTGAAGTGGCTCATGAAGACTTTCTATTTTTTCTTAATATTTTAGAGAAGGGGTATAAATCCCAAAGATATTCAGAAGAGTATCATTCTATATGTAGAATAAATATACGCAATAGTGTATCATTTAATAAATTAAAAAGTGCAATATGGACTTGGAGAATCTATAGAGTTTATCTAAATCTTGGATTGCTTGCTTCTATATACTATTTTGTCCATTACATAATAAAAGGCATTAAAAAATATAGCTAATAAAAATTTATTAATTAGGAAAATATGATAAAGTCTAATTTATATCAAAAATGGGTATTAAGCTTAGATTCTGCAACGAAAAGAAGAGAGCTGTTTTTCTCACAAGAATATGCAAAATCATTTTTAATTCATACTGCAATAGATGCAAAAAAAAATGAGCATACTTTAATAAAACAATTTGATTTTTCTAAAGCAAAAAAACTTTATAATAGAACATTATCTTTAGGTGAAGCTGCTTGTACATTGAGCCATATAAATATATGGAGAAAACTAGCAGAAGATGAAGTGGCAAAATTTGCTATAATCTGTGAAGATGATGCGTTATTTAGTGATAACTATTTTATATTATTTAATATTATAGAAGATTGGATTAGAACAAATCGAATTAATGATATAGGTTTTATTATTTTTGGAGAATCCAAAGTTAAATCGTATAAGGGAAAATTAAAATATAGAATAGGCTATCCAATGCAGTTTTATCCTAAAATATATAAGATTACAGATAATCAAAATAGAATAAATAAAATCTGTGTGGGAGAATTAGCCAAAAATTATATGTGTGGTACAGTTGGATATATTATCTCTAATTTATGTGCTAAAGAGTTAATTAAATATGATAAGCCATACTGGTTAGCGGATGATTTTGAAGAAATTAAACGTATTATTGAAGATCAAACTAGGAAAGAAATTGGTATTTGGCATATATACCCTCGCTTGGTAAGAGAAAGAAACAATATAGTATCCACTTTAGAAATAGAACGTAAAAAAGAACAAAAAAATAGCTGGGGCTTTTTTAAGTACAAAGTATGGACATATATTAAATTTTTATTAAAGTGCCCTTTAATTTACTTTTTTCTCAGATGGAAAGTTATGAATCAAGCGAATAAACGTGCTGAAATAGTACTTAAAGATCAAATAAATAAAAATGAGTAGAACTAAAAAAAGTATAAAAAATATACTATCAAGTATATTATTCTTTGCCATTGGTATTATTTTAAGTTTCTTTTCTAGAACTCTATTTATTCATTCTTTAGGACAAGAATTAGTTGGTCTTAATACAACAATAAGTAATCTGGTAGGTATTCTCAACTTAGCTGAATTAGGGATTTATTCAGCAGTTTCATTTTTATTATATAAACCTTTATATGAAAAAGATATAGCTACCATCTTAACTATTATTGCACTATATAAGAAAATATACCGTAATATTGGTATATTTTTATTATTTACTAGCTTAATTATTATTCCTTTATTACCCTATTTGATTACTGATGAAAAGGTTGTTTGGTATTATCCTATATTAACATTCTTAGTAATGATGATAGGCTCGTTAAGTAATTATTTCTTTAACTATCGACAAATATTATTATGGGCAAATCAAGAAGGTTATAAGGCTACATTTATAATTGAAGGTACAGCTAAAATAAAACTTATTTTGCAAATCTTATGTGTATTATTCATAGAAAGAAATGTTTACCTTTATTGGCTACTTGCTGAATTCTTAATGCATATATTTCAAATTCTACTATTAGAATGGTGTGTAAAAAGGAATTTTGAATGGCTTAGTGATAATATAATAAACCAAGATTTATTTTATAGTTTAAGAAATGATATTTACCGTACAATAAGAAGAATATTTTTTTATAGATTAAGTAATGTAGTTATAGAACATATTTCACCTTTATTTGTATATATTTATATTAACTTGTCAGTAGTTACTATATATATGAATTATCTATTATTAGCAAAACTTTTAGGACAATTATCTCGTTTTATTAATAGTAGTGTAATTGCAAGTATAGGGCACTTAATAGCAGAAAAAAATATAACTCAAGAAAAGATAATATTTTATCAGTTTTCAAGTATAAAAATTTTCTTAGGTAGTTTATTTTCATTAGGATTTTGGTTTGAATCAACTAACTTAATTAGTTTGATCTTTGGAGGTAATTTTATTTTACCAAATATAGAAGTATTCTTATTTAGTCTTTTAGTATTTATGATGACTATACGAGATATTTCAGAAACATTCCTGTTTGTTAGAGGAATCTATGATGATATTTTTGCTCCTATAGTTGAGATGATAATTTATTTATTCTTTACTATAGGATTAGGATATTTATATGAGATAAATGGTATCATTTTAGGTATTATTGCTAGCTATACATTTATTCTAATTTGGAAGCCATGGTATCTTAAACAAAGATTAGAATTTCTTGATATGAGAAAATATATAAAAATAATAGTAAAAGGTATTATTTTGATAATTGTTTGTTATATAATACATACATATCAAAGATTATATATACTTGATAATTTATTGCCACATTTTACAATAATAAAATTAATATTAGATTCGATGCTATTAATATTAATTACATTTATTTTATTCTTTCTTTTTGAGAAAAATTTTAAATATTCCATTTTAAAAATTTTAGTAGAAGTCACTAAGTATTTTGAGTTTAATAAGAGATTATAATTATGTTAAAATTTTATAATAGAATTAAGCGTCACTTCTTTTATTATCATAAATTCCGTTCTCTCTTAGAAGCAAGTAATGCTCCAGTTAATCCTTATGCTTTTATTCGAGTTCATAACGAAATTCATACTGTAAAAGCATCATTGACAAGTATTGAGGGAGTATTAACACGAGGAGTTATTGGTTATCATGACTGTACTGATGGAACAGAAGAGTTTATTTTAGAATTTTGTTCCAGAAATAAAGGATTTATTCCTCATAAATATGAGTATTCAGTATGGCCACCAGACGATAATAATTATTTTGACTCTTTTGAAAACAGTAATCCAGAAAATAGATTAGATAGCTATTATAATAGCGTCTTAGATAAGATACCTAATTATGAATGGTTAATTAAAATTGATTGCGATCAAATTTATGATAAAGAGCTATTAAGGGCAACATTAAGAATGCCACTTAATGAAAGAGAATGTATTTTTCTACCCAGAATTAATATGCATTATCTAAATAATAAATTATATATTTTGCGTAATTCTCCTTTAAGTATTCATAGAGATCATTGGCTAGTGTATAAAACGCCAAAGCTTCATTTTATTATGAGTAGAGGAATTAATAATGTAGGAAAGCGATATGCATGGGAACTATTAGAGTTACCTCATCTTAATTGGATTGATACTGAGGTAATGCATTGGCATTTCCCCTTAATGAAAGTTAGACGAGAGGAGTTAGGAATTAATATGAATAGTCTCATTTTATTAGAAAATTCTCATGAGTTATTAGAACCATATAGGCAATTATTATTGCCAAATATGATTAATCCTGATTACATTTTAAATACATTAAAGAGTACTGGATTAAAGCCATGGAGATAAATTTTCTAGATGAAAGAACAATATACGTTATCAATTATTATTACAGTTTATAATATTTTTTCTTTTCTAGAAGAAGCAATATTATCATGTTTTGATGATTTATCTAGTGTAGAATTGATTATAGTTAATGATGGATCTTCTGAGAAAATGGATTTTGATTCATTGTTATTAAAGTATAGTAGTGTTATATCAATAAAATATATAAAGCTGAAAAAAAATAGAGGAACTTTTATAGCTAGAAAAGTTGGAGTAAGAGCTTCCACTGGCAAATATGTAGTATTTTTAGATGCTGATGATTATTTTATTCCTGGAGCAATTCTAAAAATTAAAGATCATCTTAAAGAAAGTAGCTATGATCTCCTTTTATTTCAATATAAGAAAAATGAAGAAATACTACCTAGATTTTCAGTAGAAGATAATATTCTAGAAATGACAAATATGACCTTGGTAACCTATTTTAATAATTATCCGGATGATTTTGACTGGTCATCAGCAGGGAAGGTTTATCGTAAAGGTATATTATTGGATGTATATAGTAATTTAGATTTTATTTCTCAGAGATTGGTAATTGCTGAGGATTTACTATTATATTCGGTTGCTTCTATATATATTAAGAAATTTAATTTTATAAATTATCCTTTATATTATTATAGAGTACATGAGGATTCTATTACGCAACAACTAGATAATAATACTTCTCAACTTAGAATGCAACAACTTGATATAATTTATCAATATTTATTCTTTCTAAAGGATAGATTCTATTCCTCCAAAGAAAATAGATTTATTTTTGAGTATTCTTTATTCTTAATAATTATAGAAAGATTAGCTTTAGGATATAAATATAAGAAAAATATACGATATTATATGAAATATATATTGGCTATGTATAAAAAATTAGGTGTAAAATTTTTAATAAAAAGATTATTAAGAAAAATATTAAATTAATATAGAAAAGGAGGGAGGAAAATGTATGATGATAATTTATTTCCTATTGTAATTGCTTGTGATGATAATTATATTCAATATGCATCAGTTCTAATTAGTTCAATTATTAAAAATAGAAATAAGAAATATTTCTATGAAATTAATATTTTATCAGAAACTATTAGTGAAGAAAATAAGAATTATATCTTTAAGCAGGCTAATAATTATGAAAATATCACTATTAAATTTATTTCATTAGATAAATTAAATACAGAAGAGTTTTATTTAAATTCTTATATGACGATAAGCACTTATTATAGGTTCTTTATTCCCATAATATTTAATAATTATGATAGAATATTATATTTGGATTGCGATATTATTGTTGATTCCGATATATCATATTTAATGAAGGTGGATTTGGATGAGTATTTATTAGCGGCTTGTAGAGATGAATATATTTGTAATTTTTTAGAAAAAAATAAAGAAAATATAGATTCTTTAAATTCAGTTTTTTCTTTTTATTATGTGAAAAATATATTAAAAGTTACAAATCCTCTTTCTTACTTTAATGCAGGTGTTTTATTATTTAATTTAAAAGAGTTCCGTGAGAAGAAATTAGAATATGCTTGTTTTGATTTATTAAAAGAAATACATAGACCATATTTCCAAGATCAAGATATCTTAAATTCATTAGCGAGTAGATATATTAATTCTGTAGATAAAATCAGAAAAAATCAAGTTTCAGGGGTTAAATTAATCTCTTATAAGTATAACGTTAATATTCCATATTATATAGGTCATAATAAATTGAATAGAATGATTTTTATTATTAAATTTATACTTTATAGATTTAAAAAAGAAAAATTATATTATATTTATCACTATATTAGTAAAGATAAACCTTGGAAAGTTAAAAGATTTGATGAAATCGCTTTTTATTACTATTTATTTAATAAAAATACACCAGATGAATTTAAGAAAAGTGTTCTAAAAGAAAATAATCGAGCAATTATATATTATATAGTTTTTAAGTGTTTATTTTTGTTATAAGATATATCATGTTAGTTATAGTGTATTATAAATAAAGGTAATTTAAATGAGAATATTAATCTCAATGGTAATACTAATTTTGGTCGATTTTATATTATTTTTTGTTTCTTTTTATTTTGGGATAGCATTAAATAGTTTTTATATGCAGAAAGATATTAATGTTTTTTTGCCTTCGTCAGAATATTTGGAAAGAGAAATAATTCATTTTATATTAGTTTTCTTATGTATATTATGGTTTGGCGGGGGGCAATTAAGACACTATTCATACAGGAAACCATTTTGGTTTGAATTAAAAGAGATTATAAAAATAATTTTTATTTTTTCCATCTTTGAGTTGGCAATTATTGCATTTTCCAAATTATATTTCTCAAGATATCTATGGATAACAATATGGGGTATTACACTTTTTTTTGTGCCATTAGGACGTTTTTTTATTAAGAAATTATTAATTAATCTAAAATTATACACTAAAAATACTATTATTATTGGAGCAAAGAAAAATGCCTTAGATGCGTATAAAGCATTAATAAGTGAGCCTTATTTAGGCTTAGTAATAACACAATTTATTAGTGTAGATAACAGTACTATTGAAGATGAAATAAAAAATCTTGATATTAATATTATAAGAAGTAAGGATGTAGATAAATTTTTAGATTTAAATAATAATATTGATACTCAATTTATTATTGCGTTAGAAGAAAATGAAGATGTACTTAGAAATTTTTGGTTAAGGAAATTAACTAGGAAAAATTATCGGTTTATTTCTATAGTGCCTACTGTAAGAGGTATCCCACTATATAGCACAGATGTAGCTTTTATTTTTAGCTATGAAATAATGCTACTTCGAATACATAATAATTTATCAAAGATATCATCTAGATTTTTAAAGCGTATAATAGATATAATAGGATCGTTATTACTACTTATTTTATTTTCTCCTTTGTTAATTACCCTATATTATCTAATTTCAAGAGAAGAAGGGGGTAGATGGGGGAATGTAATATATGGGCATACTAGAATTGGAAGAAATAAAAAACCTTTTAAATGTTTAAAATTTCGCTCTATGGTATTAAACTCTCAAGAAGTTTTACAACAGATATTAGCTAATGATCCAGTAGCTCGTAGAGAATGGGAAAAAGATTTCAAGTTAAAAAATGATCCAAGAATCACTAAAGTTGGGCACTTCTTAAGAAAAACAAGTCTGGATGAATTACCTCAATTATTGAATGTATTAAAAGGCGAAATGAGTTTAGTTGGTCCAAGACCTATTGTACGTAGTGAATTAATAAAATATAAAGATAATGTTGATTACTATTTTATGGCAAAACCTGGAATGACTGGGCTATGGCAAATAAGTGGTAGAAATAATGTTGATTATACTACTCGTGTTTATTATGATGTCTGGTATGTTAAAAATTGGTCTATTTGGAATGATATTGTGATTTTATTTAAGACAGTGAAAATTGTGTTAAATCGTAATGGAGCTTATTAGTAATTCATTTTATGAAAATCCTCATCACAGGCGGATCCGGGTTTATCGGTTCCGCTGTTGTTCGTTATATTATTAACTTCACTACCCATCAAGTAATTAATCTTGATAAATTAACTTATGCGGCTAATCCTTTAGCTTTATCTAATGTACAAAATAATCCACGATATTTTTTTGAGCAAGTTGATATTTGTGATCGTTTAGCAGTTGATCATATTTTCCAAAAATATCAACCAGATGCTGTTATGCATCTGGCTGCAGAAAGCCATGTAGATCGTTCTATTAGTGGATCAGCAAAATTTATTCAAACTAATATTATTGGTACATATACACTCTTAGAATCTACTCGCTGTTATTGGGAAAAACTTCCTATTTCTAAACAAGAAAAATTCCGCTTTCATCATATTTCAACAGATGAAGTTTATGGTGATCTAGAAATAGAGTCAGAACTGCTTTTCACAGAACATTCGCCTTATGCACCTAGTAGCCCTTATTCAGCTTCTAAAGCCTCAAGTGATCATCTAGTGCGGGCTTGGTATCGCACTTTTGGTTTGCCAATTCTTATCACAAATTGTTCCAATAATTATGGACCATATCAATTCCCTGAAAAGTTAATTCCATTAACAATTTTAAATGCTGTTTCAGGTAAACCGCTTCCTATGTATGGTGATGGGCAGCAAATCCGTGATTGGTTATTTGTAGATGATCATGTAAAAGCTTTATATAAAGTTCTTATAAAGGGAAAGGTTGGTGAAACATATAATATTGGTGGTAATAATGAACGTAAAAATATTGAAGTTGTTGAATCTATATGCCAAATATTAGAGGAGTTAGCTCCGAATAAATCAACTGGAATTTCAGCATACCGTGACTTGATTACTTTTGTGACCGATCGACCTGGACATGATTTACGTTATGCCATTGATGCCACTAAAATCAAAAAAGAATTGGGATGGTATCCAGAAGAAACGTTTGAAAGTGGATTAAGGAAAACAGTGGAGTGGTATTTAAGTAATAAAAATATTATTTAAATGTATTTTTAATTTGTAAATAAAAATCTTTGGTTGTGTTGTCGAGTAGTTTCATAATTATCGTAATAAAAAGAA
>NZ_JTJR01000025.1 GCF_001678475.1 Gallibacterium genomosp. 3 | reverse complement strand
GGTTAAAGTAGCTGTACCCTCATCACCGGCCTTATCACCCACTTTTAAGGTGCCTTCAGTCGCCAGTTTTCCTGCTGTTTCTACTGCTACACTACCTGATTTTATTTCAGTGTCGCCTTTAACCGTAGTCGTACCGCCTGTGATATTGACTTCACCTTGGCGGGTAGTACCATCTGGATTTGTACCTTGATCGACGGTTAATTTACCTGCGGTAGTCGTACCTGAAGAGTTAATCGTACCACCATCGGCTTTTAATTCACCCGTAATATTCGTTGTACTATTAGCGCCTAAACTCACAGTACCCGCACTTGCAGTTAATTTATTCGCTGTTGTCTCTGCGTTGAGTTGAAGTTCACTGTCTTTACTATTCACTGTGATTTCATCTGCTTTCACAGTGCCATCAGAGGTGAGGCCACCGCCTGATAAAGTGAGGTCACCATTCGGGCTTAAATCAAAAGTACCACCTTGATGAACGGTAGTTGTCCCCCCCCCCAGACAAGTTAGCTGAGCTTGAGGCTGTAATCTTACCATCCTCATTCACATCAACGGTACCACCACTAATAGCAATATTAGTAGTGTTAAGTGTGCCATTTTTATTAACATCAACATCACCACCGCTAATGTTAGCCGTTGATGCAGTAACTGTACCGGCAACATCCACATCCGCTGTGCCACTGATATTAAGTTCTTGATTGAGGGTCGTAGTACCACCAGCACCTAAACTCACAATACCCGCACTGGCAGTTAATTTATTCGCCGTTGTCGCTGCATTGAGTTGAAGTGCACTGTCTTTACTATTCACTATGATTTCATCTGCTTTCACAGTGCCATCAGAGGTGAGGTCACCGCCTGATAAGGTGAGATCACCATTCTGACTTAAATCAAAAGTACCACCTTGATGAACGGTAGTTGTCCCCCCAGACAAGTTAGCTGAGCTTGAGGCTGTAATCTTACCGCCCTCATTCACATCAACGGTACCGCCACTAATAGCGATATTAGTAGTGTTAAGTGTGCCATTTTTATTAACATCAACATCACCACCGCTAATATTAGCCGTTGTTGCAGTAACTGTACCGGCAATATCTATATCTACATCACCACCACTTATATCTAATTTAGTGAGTGAAGTATTGCTTCCTTCACCCAAAGCGACTGTACCTGAGCTTGCTGTTAAATTTGTTGCTTGAGTTGTACCAGTTGAATTTAACGTACCGCCTTGGACATTAATATCAGTAATTGGAGAAGTTTTAGTCCCTAATGAACCTGTATTCTCTAATTTTCCATCTGCTTTGATATTCACCGTTTGACTGGTTACAGTACCGTTATTAGTTAAAGTTGCTGTATTTGGAATACCTTTGTCTTCATTACCTACATTTAAGGTATCACTATCTAAAGTAGCACCACTTGCTACAGTAACTGCTCCGTCATTTAAGTTTGTGGTGGTTACATCAGTTTTACCACCCGTAATATTCACTGTACCCGCTTGTGTTGCATCATCTGCTTTCGTTACGGTTAAAGCATCTGCTTTTGTGGTACCTGAAGAGGTTAAAGTACCGCTCTCTACTTTTAATTCACCCGTTACATTTAAGCCCTCGTTACCTGGTGTAGTTGAATCATCAACCTTATTATTCGTTAAGGTTGCATCAGATTTTACTGTAATGCTACTTGCATTAACGGTTCCATTATTAGTTAAGCTTGCGGTTCCAGGGTTGCCTTGTCCATCACCTACTGCTACCACGTCACCTGATAATGTCGCACCGTTACTGACTTCAACTTTACCTTCATCAATATTTGTAGTATTTGCTGTTGTCGTTCCACCAGTAATTTTCACTGTACCCGCTTGTGCTGCATCCTCGGCTTTCGTTACGGTTAAAGTGCCTGCTTTTGTGGTACCTGAAGAGGTTAAAGTACCACTTTCTACTTTTAATTCACCCGTTACGTTTAAGCCCTTTTGAACATTATCTCCTTCGTTCTCATCAGTTACACTATTGGTTAAATTACCATCACCCTTCACAGTTACGCTAGTTGCTACAACGCCACCTGTCCCTGAAATAGTAAGTTTTGCTGCATCACTGTCTTTAGTACTATCAGCATCACCAACAGTAATAGCACCGCCATCTAACTTACCCGCTGATACAGCAACTTCGCCATCTTTAATAGTGGTTGAACTTGCAGTTGTTGTACCACCTTTAACATTTACCGCCCCACTTTCTACTGTTAAGCTGCCAGCTGTGGTTGTGCCTGATGTGTCCAATGTACCACCATCAACTTTAAGTTCATTAGTAACCTTTAAGCCCTCTCCCGTTGTAGAGGTATTAGTTAGTTTGCCATCTTTATTTACTTCAACATTATTTGCAGTCACTTCACCCGCATTGGTTAAAGTAGCTGTACCTGGTCCACCAGCCTTATCACCCACTTTTAAGGTGCCTTCAGTTGCTAGTTTTCCTGCTGTTTCTACTGCCACGCTACCTGATTTAATTTCAGTGTCACCTTTAACAGTAGTCTTACCACCTGTAATATTGACTTCACCTTGGCGGATAGTGCCATCTGTATTTGTACCTTGATCAACTGTTAATTTACCTGCTGTGGTTGTACCTGATGAATTAATTGTACCACCCTCTGTTTTTAGCTCGCCTGTAACGTTTAAGCCCTTTTGAACATCATCCTCTTCGTTATCATCAGTTACACTATTGGTTAAATTGCCATCACTCTTCACCGTTACGCTAGTTGCTTCAACTGCTCCACCCGTAATGTTAAATGAGGCTGCATTATTTGCTGCATCTTTATCATCTCCATCTCCAACAGTCACTGCTCCCGCATTTAATTTACCGCCTGAAACCTCAATCGCACCATCATTAATCTGTGTTGTCTTAACCGTAGTATCACCACCAGTAATAGAAACCGAACCCGCAGTTTCTGTTGGAGCAGCATCATCACTTTCTGTACGAGTGCCTTTATCAACAGTTAAAGTGCCTATATTTGCGCTACCTGAAGACTCAACTTGTCCACCTTGAACATTCAGTGTACCAGTTACCTTGATACCCTCTTGCTTATTCGTTGTAGCTTTGTTATCAGTTGCAGTATTACTTAACTTACCGTCTGCTTTAACATTCACTGTTGTGCTAGTGATACTACCCGTACCACTGTTTTCTAAAATTGCGGTTGTCGCACCGCCCTTTCCATCACCTACATTAATCTCTGTACTGCTTAATGTACCTGTATTGCTCAGTTTTCCATCGTTAATGTTAGTGGTATCGCTATTCAATGTCCCTGTATTAGCTAAGGTTCCTGTTTCCACATTGGTGGTGGCGAGTGTATTACTTGCAGTCAATGTAAGTGTTCCAGCACCTTTCTTATTCAATGTACCTTTAGCATCATTCAGTGCAGTGATATTGGCATTGCTATCTTGAGTGACAGAAACACCGTCTGCAACATCAACATTTAGATTGCCTGCTAAGCCAATCGTATCACCCTTTCCGCTATTAAAACCTGAAAATAAGGTTTCTTCTGTTGTCGGTTTTAAATTGACAGTCCCCGTACCTGCAATACTGATTTTAGCGTCTTTATCTCCATCATTAGCTTCATCTGAAGTAATATTTTTCGCATTAGCTGTACCTGATACCGCCAGTTCACCACCATTAACTTTAATATCTGCTGGCTGTCCATCTTTTTCGACTGTTAAAGTACCGCTAGTTTGAACATCAACCTTACCATCATCGCCCTTAATGGTTACACTAGTAGCTTTAGTGGTTGCACCCTCTTTAACTACCACACTCGCTGTTCCAGCAGTACCAGTCTGATCGCCTACTGTCATGTCTCTAGCATTGAATGTAGTGTTTTCACCTGATGCCGTTATTGTTCCAGCATTGACAGTTGTTGTGGTCGCTGTCGTTGTGCCACCTGTGATATTGACCTCACCTTGGCGGGTGGTACCCTCTGGATTTGTACCTTGATCAACTGTTAATGTACCTGCTATGGTTGTGCCTGATGAGGCTAATGTACCGCCATTAACCGTAATAGAGCCTGTCCCATTATTAACACTTAATGTGCCCTCGTTGGTAACCTTACCATCAGTATTAATAACAACACTCTTCATCGTTGGTGTTTGACCTGAAGCTATGGTTAAGTTTGCTGTCGCTGGTCCTTCAATATTATTACCAACGGTCACATCTCCGCCGTTAAAGGTCGTTCCTGCTTGTAATGTACCATCATCAATTAGTGTTTTACTTATGGTCACTGCTTGAGTAAAGGAAACTGTACCATCACCTTGTTTTCTTAAAGTGCTACCTGCTTCACCTGTAATTTGATTAGCAACTTGGTAATCATTTGAACGATTAATCCCAACAGTTGCGCCATCTTTAACCGTAATATTGCCAGTACCAAATGTTCCTGTGGTACCACCATTACCTGCTTGCAAAGTACCTGCTTTAATAATCGTTTCACCCGTTTGTTTATTATCAGCTGTTAATACTAAAGTACCTCTACCTATTTTAGTATAAGCGCCTACCTGTGAATCACCTTTAGGAATCACTAGACGAGAAGTTACTGCGAATAAATCCCCTTGACAATCAGCAGTAGTACAATAATGTAATGTTTTTGGGCTTGTATTAGGTGAATCTGGATTTGAGTTTAGATTTTGAACATTCATATCTTGGAAATAGGCATTTTCATCTTGAACAACGACCTTATCTCCAACAACTTCAATATTGGTATTACCTGCACCTAAAGAAACGCCTAAATGACGTCCATCACTTGCTGTTCGGCTGGTAATACCTTGGAATAATTTTTTCTTATCATCCGTAATTTTTAATGTACCACCATTTAAGGCAATAATAATTTCCTGCTCACTTTGATCTCTTTCAGTAATCGATCCTATCCTTTCTCGACTAACTCCTGTTGTTTCAATCGTACCGCCACTCAAATACAGACGAGCAGAGTTTAGGCTATCAGACGAACTAATAATAATCCCTGTTGTATTAGTAGTATCTGTACTAGCACTTGTATTACCAACTTTTAACGTACCGTCTGTAACATTAACAATCGCATTACCATTCCTAGCATCACTTAAACGCTCATAACCCAAATATAGATGATTTTTAATATTAACGTCTCCTGCCGAGACATTTAACACCCCTTTCGCCCCTGCATAAGAGAGAATAGTATCATTCCCTAACGTAACATCTCCCCCTTTTGCATTAAATACAATGGCATTATTAGTATAGGTTCCTATATATGTGGTTCTATTTTCTTCTATATTATTAAGATTGACGGTTGAGCCTTGCTCAGCATTAACTGTAATATACTCTAAATGTTTAGGAACCTCGATTAATGTACCTGTACCATTGACTTTTCTCTTGTTTGTATGAGCAAAACCTACATTAGCATCACTAGATAAAGTCCCTCCATCTTTAATATTTAAGTTAATAACGTGACTTGCATAATTTGAAAAACCTGAAGCTCCAGCGGCACTGACAAAGTCATAATCTTTATCCTCCCTAACCGTATTTACTAACATCTTGAATGTTCCATTAACATCCATATCTAAGTAAACACGCCCATCTTTAGCTTGTATCCCTCCGCGTAAAGTAGAAACTAGATAATTTTTATTTCCATTAGTTAAGTCTGCTCCAATGGTCTTAACGGTATTTTTATCTTCAATTACTACATTAGGATCAATAATAATTCGACTTGGATTATTTAAAGTTGTACTATGAAAGTAAATAAAACGCTCAGTATTACTATTCTGGCTTTCAGGAATATTTTCATTATAAAAAGTTCCATCCTGAGTGAATTTCAGGATATCACCACCTTGAAGCACATGACCTGTAATTGTTTCACCATTAGACGCTGTGAGTGTGGATGTTTGAGAGCCAAAAAATGAGCTTGTACCACTATTAGTATATTCTGTCGCAACTACTTGATTAGACAAACCAAATAGCGTAATTAAAGCTAAAGGCTTTAAAATAAAAATAGACTGTTTTTTTATACTATTAAGAAGCTGGAGGGGGGGGGGTAATTTTACTTGCTGACGACTTTCCTTTTGCACGAGAAAGCTCAGAAACGCACTGCCATACTCCTAATACAGCATTCCAAATAACACGATAAATTTTATTCATACTGTTAACCCTTTTATTTAATATGATAAATAATTAAGCAAACTTTATAATCAATATTCTAAGCTAAATTATCAAACAAATCTTGTTTACTATCTTAAAAATTGGCGGATTTTAACAGCATTTTTTTTCAAATACTAGACTTATAAAAAATTTTTATTATTCTAATCCCTCCCCCTCTCAATAATTTCATTTCTTCTTGTTAATCAATTAGTTAAATATTTTTATAAAAAATAGCTCTTAAATTTATAAGGGAACCTAATATTAGCTTCCCTTACTGAAAAACTATCAATTAACTTAATAATTGATTAATACGTTTAATAAATGCGGCTGGATTTTCTAACGTGCCTCGCTCTGCTAACAACGCTTGATCGAATAACAACTCAATCCACTCTGCAAATTGTTGTTCATCAGCAATATCTGCCACTTTTTTCACTAAACGATGTTCTGGGTTAAGTTCAAAAGTATATTTCACTTCTGGCATTTTTTGCCCTGCTGCAGCAAATAACTTCGCCATTTGCGTTGTCATTTGATCGCTATCTGTTGATACAATCGCAGGCGTTTCACTTAAACGGTGAGTTAAACGAACATCTTTGACACGTTCACCTAATAAGGTTTTAACGCGTTCAATAAATGAAGCAAATTCTTGTGCTTCTTCTTTTTGTTTATCCTCTTCCTCTTTATCCGCTAAATCGCCAAGATCAAGATCAGACTTAGTAATTGTTTGTAATGGCTTACCATCAAATTCTGTGAGATAGCTTAGCATCCATTCATCAATACGATCAGATAGCAGTAATACTTCAATGCCTTTCTTATTGAAGATCTCTAAATGTGGGCTATTTTTCGCTGCCATATAGCTATCTGCCGTAATGTAATAAATAGCTTTTTGCCCTTCTTTCATCCGCTCCACATAATCAGTTAGAGAAACAGTTTGTTCGCTACTCTCATTATGGGTTGAGGCGAAACGTAATAATTTCGCAATCTCTTCTTTATTAGCTGGGTCTTCTGCTGGTCCTTCTTTTAATACCAAACCAAATTCTTGCCAGAATTGTTGATATTTCGTTTTGTCTTCATCTTTCGCTAATTTTTCTAACATTCCTAACGCACGTTTAGTCAATGCTTTACGTAACGCCGCAGTCACTTTATTGTCTTGTAGAATTTCACGAGAAACATTTAATGGCAGATCATTGGAATCAATTAAGCCTTTAATAAAGCGTAAGTAATTCGGCATAAATTGTTCTGCATCATCCATGATAAAGACACGTTGTACATACAATTTCAAACCGTGTTTTTGTTCACGATTGAAGAGATCCCACGGTGCTTTTGCTGGTAAATATAATAGGCTAGTATATTCTTGATTTCCTTCAACTTTATTATGCGCCCATAGCATTGGGTCAGCAAAATCATGGCTTAAATGTTTATAAAACTCTCTATATTCTTCATCACTAATTTCTGACTTAGAACGCGTCCAAAGCGCTTGAGCTTTATTAATTTTTTCCCATTTAACGCCTGTTTCTTTACCTTCTTCATCATATTCTTTGGTTAAGATTTCTACTGGTAAGCCAATATGATCAGAATATTTGCCAATAATTTCACGCAAACGCCACTCATTTAAGAACTCTTTTTCATCTTCACGTAAATGTAAGGTAATTTCTGTACCACGTTCTTTTTTCTCAATATCCGCAACACTAAATTCACCTTCACCCGCAGATTCCCAAAGTACCCCTTGTTCCGCACTCACACCCGCAGCACGTGTTTTTACCGTTACTTTATCTGCCACAATAAACGCTGAATAGAAACCAACCCCAAATTGTCCAATCAGTTGGCTGTCCTTCGCTTGTTCTGAACCTAATGAAGATAAAAATTCTTTAGTCCCTGATTTCGCAATAGTACCGAGATGTTCAATCGCTTGCTCACGGGTCATACCAATCCCATTATCACTAATTGTTAAGGTACCTTTATCTGCATCAAAGCTAATTCTTACTTTTAAATCACCGTTGCCTTCATATAATTCTGGTGCAGATAATGCTTTAAAACGAAGTTTATCGGCAGCATCAGAAGCATTAGAAATAAGTTCTCTTAAAAAGATCTCTTTATTAGAATAAAGTGAATGGATCATTAATTGCAGAAGTTGTTTAACTTCTGATTGAAAACCTCTCGTTTCTTGATTCTTACTCATATATTTTCCTTTCTAGATATCAACCAACATACTTTAATCAATTATGCTGACATAATCGTCACACATCGGCTGCATAAAATAGGTATAAAAATGTCGATTTCAAGATTTTAGGCAATAAAAAAGTGCGATCGCTATCGATCACACTTTTTCCACAATATAGCTCTAACTTAGAATGAATATTTAAGCCCCACTTTTAAGCCATATTGGTTTAATTTAACACCACTCCAATTACCTAAACGGTTATATTCTAAAGCAGTGTTAAGATCTAAACTCGGCGCTAAACCATAATTTGCCCCAACCATAGCACCATAGCCTAATTTTGTTGAAGAATCTTTATCATTATGGCTTCCTGTATTATCTACATAAGAATCTGTTACTTTTACGCTATTAGCTGATAAACGCGCCCCTACATAAGGTTTAATTGGTGCATTTAAATCAATATCATAAATTGCAGATACGCCAAAACCTTGCGCTTTAGCTTTCGTATGTCCTTTTACTGTGCCGTCATTATAGCTACCTTTCGCTTTGCCATAGTTTGTATAATCTACCGCAGCACGCCAATCACCCATTTTATAACCGACCGCAATACTTGGTTCTAAATTGCTATCGCTAATATTGCCATGAGCAAGACCTGAAGTTTTTAATTTTGAATAGCCTAAATCACCTTGAACATAAACTTCTGCATTGGCTGCTGATGCAACTACTAATGCACCTAATGCAACGGCTAATAGTTTTTTCATTTGCTCTCTCCTTATTTGATCAAATAAATCTGGCGCAATATATCACGATTTTTTAAATTTAGTATCTCTTGTTTCAACTTTTTCAAACCGTAACCTTGTCTTACACTGTTTACAGAAATACTCTACTCCATCACGCAGGACTTTATTATGTCTGCGAATACTTAAATAGTGAATTTGGCAAGCACAACGATAAGGATACGTTTTGCCCTGCACACTTTGTACCGCAAATTGATGTTTGGTGTCAGCTGGCACCCCAAACACTTCTGTCATTACCATTTTCCACTCTTTCCCATGTGGCGGTACTCGCCCAAATAGTTGATAGACCACTAAATGAGCCAATTCATGTGGTACAACTTGATCAATAAATGTCTGTTGATTTTCTAGCAGTAACACGGGATTCAATCGGATTTCCCATTCTCGTAAATAAGCCACACCTGCTTTTACGCCTCGTAATTGATAACTTACGGCTGGACGAGGAAATTCACATTGAAAATAATCCTGTGCCAGTTGTAAGCAGTAGGATAATTTTCGATTTACTTGTAAATGGAGATGTCGTTCTTGTTGTGTTGTCATTAGGCTCTGTAATATTTTGGTTACTACTTAATTAAAGCAGATGATCTTAACGGATCTTTTTCCGCTTTGTCATCTCAACCTTATCTTATCAACAATATTCTTAACCATATTCAACTTTTTGCATATAAATTTTTAGTAATTCCCTTGAAAGCGATTAAGGCATACCCATCTTATGCCTCGCGAAAGACAAATGGTCGTCGAGGAGGATTATATGAATATCGAGAAATTTACTACCAAATTCCAACAGGCTTTAGCTGAGGCACAATCTCTCGCTATCGGGAAAGATCAGCAATATATTGAACCATTACACTTAATGAGTACATTGCTACAACAAGATGGTGGCTCAATCGCACCTTTACTTACTGCTGCTGGCGTGAATGCTGCGCAATTACGCCAAACTATTAATCAAGAAATTGATCGTTTACCGCGTGTATCGGGTAATAGTGGTGATGTACAAGTTTCACCTGCTTTAGTCAGAATGTTGAATTTATGCGATAAATTCGCTCAACAACGCAATGACAAATTTATCTCTTCTGAACTTTTTGTATTAGCCGCCTTAGACAGCTCTGACAAACTGAGCGACTTGTTAAAGAAAAGCGGGCTTACTAAACAAAATTTAACAGCAAGTATTGAGAAGATGCGTGGCGGTGAAAATGTAAATGATGCTGGTGCAGAAGAAACTCGCCAAGCATTACAAAAATATACGATTGATTTAACAGCAAGAGCAGAAAGCGGCAAGTTAGACCCTGTGATTGGGCGTGATGATGAAATTCGCCGTACTATTCAAGTGTTGCAACGCCGTACAAAAAATAATCCAGTATTAATTGGTGAACCTGGGGTAGGTAAAACAGCGATTGTTGAAGGGCTTGCTCAACGTATCGTAAATGGAGAAGTCCCAGAAGGATTACGCCATAAACGGGTACTTTCTCTTGATATGGGAGCGTTAATTGCTGGTGCTAAATATCGTGGTGAGTTTGAAGAACGTCTTAAAGCCGTATTGAATGAGTTAGCTAAAGAAGAAGGTCGTATCATTTTATTTATTGATGAAATTCATACCATGGTTGGCGCAGGTAAAACTGATGGTGCGATGGATGCAGGTAACCTATTAAAACCATCTCTTGCACGTGGTGAATTACACTGTGTCGGGGCAACCACTTTAGATGAATACCGTCAATATATTGAAAAAGATGCTGCTTTAGAGCGCCGTTTCCAAAAAGTATTAGTCGATGAACCGAGTGTGGAAGATACGATTGCAATTTTGCGTGGTCTAAAAGAGCGTTATGAAATCCACCACCATGTACAAATTACTGACCCAGCGATTGTCGCCGCAGCAACCTTATCTCACCGCTATATTTCTGATCGTCAGTTACCAGATAAAGCGATTGATTTAATTGATGAAGCGGCTTCAAGTATTCGTATGGAAATCGACTCTAAACCTCAACCATTGGATAAATTGGAACGCCGTATTATTCAATTAAAACTTGAACAACAAGCGTTACAAAAAGAGGAAGATGAAGCGAGCCATAAACGTTTAGAAATGCTTGAAAAAGAGTTGAATGAAAAAGAAAAAGAGTATTCTGAGCTAGAAGAAGTTTGGAAAAGTGAAAAGGCAGCTCTTTCTGGTGCACAACACATTAAATCTGAGTTAGATAATGCGAAAACCCAGATGGAACAAGCATATCGTGCAGGTGATATTGCAAAAATGTCCGAATTAAAATACAGCACCATTCCTAACTTGGAAAAACAATTAGAACAAGCGGAAAGTGCTGAAGGCAAAGAGATGACCTTATTACGTTATCGTGTTACTGATGAGGAGATTGCAGAAGTGCTTTCTCGCGCAACAGGTATTCCAGTTGCTCGTATGATGGAAGGAGAAAAAGAAAAACTATTACGAATGGAAGAAGAGTTACATAAACGTGTTATTGGTCAAAATGAAGCCGTAGAAGCCGTCGCTAATGCAATTCGCCGTAGTCGTGCTGGTTTAGCAGATCCTAACCGTCCAATTGGATCATTCCTCTTCTTAGGACCAACTGGGGTAGGTAAAACAGAACTCTGTAAAACCTTAGCAAACTTTATGTTTGATAGCGAAGATGCAATGGTGCGTATTGATATG
The DNA here is from genome assembly GCF_001678475.1 of Gallibacterium genomosp. 3. Classification (GTDB taxonomy): domain Bacteria; phylum Pseudomonadota; class Gammaproteobacteria; order Enterobacterales; family Pasteurellaceae; genus Gallibacterium; species Gallibacterium faecale. Next base: position 77,598 of record NZ_JTJR01000025.1, on the reverse strand, counting down.
TCTGAATTTATGGAAAAACATTCCGTTTCACGTTTAGTCGGCGCACCTCCAGGCTATGTCGGTTATGAAGAAGGCGGTTACTTGACCGAAGCCGTACGTCGTCGTCCATATTCTGTTATTTTGTTAGATGAAGTCGAAAAAGCACACCGTGATGTGTTTAATATTTTATTACAAGTCTTGGATGATGGACGTTTAACTGATGGTCAAGGTCGTACTGTGGATTTCCGTAATACGGTGGTGATTATGACGTCAAACTTAGGTTCAGATTTAATCCAATCTCAAGCCCAAGATCTTGATTATGGTGAAATGAAAGAAGTGGTGATGTCAGTAGTAGGACAACACTTCCGTCCTGAATTTATTAATCGTATTGATGAAAGTGTTGTATTCCATCCACTTGGCAAAGAGAACATCCGTGCGATTGCTTCAATTCAATTAGGTCGCTTAATTAAACGGATGCAAGAACATGGTTATCTCTTACACTTTACTGATCAAGCGTTAGATTACCTCGGTGAGGTCGGTTACGATCCAATTTATGGTGCAAGACCATTAAAACGTGCAATCCAAAATTTAGTCGAAAATCCACTTGCACAACAAATTTTGTCAGGTGCCTTATTACCAGATAAGACTATCGAAATTAGTTTTGCCGATGGCAAAATGATTGCAAAACAATAATTCATCATCTTACACCACCATCAGTCAAATGCTGATGGTGGTTTCTTTTTCTTACCATTCTCGTTACACTCTTAACGTTCACTATTTTCTGCTGATTACTGATAAGGAATGTTAGGATGAAAACAATCTTTGATATTAATTTTGCTACCCTTTATCACCAACATCTTGCTTCTTGCCAAAATCATCACATTTCAGCAGAAAAATGGGACGCAAAAGCCGAAAAAATGGCAAAACATCTGGTAGAAAAAACCGACTTTTATACAGAAACCTTATTGCAACTGATCAATGCCCAACCTAATGAAACCGTTTTAGATATAGGATGTGGACCAGGCACATTGTCTTTACCACTCGCCAAACAGTGTCAGCACGTTTATGCGTTAGATTACAGCCAAGGGATGTTATCCGTCTTAGCTAATTATCAGCAACGCTTAAATTTATCCAATATCACACCTATTCATACAGCTTGGGAAGAAAATTGGCAGCACATTCCTACAACAGATATAGTTGTTGCTTCACGTTCCACCCTAGTTAATGATCTTGATGATGCAATTGATAAAATTACCCAAAAAGCACGAAAACGCGTTTATCTGACCGCCATTACTCAACCTAGTTTTTTAGATCCTGATATTTTTACGGTAATAGGTCGCCAACCAAGCGGTTTCCCAACCTATATTTACTGGTTAAACCGCCTTTATCAGCGAGGTATTCAGGCCGAAGTACACTTTATTGATACACAGATTTCCCACTATCAAGGTGAAAGCTATCTGGATCTCTTAAAGTCTGTTGAATTTACTCTTGGACAGCTCACTGAAAATGAAAAAATACGCCTAGAAAACTTTTACAATGAAAGAATAAAATCTCAACAACCAATTAAGCATGGTCAGCAACAATGGGCTTTGATTTCTTGGGAAATTTAATTTTCTCAAAAAACTGCTAAAAATAATAAAAAAATCATTTATTTTTCATATAAATACCCACAAAAGCATTTATATTTTCTCCATTATTTCAAAATATAAATTCAATCAAAATGAAATTTTTATATTTCATTTTGATTATTTTTATCCAAAATGAGATCTAAATCACAGATTAATCTTTCAAAATAAAATATTATCCAACTCAATGATTATAAATTTAATCAGAAACAAAAGAAAAAGCTTTCATTTTAAGAGGTAAGTATGGAATTTATTACTCATGGTGCGGAATGGTTTATTGGTCTATTCCAGAAAGGCGGAGAAACTTTTGTCGGTATGGTGACAGGAATTCTTCCCTTATTAATTTCACTTTTAGTTGTGATGAACGCCTTGATCAAATTTATCGGTCAAGAAAGAATCGAACGTCTAGCTCAACGTAGTGCAGGAAATCCAATTTCTCGTTATCTTATTCTCCCGGTTATCGGAACATTTGTATTTTGTAATCCGATGACACTTAGTTTAGGTAAGTTTTTACCTGAGCGTTATAAACCAAGCTATTACGCAGCAGCATCTTATAGCTGCCATTCTATGAATGGTCTATTCCCACATATTAATCCTGGTGAACTCTTTGTTTATTTAGGTATCGCTAATGGTCTAACTACCTTAGGAATACCCCTTGCTCCACTAGCAGTGAGTTATTTACTTGTTGGTATGGTCACAAACTTTTTCCGTGGCTGGATTACCGACTTTACTACTGCATTTTTTGAAAAACGTATGGGTATCAAACTCGATCGTGAAGTCCACCTATGATCATAAGGAGAAAATATATGGCTAACGTAATTTATATTGAAAAAGGTAATGGCGGTTGGGGTGGACCTCTTACTGTTCCCGTTGTTCCAGGTAAAAAAATCCTCTATATGACAGCAGGAACACGCCCATCAATTGTAGATCACCTGATTAAATTAACTGGCTGGGAAGCAATAGATGGATTTAAAGATGGTGAACCTGCCACAGAAGAAATTGGTATTGCTATTATCGATTGTGGTGGTGTCTTACGTTGTGGGCTTTATCCAAAACGCCGTATCCCAACGATTAATATTCACGCCACTGGAAAATCTGGTCCTTTAGCTGAATTCATTGTTGAAGATATTTATGTTTCAGCGGTAAAAGAGAACAATATCCGTCTTATTGAGGGTGATTATCCCGTTACGGATACCACTCCACAAAATCAGACAACTTCTATTACTAAAGAGTATGATTCTTCAAAGAAAATTACTGAACAAAGCGATGGTTTACTTGCCAAAATTGGAATGGGAATGGGGTCTATTGTTGCCGTATTCTTCCAAGCAGGACGAGATACTATCGATACTGTACTAAAAACCATCTTACCTTTTATGGCTTTTGTTTCTGCCTTAATTGGAATTATCATTGCCTCTGGTTTAGGTGATTGGATTGCTCATGGTCTAACACCTTTAGCAAGCAGTCCCATTGGGCTAGTAATCTTAGCATTGATTTGCTCATTCCCTTTCCTTTCACCATTCCTAGGACCAGGAGCTGTTATTGCACAAGTTATCGGTGTTTTAGTTGGAGTACAAATTGGTTTAGGTAATATTCCGCCACATCTTGCATTACCAGCATTATTTGCAATCAATGCTCAAGCTGCCTGTGACTTTATTCCTGTTGGTCTTTCTCTTGCTGAAGCTAAACAAGATACCGTTCGTGTTGGTGTACCTTCAGTATTAGTAAGTCGCTTTTTAACAGGAGCGCCAACCGTATTAGTTGCTTGGTTTGTTTCTGCCTTTATTTATTAAGTAATAGTTATCCGATACAAGTTCATCTTGTATCGGAGTTAACAATAGGACAAAAACATGACAATAATTTATCAAACCACATTTAAAAAAATCGGCAATTTTGCCCATGATGCCCTACAAGAAAATATGTTAATTACTTTTAAAGAGGGGGCTCCAGCAGATCTTGAAGATTATTGTTTTATTCATTCTCACGGTGAATTACAAGGCAATATTCAAGTCGGCGACATAGTTAAATTCGATCATTATGAATTTAAAGTAACTGCCATTGGTAATGTCGCATCTTTCAATTTAAAAGAATTAGGACACGTAACATTTCGTTTCGATGGTGCTACACAAGCTGAATATCCTGGCACCATACATTTAACAGGAAAAATTCCACAACATATTGATGTAAATAGTATTTTACAAATTATTAGAAATTAAGAGGTATTAAAAAATGACAGAAAAAGTAGCAATTGTCGTTGGTGGTGGTCAAACTTTAGGCGCATTCTTATGTACTGGATTAGCAGAAAATGGCTATCGTGTTGCTGTTGCTGACTTAAGTGGTGATAACGCCATTAAAACTGCAAACCAAATTAACCAAAAGTTAGGCAAAAATGTCGCTCAAGGTTTTCAAGTAGATGCAACTAATGAACAAAGTGTAATTGCATTAGCTCATAATGTCGATCAAGCTTTTGGTCGTTCAGATTTATTAGTTTATAGCGCAGGTATGGCAAAAGCCGCCCCGATTACAGAATTTCAAATCAAAGATTTTAACACTTCATTACAAGTTAATCTGGTAGGTTATTTTTTATGTGCAAGAGAGTTTTCTAAACTTATGATTCGCGATCATATTCCAGGACGTATTATCCAAATTAACTCAAAATCAGGTAAAGTGGGTAGTAAGCATAACTCTGGTTATAGTGCGGCTAAATTTGGTGGTGTAGGTTTAACACAATCCTTAGCTTTAGACCTTGCTGAGCACGGCATTACCGTTCACTCATTAATGTTAGGTAATTTATTAAAATCACCAATGTTCCAATCTCTTATTCCACAATATGCGCAAAAATTAGGTATTCCTGAAGATCAGGTAGAACAAGTCTATATTGATAAAGTTCCGCTAAAACGAGGCTGTGAATACCAAGATGTATTAAATGTTTTGTTATTCTACGCCAGTGAAAAAGCAGAATATTGCACTGGGCAATCAATCAACATTACAGGTGGACAAGTAATGTTTTAATCTTATACGGACGCTATCTGCGTCCGTTTATCTCATCGGAGGTTTAATATGGAATTTTATCTTGATACTGCTAATGTGGATATAGTTAAAAAATTATATCGCTCTTTGCCTCTCGCTGGTGTCACAACAAATCCAAGTATTATCGCGAAAGAAAAGAAGCCAATTTTTGAAGTTCTAAATGAATTACAAGATATTCTCGGCAATCAAGCACAACTATTCGCTCAAATTCTTGCTCGCTCTGCCGAAGAAATGGTAGAACAAGCCATATTGTTACAAGAAAAAATCCCAAATTTGGTAATAAAAATTCCTGTTACTTTAGAAGGAATTAATGCGATTAAACAATTATCCACTCAAAATATTCCTACTTTAGGTACCGCAGTATATGGGGCTGGACAAGGCTTTCTCGCCGCTCTCGCTGGAGCAAAATACATTGCCCCTTATGTTAATCGTATTGATAATCAAGGTGGTAACGGCATTCAAGTCGTACAAGAATTACAGACATTACTTAATTTACATTGCCCACAATCCAAGATTCTTGCAGCAAGTTTTAAAACACCTCGACAAGTTTTAGATGCAATGTTGTCTGGTTGTCAAGCCATCACTATTTCACCAGATATCGCCCAACTTTTTTTAACTGATCCAGCTGTATTTGCAGCGATTGATCAATTTGAACAAGATTGGAAAAACGCTTTTAATCAAACTTTTATTTAATTCTTGTGAATTGTGCAATAAAAATATTTAAAATGTGGGATAATTTATGCAAAATATAACAAATTCTCTAATTATTATTGCGATCATCGCTTGGTTATTACAAATTGTATTAGGTTGGTGGCAAGTATCTAAATTTAATAAAGAATTTGAGAAACTATGTAAGCAAGGGAATGTGGGAATTGGTCGAACTTCTGGCCGATTTAGACCAAAAGTTGTCATTGCCATCGCTTTTGATCAGAATCATCGTGTTGTAAATTCTATCATTTTAAAAGGACTCACCGTTTTCGCTCGTCCAAAAACGATTACGAAACTACAAGGATTATTGCACAGTGAAATTGTACCAGAGGCTATTTTCCCAAGCGACAAACAAAGCCAACAAGCCTTAAAACAAGCAATTCAATGGCAATAAGTCCAATTAGTATGGATTTATTATGAAACCTAAAGAAAGACAATTAGCAATTCTAGATTATTTACAATCTCATGGGAAAACGCCGGTAGATCAATTAGCTGCTTATTTTTCTACAACAGGTACTACTATTCGTAAGGATTTAACTGCATTAGAAGCAGATAAAAAAGTGCTCCGTACTTATGGCAGCGTTGTTTTAGTAGAAAATGAAAAAGAGGCAGATACCGAATTACCTATTACCAATAAAACCCTGATCAACTTATCCCAAAAGAAAAAAATTGCGAAAGCCGCAGTGAAGCTATTAAAAGATGGAGATTCCTTAATTATTGATTCCGGAAGTACTGTATTACAAATGATTCCTTTACTCTCCGAATTAAATAATCTTACCATTATGACGAATAGCTTACACATTATTAATAGCCTAGTTTCATTAGAAAAGGAACATGAATTATTAATGTGTGGCGGTACCTATCGCGCAAGATCCGCCTCTTTTCATGGCATTTTAGCTGAATCTACCTTTGAAAAATTTTCTTTTGATAAACTTTTTATTGGTACTGATGGCTTTGATCTGGAATTAGGTTTAACCACATTTAATGAAGTTCATGGTGTGAGTAAAGCTATGACCAATGCAGCAAGGGAAATTATTGTTCTTGCAGATTCGACAAAGTTTGGCAGAAGAAGCCCAAATATCGTCTGTCCACTGGATAAAATTGATATTGTTATCACTGATAAAGGGCTTGATAAAACAATTTATCAAGCATTATTAGATAAAGGTATTCAAGTTATTATTGCTGATTAATCGCAATAACTTATCACTCACTATATAAAAAATCCTCACATCATATTGATCTGTGAGGATTTTATTTCATCTAGATTAATTTAATAATGAGCTCAATAAATTAGATAACACATAATGATAGCTTCTATCATCATGCGTTTCTTGAGTTTACGGTCACTGATGCAATTAATAATAATAGGATGTTGAAAGGTTTAAATTATGAGAATGCCACTGTTGTGAAGTTGAATATTCATAAGAAGCACCAATTTTCCAACGTTCCGTGATATTCCAATCGGTTCCCAATTTCACTGTAAAATGATTCGTTGGCATTGCGATATTAGATTGATACTCAACCGTAAGATCCCTAACCGTCTGTTTATTTGTTTGTTTGATATCTCGTTCAAACCCTATGTTCAAATAAGCTTTTAAGTTATCTCGCAACATATATTCTGTTGCTAATCCTAAATGTAACGTTAATTGAGAGGCATTTAGCGCTAAAATACGAGCACTAGCACTGCTTCCTGAATGGGTATTGATATACTGCAAGCCAGCAGTAGGCGTAACTTGTAAATCATCCCACCTAAATTGGCGACTCGCTGCAATACCTGCAGTATATTGATGGGCTGTAAAGGTATCTTTTTGATCTGTCTGTACTTTACCTGAGATATAGCCATAACCAACAGAAGTTAGCCAATTTACCCCTAAGCCAGTATAACGATAGCCCATTGAAATAGAAGTCGTTTGATGATGGGTAGTATGTTGAGTGTTATTTAATTTATCTTTCCAACTCAACTGTCCTAAACTCAGTTCTACACCAAAATTTCCCTCTAAAACAGGTACACTTCGTCCTAGTAAAATGCGATTAGTCTGTGATTCACTTGATAAACTCTGTATATTTGTTCTCAACTTTTGCTGTTGATACTCTACCCATAGATTATTTTCAAGATTAAGGTTTCGCCATAAAGTACGTTGAGCCGATAAGAGATTAAGATTATCCATATATAATCCCTTACTATAAATGGCAGTATTTTGAGTATTGAATAAAATCGTATTTAATTCTTCTGATGAAGTAGCTGTCACAATATTTGAATAAAATGCTTCTTGTTCCACAGATAGACCTTCTTCTTGATGAAAATCTTCATTCATTTTAGTTAAGAGGCTTTCTGTTTTTTCTATAACATTTGCTTTTTCAGGATAATCATTACTGTTCGCTAGTGCCTCAATGATAGATTTATTTTCCAATTTAATTGTTACACTATTTGGATTTATCTGTGTCGAAATATTCTGTAACACACTACGACTATCAATATCCCATTGTCCAGATACACCCTTTTTCGCAATCAAAATCGTGATCGTTGCTCCTTCATCAGGAACAAAGCCATCTGCATAACCAGTAACCCATAAATGCCCAGCTAAACTCGCTGCACCATTTACTCTAATCACAGATCCCAGTACTTTCTTTACTAGCCCGCTTTCATTTTGAATATAGTTACCATTTACAAAAAGATCGCTGCTAGAAGTATGATCCAAAACACCTGCTAACATTAAATCACCTACTGAAACGTTAGGAACATCTCCTACAACCAATCTTGCTGATGAAGCAACATTCATATTAGATGTATTAGTACCATTAATGATTACTGTACCTTGTTGTATATCAGATAGTCCTGTAAAAGTATTATTATTATTAAGTACTAATGTTCCCGAGCCTTGTTTAATAAAACCGCCTGTTCCAAAAATAGCGTTATCAAAATATGCAATTTGTTCATCAGGAATAGTAAGCGTGCTTTGTCCCCATGAGAATTGCCCATAACCTCTTAACGCTTTTTCCAGATTAACTAATCCCCAACCATAGCGATTATCAATTCCTGGTTCACCAATATCATCAGCTGTACCAAGTAAGGTTTCTTTAAGATTTGTATTTGTCATCCATGGGTAACGAGTTTTTACCGCAGCTGCTACGCCCGAAACAAACGCAGTAGCAACTGAAGTTCCTGAACTAAAACTAAAAGCACTATCCCCTCTTGGCAGATAAGCTCGCATTGGTGCTGCTAAACACCAATCTTTTGCTCTACCACACGCATTTGCAATTAAATCATTAGGATATTCTCGTTCACGATATCTTGCATCTCCTGTTACAGCAAGAAACCCTGCCAATAACTCTGGACGCAATAATGGCGCTCGAGAAAATAAAAATGAATCATTTAATCCATTATTTCCTGTTGCTTTAACGATGAGAGCCCCTCTTTCTACTGCAATCACCCAATGTTCAAGTGCATTCCATTTATACCAAAGATCATATTGTGGATCCGTTTCTTCTGCGAGCGCCCATGAATTGTTTAAGATCATGGCAGATTGTTCAACAGCTAATAAACGATTCACTGCCGTTGAGCCTAATGCACCAGCCACTTCTAAATGGGCATTAGGAGCCACAAGAAAGATAACATACGCCATCTTTGAACCATGAAGACTTTCCGTATCTTGCGTTGCCGTCCTAATAATCTTGCCATTCTCATCTTTTGCATACATCTCTTGTCCAATAGAACGCCCTGCTAAACTCGCTAATTTAGGATATAACCCACTATCAATTAAACCAACAATAATATTTTTACCTAACTGTTTTTGGGTTTGAATCAAGTTATCCACAGATTGCTGGATATAAATACTTGTTTTCGGGATATTTACTGGATAAGTAGGTTGATTTATATCAATATCATTTGTTGATATAGAAAGATTCTCTATATTCTCTTTGTTATCTTCATTACTAGTATCAATATCTAAAACTGATTTTTCTTCTTGGGGCTTTTCTACAATAACTTCTGATTCTGGTTGTTCCTCAGTTTTCCCTTGCTCCTTTTTATTTATATCCAAAAATGAATTATCTTCTTTAGTCTTTTCAACAAGTACTTCTGGCTCTGGTTGTTCCTCAGTTTTCTCTTGATTATTTTTATCTATATCTAAAAATACATTTTCTTCTTTAGTTTTTTCTATGAGGACTTTCGATTCTGGTTGTTTATCCAATAATGGTTCTGGCTCTACTTTAGCAATAATATCTATTTCTGGAGGAATCGAAATAGATTGTGGCGGAGGATTTTCTGGTAAATTAAGTTCAGGAAACGTTGCTTTGATATTACTATCCGTATTATTTTGATCTGTAAGATGCTTAGTTATCGCTAAGCCACCTCGTTGATCTTCCGGAATAGGGGAAGATAAATTTGATGAACCGCCACCACCGCCAGATGAGCAAGCAACTAAAATTACGGTACTTACGAAAAGACTAATTTTTGTTCTATTAAATAACTGCATTTATCATTAAATCCAAGCAACGAAAGGGAATTTACCCTATTAAAAAATTAGTAACCATTATAAATTAGTTTTATTATCACCTCAAATAAATAACTATAAGAATCATAAAGTAAGATTATCAATATAACGACTAACTTTTAATATAGACATAATAAAAAACCTCTGATAAACAACAATTTATCAGAGGTCAATAAGATAATAAAAGCTAAGAAAAAGATTACTTCAACACTTTCCAACAACGATAGCCATAAATACTAATTACAACAAAACAAATTAGTGGCAATACAAAAGAAGCATTAATCGCTGGTAACCCTGCAACTTCACCCATATCAATGATATACCCTTGTAATGGCGGCATTAATGCACCACCAACAATCGCCATCACTAAGCCCGCAGCGCCTAAAGTAGCTTCTTCTTTTAGTCCATTTAATGCAATTCCGTAAATTGTTGGGAACATAAGAGACATAAAACCTGAAGTTAAAATAAGACAATAGACTCCTAATACACCATCAATAAAAATTACCCCTAAAATTGTCGCAAAACCACCTAATGCAAATAGCATTAACATTAATTCTGCTTTCAAGTATTTCATTAATGCTGTACTGATAAAGCGGCTAACAATGAATAATCCCATTGCCATAATATTGAAGTTTTGTGCCTCTGCTTTAGTAAAACCTAAACGCTCTGCATATTGAATAATAAATGTCCAACACATAATTTGGGTTGCAACATAAAATACCTGAGCAATCACCCCTTCGCGATATTTCATATTTTTAGATAAACGACTTACCGCTTCTCCAAAACGAATTCTAGGCTGTTCTTCAGTACGTGTTTTAGGCATCTTATAAAGTGCAATAATAATGAAAATTGCCAATACAACAAAACCTAAAATCACATAAGGATCTCGAATTACCGCAAGATCGTGGGTTCTAATCACAGTTTTTTCTGCCGCTGATAATGTTGGGAAAATTAAATTTCCTGCCGCATCACGTTTATCAGAATCTAGCTGAGTTAATACAAACTGTGATGCAACAAACATACCTAAAATAGAACCCAGTGGATTAAATGATTGCGCAAAGTTTAATCTTCTGGTTGCCGTTTCTGGATCTCCCATAGATAAAATATAAGGATTCGCAGTCGTTTCTAAGAAAGCAAGCCCAAAAGTGAGGATATATAATGAAAACAGAAAGAATGAAAACATTTCATATTTTGCTGCTGGATAAAATAGCAAAGCACCAACACAATAGAGAGCTAATCCTAGCAACACACCATATTTATAGTTATAACGGCTAACAAATAATGCAGCAGGAATTGCCATTGTGCCGTAACCACCATAAAAAGCAAATTGTACTAAAGCCGCTTGCGATGCTGGAATTTCCATTACTGTTTGAAATGCTGCTACCATTGGATTAGTAATATCATTAGCAAATCCCCATAATGCAAATAAGGATGTCAGCAGCATAAACGGTATTACATATTGTTTTTCTAATACTTTCGCTTTCATAAAGTTGTCTCCTTTTATGGAATAAATAACGATTATTCTTCGATTCTCAGACCATATGACTTAAACTTCTCTAATACAATTTTCATTTCATCTGAAGATAAGGTTGGAATTGGTAAGCCTGTTGCTAATAATTTGATATACCAACTTGCTAAAACCTCTACTTCATGCGCTAACCATAAAGCTTTATCTAAGTTTTTTTCTGCGGCAATTAAGCCGTGATGAGCTAACAGAATCGCTTTAGATTCTTGAATCCCTTGATACACATATTCAGCTAATTGGTGTGTACCAAATGTTGCATAAGGCACACATGGAATATGATCTGTACCGCCAACAGCAATCATATAATGAATCGCTGGAATAGATTTTTCGAGAATTGATACCGCAGCACAATTCACCGCATGGTTATGTACCACTGCATCTACATCATTGCGTGCTTTATATACTGCAAGGTGGAAATGCCATTCACTTGATGGTAGTTTCCCTTGTTCATAATTCCCGTTTCCATCTACATAGACGATACTATCAACATTCATCTTTTCGTATGGCATTCCTGTTGGCGTAATCAACATACCGTCTTGATAACGCACACTCACATTACCCGCAGTACCTTGATTTAAACCTAAACGTGTCATTTCTAGACAAGTATCAATAATTTTTTGTGAAAGTTGTTCTCTATTCATAATTAGTCCTTACTTAGGGTAACCCCTTTTTTAATAATAATATTGCCGTATTTTGCTGTTTCACCCGTGATAACAACAGCAAATGCCTGTATTGCACGATCATAAAAAGCAAAACGATCAATACGTGTTAAATGCGGTGCTACACCCGCACCTTCTTGGATAGCTGATAAATAACGATCTTCTACTTTAGGGTCGAGCTGATCTCCTTCTACTGCATTCATCATTACTAGCGGCGCATCAACATACTGATCAAACTCAATCAGTTGACTAATACCTGTTAATAATGTGGCTACATCTACGCCATCTGCTCTAATAACTCGATGGTGTAATTGATGTCCTGGAAAATGAGCATCTGCTAATACAAGCTCATCACCATGCCCCATTTCAGCTAATACTTTTAATAATGTAGGTGAAATTGCTGGATGAATTCCCTTTAACATACTGTCCTCCTTAAACTGAAATTTGTGGTATCACTCTTTCCCGAGTCGATTTCATCCGTTGTTGTGCAGTCGCTAAATCCGTATATACATTAATGCCTTTGAATACTGTCATTGCAGCACCCAAAGCGGTTGATTCAGCCACTTGTACAACCTCTATTGGTAAGCCAATCGCATTTGCTCGGATTTGATTCCACAATCCATTTTTTGCCCCACCACCAACACAAATTAAACTTTCAGCTTGGAAATGCCCTACTTGTTGTAGTAAGTTCAAATTCACCTTTAATTTGTCTGCGAGATATTTCAAGGTTGCAATATAGATTTCTCCTCGTTTGGTATGCATAGACAATCCTGTGAATTGCCCCAAACCTAGAGATTCATCACTAAACTCAAAATTACCCTGTAAACGTACATGCGTAGAAGCACTCTCTACCGCTTGAGCTTCTGCAATCATCGTGGCGTAATAATTGTCCTTACCATAACAATCACTAAATAGGAGTTTGCCTACCCACTCTAAAATGCCAGAGCCTACCCACTGGATTGCTGGGTTAAAGATGCCAGTTTTTGCATCCCATTCCGTTGTTAATCCTTGATTTAAATATTCAGGTTGTACAATCGCCTGCTCAGTTCTAGCCATTAAAATTTCCCAAGTTCCAGAACTTAAAACAGGTTGATTGAGACCTGCCCCTGATCCCAAAATAGCGAACTGGGTATCATGTCCACAAGAAATTACAGGTATCCCTGCTGAAATTCCTATTTGGTTAGCCATAGCTGGCAAGAGTGTCCCTATCTGTTCTCCTGCACTTACTAAAGGAGGTAATTGTTCACGGCTTAACTGTAAAAAATCTAATACTGCTGAATCCCAATCTGCTGTTTGCAGATTAGTCATCATTGAGGTTCCAGCCATTGTTCTATCTGTGGTCATTACCCCTGTTAAGCGATATGTCAGCATGGAGGAAATAAATAAGAAATGTTCTATTTTTTGATATAGCTCTGCTTCATATTGTTGTAGCCAACGCAATTTATATAAAGTATTAAAACTATATTGACCAATACCATTACGTTGATATAGCGCATTAACGTCAATCTCTTCAGCTAAAGATTTCATTACTGGTAATGTACGAGGACATTTCCATGAAATAATGGGATAACATTGTGTGCCTTGAATAAAAGGTGCGCCATCTACCCCAAACGTAGTCACCCCAATCGCATCTACAGATATATATTGCTCAGATAATCTTTCGCTAACCTCTCTTGCACAACGTAATAATTTTTGTGTAATCTGCTCAAAGTCCCAAATTTTATAATCAGAATGTTGTTTATCTGAATCTGTTTGGTTAGGCTGGTGAGATGAAGCAATGATCTTTCCTTGTTCATTCATTGCAATCGCTCGTACATTGGTTGCGCCACAATCTAAAATAAGTGCAATAGCCATAAAGCTCTCCTTTTAGAAAACTCCCTCCATAGAGGGAGTTTTCCTATCTTTATCACTTATATAAAGGTCCAAAATTTTGGCACGCTCTATAATCTTGACCTTCTTTATCCTGTCCAAAAGCACTCCATGCACTTGGACGGAAAATTGCTTCATCTTCAACATTGTGCATACATACTGGAATACGTAACATTGAAGCTAATGTAATTAAATCAGCACCAATATGACCATAACTTACCACACAGTGATTTGCGCCCCAGTTTGCCATCACTGAATACACATCTTTGAATGCCCCTTTTCCAGTAAGACGAGGTACAAACCATGTACAAGGCCAAGTTTCATTTGTGCGTTTACTCAAGGTATCATGCACATCTGTTGGTAACTCTATTGACCATCCCTCAGCAAGCTGTAATACAGGTCCTAAACCTTTCACTAAATTAATACGACTCATCGTGAACGGAAGTCCTCCTTTTGTGAGGAATTGTGAGGACAAACCACCGCCACGGAAATATTCATGTACCGCAGCACACCAACGCGTATTTTCAACACAACGTTTTCCATCTTCTTCTGTAACTTCCCAGACTGGCTTAATCAGATGTTCACCTTGTTGATTTTGATGTTGCCCTGTACCATCTAATGCTGCTGAACCTGAATTTAATAAATGGAGGAATCCTTGTTCAGGACGGAAGCCTGTAACACGTTCTACGGAGTCTTGGCTCCAATAAGTGCGCACATCCGCAAAGATTTGAGCTTGTCCAGTTAATTGATTTGCTAACAACATAGTAATGCCATTTAAGGAATCATTTTCTGTTGCCATAATGAAAGGAGGACGCACCCCATTCCAATCATAAGTAGAATTGAGGATCGCTTCCATAAAGTCGCCATTAGGTAAGTGATCTGTCCACTGTCTTTGTCCTTGGAAACCTGCTGCAATCGCATTATGCCCTAATGCTTCTTCACCAAAATTTAATTCTGCTAATTTTGGATTTCCAACCATTAAATCACGGGCAATAATGGTCATTTTGACGACATTTTCCCAAAGTTCTTCTTTTTCAGCTGCTGAACGTTGGAATTCAGGTTTATTTGTATCAATACCTTCCTTACAGTATTGTTTTACCCAAGATAATGCCAATTTAACTTCTTCTTCATCATAAATTTTTCTATCTAAACGGCGTTTAATTTCTGTCATATCAACATATTCATTACGCATACCGAGATAGTGTTGGAAGAATGGTTGATCGACAATAGATCCTGCAATTCCCATCGAAACAGAACCGATAGAAAGATAAGATTTACCTCTAATGCTCGCTACCACTAATCCTGCTCGAGCAAAACGTAATAATTTTTCTTTTACATCCTCAGGAATAGTAGTGTCATCTGCTTCTTGGACTTCTGTACCATAGATAGAAAAAGCAGGTAATCCCATTTGAGTATGTCCTGCTAAGGCAGCAGCTAAATAAACAGCACCTGGACGTTCTGTCCCATTAAAGCCCCAAATCGCTTTCGGCATATGAGGATCCATATCAATTGTTTCAGATCCATAGCACCAACAAGGAGTTACAGTAATAACAACACCAACATTACTTAACTTAAATTTTTCTGCACAAGCTGCTGCTTCTGCTACCCCACCAATACATGTATCCGCAATAACACATTCAACAAACTGACCATCTGCATGGCGGACTTGTGTTTGTAATAAATCCGCAACAGATTTCGCCATATTCATTGTTTGTTCTTCTAATGATTCTCTTACTCCCATGCGACGACCATCAATAGTTGGTCTAATACCAATCTTAATTTTTGTTGATTGCATAGATGTCTCCTTCAGTTTGCTTAATTGGAAAATCATATTTGTGTCTGACACAACACAAACGAACTGAAAAAATCATCTAATAACGCACGGGAAGTAAAAAGATATTTTTGAAACTTAATAAAGTTTTGTGAGATGAATCACAGAAAACAGTCAATTTTGACTAAATTTCTTAATTTTTTCTGCCCGAATAAATCAATAAATAATAAATTCGGTCAATTCAGGCATTATTAACCGAAAACAGTCACATTATTTTTCTGACAATACGCAGATAATTTTTCCGAGATACGCCCTTCAGTAAATAGCATATCCACTTGCGAGATTTCACCTAACTGAATTAAATTTTGTTTTCCAAATTTTGAGGGATCAACTAAAAGTAATTTCTGCCCTGAAACATCCATCATCTTTCGCTTAATCGCAACATTAAGCTCATTAGATTCCCAAATTGCCCCATTATCATCGACACCCACACAAGAAAAAATTCCAATATCAATATGTAAGCGAGCAAGTAAATATTCGGAAAGTGGGCCATAAAAAGCATCATATTTAGCAGAATAAACCCCACCAGTAGCAATAGTTTTTACATTCGGTTTATTCACCAAAGCGGTGATATTATGCATAGAGTTTGTAACCACAGAACAAGGAATATCTGGGATTAATTGTGCTACATACCAACTTGTTGAACTAGCATCTAACCCAATAACAGCCCCTTCATAAACATATTCAGCAACACGTTCTGCAATCGCTTTTTTTATATCCGCATTTGTTCTCTGACGAAGCTGAAAAGAGCTGCCTATATCATCTGTCTTTTTACTTAATGCCCCTCCATGAGTTCGATAAAGCAACTGCTGCTTTGATAAAAAAGATAAATCTCGTCTTATGGTTTCTACAGAAACTTTTAGTAGATGAGCCAATTCATTGACTTGAACTTGCCCTTGTTGATTTAATATATCCAAAATTAGACTGTGTCGATCTTTCATAAGATGCCTATTTTTACTTAATGATAAAAGCCCTGTTACAATAACAACAAGCTAATACTTTATCTACAATTAAACTCAATAAGTTTCTATAATATGCCATCAACATTATTTATTATCTGAATTTATCCTTATAAATCATTATGCTATTACTTATTGATAACCACGATTCATTTACTTTTAATTTAGTGGAGTTATTACGCAAAATTTTACCAACTACTACATTCACTATCGTACAGCACGATCAGATCCCATTTGAACAATTAGATCCGTTTTCACATATTTTGCTATCACCTGGACCAGATGTGCCATCGGCTTATCCACAACTGTTTGCAGTAATTGATCAATGTTATCAAGACAAAACGATTTTAGGGGTATGTTTAGGTCATCAAACACTCTGCCAATATTTTGGTGCCTCACTATACAACCTGCCCAATGTGCGGCATGGGCAAAATCATACTTTATGCCAAACAGCAAGTTCACCTTTATGGCACAATATTCCACAACAAAGCCAAATTGGTTTATATCACTCTTGGGCAGTTGCCAAAGATTCATTTCCTGAATCGCTTGAAGTTACAGCAGAATGTGAAGAAGGAGTGATTATGGCAATGCAACATCGTCAGCTTCCTATTTATGGGGTACAATTTCATCCTGAATCTTTTATCACTGAATATGGCGAAACTTTATTGCGTAATTGGTTGGCAATTCGCCCTTAACCTATTTTAGAGGGAATTTATGCAAAAACTTCCACAACAACTTATTCAGAATTTAACTATTTTTATTAAGATTTTTTTATATCGCTTTAAGCAAAATAAACTCTCACAAGCGGCGGGTTTTCTTACTTACAGTACAATGTTGGCGATTGTGCCATTATTTATGGTAATTTTTGCCTTTTTTGCTGCATTTCCTGTTTTTAATGACTTAATTAAAGATTTTGAACAATTTATTTTTACCAATTTTGCTCCATCAGTCAGCAATACCGTCGAACATTATATACGGATGTTTATTGCCAATACGAAGAAGATGAGTGCAATCAGCATTGTTGGATTAATCATTGTCGCACTAATGTTGATTAAATCAATTGATACAACGTTAAATGACATTTGGGCAAATAGTAAGAAACGTTCTGCTCTTTACTCTTTCTCTATTTATTGGATGATTTTAACGCTGGGCCCAATTTTTATTGCAATCAGTATTGGGGTTAGCTCTTATATTTTTTCAAGCACCGTTTTTACTTATAAAACTGGCTTACCTTTTGGCTTAAAACTGTTAAGCTTCGTTCCTTTTTTCTTATCTTGGTTAGCATTTACCTGTATTTATGCTGTTGTTCCTAACACCAAAGTCAATATTAAACACGCTGCCTGTGGTGCGTTAATTGCTGCAATATTTTTTACTTTAGGCAAGGCGTGCTTTACTTGGTATATGCAAGCATTTCCTTCTTATCAGTTAATCTACGGCGCTTTAGCAACGCTGCCTATTATGATCCTATGGATTCATTTAAGTTGGACTTTTGTCTTACTCGGTGCACAACTTACTGCGGTATTAGATGATTTACAACGTATTCAGCATGATGAATCTCAAGATCTGGATTTCAATTATTTTTATCAACAACTGATTACTAAAGCACAAACTGGGGAAAAAAGATGATCGCTCTAATTCAACGTGTTACACAAGCTAATGTTGTCGTTGACCAGCAAGTTATAGGCCAAATCGGTCAAGGAATTCTGGTTTTACTTGGCGTTGAACGAGATGATGATCAAAGCAAAGCTGATCGATTAATCGAAAAAGTATTAAATTATCGAATTTTTAGTGATGAAAACGGCAAGATAAATCTCAACGTACAACAAGTGCAAGGTGAATTATTAGTAGTTTCACAGTTTACCCTTGCCGCAGACACTAAAAAAGGGTTACGTCCAAGTTTTAGCCGCTCTGGACATCCAGAATTGGCAGAAAAATTGTATCACTATTTTGTCGAAAAATGCCGTCAAACAGTGCCTGTACAAACTGGGCAATTCGCAGCAGATATGCAAGTATCACTCACTAATGATGGACCCGTTACCTTTTGGTTACAGGTGTAATAAAATAAATCTTCTGAATAAAAACAGCAATTAGAATTGATAAAAATTCCTATTTGTATTGTTATTTTTCAATCTAATTTGCTATTATTTTACCGCTTAAATTAATTCAGGAGATTAACTAATGTTGCATATTGTTCGTCACTTCATCACTTTTGCATTTCTAGTATGCTTATCTGTCTCTGCTTCAGCTATTACGGTAAAAGATGCTCAGGGAGAATTTACTATCAATAATATACCCAAAAGAGTTGTCGCTCTTGAATACTCCTTTATCGATGCTTTAGCCAATGTTGGTGTTAGTCCCGTTGGTGTTGCAGATGATAATGATAAAACCCGTATTTTACAAAGTGTTCGCGATAAAATTAATGAGTGGAAATCGGTTGGTACACGCTCTCAACCAAGTTTAGAAGCTATTGCTGAATTAAAACCAGATTTAATTATCGCAGATCAAAATCGTCATAGTGCAGTTTATGATGAATTAAAGAAAATCGCGCCAACCTTACTCTTAAAATCACGCAAAGAAACCTACCAAGATAATCTAGTTTCTGCACAAATCATTGCTGATGTTGTTGGAAAATCACAAGAGATGAAAGCAAGAATTAAGCAACATAAAGAAAAAATGGCTGAAATTGCTAAATCATTACCAAAAGCACACGCCATAGTAGGCATATCTCGTGAAACACAATTCCTAATCACGACCAATAAATCTTACACTGGTAGTCTTTTAGAAACATTAGGATTTACTGTTGATAAACCTCTAAATGCTAAAGATGATGCTAATAATCCAGCAGGATTAGAACAATTAGCAACCTCTAACCCTGAATGGTTAATTATTGTTCACTATCGTGATGAAAGTATTGCGAAAAAATGGGTAAATGAACCTTTATGGAATGCACTAACCGCAGTACAAAAGAATCAAGTTATTAATACTAATGATGCTGCACTTTGGACACGTTCTCGTGGCTTAGATGCAGCAGAAAATATTGCTGAAATTCTACAAAAGGCAATGACTAAATAACTATGCGTTATTTAATCTATCGTTGGCTAAGCCCTATATTTTTATTATTACTCCTATTCTGGGCTAGCCTTTTTTTATTTTACCCTTTGAATGTTTCCGCTACTGATGCAGTGCAAGCACTATTTGCCCATACAAATAATACAATTGCTAACATTACAATAACTAACCTACGCTTACCACGTAGTATTTGTGCAATATTAATTGGTGCTTCACTTAGCCTTGCTGGTGCATTATTACAAAGCATTACCCGCAATCCTCTTGCCTCCCCCTCGCTATTAGGGATCAATTCTGGCGCATCTTTAGCTATGGTAATTGCGACAGCAATTAATCCTGCAATGATATCGACTTATAGTATCAGCTTTGTTGCAGCAGTTGGTGGTGGTTTAAGTTGGCTATTAGTTATGCTAATTAGCGCCGGTTGGAGTGGTAACATTGAACGAAGCCGTATTGTTCTTGCTGGAATTGCTGTTTCTATGCTATGTGCTGCCCTCACCAAATTAACACTAATATTATCTGAAGATAACGCTTATGGTGTAATGAGTTGGCTAGCAGGAGGTGTTGGACATATTCGCTGGGAAGCTGTATGGAATTTATTGCCATTTGTACTCCCTGCAATTCTAATTAGTATGAGCATAGCCAATAAATTAAACATTCTCAGCTTAAGTGATGAAACCGCAACATCACTTGGTATTAACCTTACACAATTAAGAATTCTTATTAATTTATGTGCATTATGTTTAATTGGTGCTTGTGTTAGTGTTGCAGGACCATTTGCCTTTATTGGATTACTTATTCCACACCTAGCTCGCTATTGGATTGGTTATGACCTGCGTAAATCATTACCAATAACTATGTTATTTGGCGCTATTCTAATGCTAGTCGCAGATATTATTGCTCGTGCTATCACCTTCCCAAATGAATTGCCCGCTGGCGCAATTTTGGCACTGATTGGAGCGCCTTTCTTTGTATGGATCGCTAGAGGGAAGCAATAATGAAACTGTCTCCTTATTATCTTCTACTATTACTCACTATTGTTTTCTTGCTGTTCATTATTAGCTTAATATTTGGTACCTATACACTCTCATTATCGAATATCTTTTCTGCGTTAATAAATACAGAAAGTAAAGATCATTTCACTTTAATAGAATATCGTTTACCTCGTGCATTACTCGCAATTTTCTTAGGGGGTGCTTTAGCCTTATCTGGAACCTTAGTACAAGCAATTATAAGAAATCCTTTAGCTTCACCTGAAATTCTGGGAATTAACAATGCAGCTGGGATGGCTGCCGTTATTGTTTTATCTTTCTTTCCAACCCTTTCAATCTATTGGTTACCACCAATTACATTTATTGCTGGTTTTATTGCTTTTATTATCCTTTGGTTTCTTTGTGGTTATCGCTTCTCTACCTTAAAAATGGCATTAATTGGGATTGCGCTTTCTGCATTATATGCAGCAATCACCCACTACATTATGCTGGCTAGACCGCTTGAAATTAACTTAGCTATGCTCTGGCTAACAGGAAGTTTATGGGGAAGAAGTTGGGATTTTGTTTATATTGCTCTACCTTGGTTATTGATATTATTACCTGCAAGTTTACTACTTGGAAAACATCTCAATATTCTTAGCCTTGGTGAAGAAAAAGCAAATAATCTTGGTGTTAATGTACAGCATATTCAGCTGGTTACTTTATTAATTGCTGTCGCTATTTCTGCAACAGCAGTGGCTGTGTGTGGGCCAATTGCTTTTTTAGGGTTAATTGCACCTCATATGGCACGAAAATTATTTGGGGGTCATCATCATATTTTAATTCCAGCTTCAATATTAATAGGTGCAATTTTGTTACAACTTGCAGACATTATTGCAAGAACACTTGCTCCACCAATTGAACTCCCTGCAGGAATACTCACTGCAATTATTGGCGCACCTTATTTCTTTTTATTATTAATTAGGAAAAAATAAATAATGCAACTTTCGACACATCAGCTTACTGTTGGTTATGGTAAAACCACGATCTTGGACAATTTAAGAGTAAATTTTCCTGATAATAAAATCACAGCTTTGATTGGTCCTAATGGATGTGGTAAATCAACTCTATTAAAAAGTCTTGCTAGACTCCTGCCTGCTCAACAGGGCGAAGTATTACTTCATAATAAAAATATTTGGCAATATAGTGCGAATCAATTTTCACAACAATTAGCCATTCTCCCCCAACATCATATTATTCCTGAAGGCATAAGTGTAAAAGCGCTTATTAGCTATGGTAGAAGTCCCTATTTAAATTTATGGGGTAAATTAAAAAAAGAAGATCATGAAAAAGTTGAAGAGGCAATGGAAATTACCCAATTAATACCTCTTGCAGATCGATTAGTGACGGATCTATCCGGAGGGCAAAAACAACGAGCTTTTTTAGCAATGGCTCTAGCTCAAGATGCCCCCATTCTCTTACTTGATGAACCAACTACTTATCTTGATCTCAATCATCAAACAGAATTAATGAATATTATGCAATCCGAAAAAACAAAGGGAAAAACAATTATTACTGTTCTCCATGATTTAAATCAGGCAAGTCGTTACTGCGATCACCTTATTGTATTAAAACAAGGAAAATTAATTGCTGAAGGAACGCCTAATCACGTGATGACAACTAATTTATTAGAACAAGTATTTTCATTACATGGTGAAATTCACCAAGACCCCATTAGTCATACCCCTATGTTTATTTCTTATTAAAAAACTATAAAAAAAGCCCTTGTTAAAACAAGGGCTTTAGAGAAAGAATCGATTAGTTTAAACGTTCTTTAATACGTGCAGACTTACCACTACGTTCACGTAAGTAGTAAAGTTTAGCTTTACGAACGGCACCTTTACGTTTAACTACGATGCTGTCAACAACTGGTGAGTGAGTTTGGAAAACACGCTCAACACCAATACCGTTAGAGATCTTACGTAAGGTAAATGCTGAATGCAAGCCACGGTTACGAATTGCAATAACCACGCCTTCGAACGCTTGCAGACGTCTTTTACTACCTTCAACAACCCATACTTTAACTTCTAATGTGTCACCTGGACGGAAGCTAGGTACGTTTTGTTTTAATTGTTCTTGTTCAAGTTGTTTAATAATGTTACTCATAATAAATTACCTTATTCCTAGATGTAACTGAATCTATTTCTTTTGCTGTTGTTGCTCTTGTTGAGCTTGTTGTAACAGCAACCTTTGTTCGTCAGTCAGAGCTAGGCTTTCTAATAGCTCAGGTCTGCGTAACCACGTTCGTTTTAACGACTGCTTTAATCGCCATTTACGAATTTCTTCGTGATTGCCAGACATCAATACTGGCGGTACTGTCATACCATCAAGCACTTCAGGTCGTGTGTAGTGTGGGCAATCTAATAATCCATCAGCAAAAGAATCTTCCTCCGCTGAAGCTTGTTTGCCTAATACACCTGGTACAAAACGTGATACTGCATCAATTAATGTCATTGCTGGCAGCTCTCCCCCAGTCAATACGTAATCACCAACTGACCATTCTTCATCAATTTCGGTTTCTATCAAACGTTCATCGATGCCTTCATAACGCCCACAAACCAAAATCATTTTTTGATTTTTAGCGAGCTGTTCAACGCCAGCTTGATTTAATTTACGTCCTTGCGGTGAGAGATAAATCACCTTAGCACCTTCACCTGCTTCTGCTTTTGCCGCATGGATTGCATCTCTTAATGGCTGTACCATCATCAACATCCCAGGGCCTCCACCATAAGGGCGGTCATCTACCGTCTTATGTTTATCGTGGGTGAAATCTCTTGGATTCCAACAATTTACTTGCAGCAGATTATGCTTTATGGCTCTACTTGTTACCCCAAATTCTGTAATAGCTGTAAACATTTCTGGGAAAAGTGTAATTACCCCAATCCACATACGGATACCTCAATGTTCATTAAGCCAACAGGATCTTCCTGAGGTTAGAAACCAGCGTCCCAGTCCACCTCAATTGTTTTGGTGCTGAGATCTACTCTTTTAACTACTGTTTCAATATACGGAATTAACCGCTCTTGTTTACTGAAAGCATCCTTAGCATTGGCTTTAACGACTAATACATCATTAGATCCAGTTTCCATCAATTCAATCACTTGCCCCATTTGGTAGCCTTGTAAATTGACCACTTGGCAATCAATTAAATCATGCCAATAATAATCACCATCATCTAATGCTGGAAGTTGGTTTAAATCAACGCCAATTTCAATATTCGCTAAAGTTTGTGCGTGTTCCCGATTATCAACACCTTTTAATTTCACAATCAAATCTTGACTATGATAACGCCAACCTTCAATTTCTGCTGGTTGCCATTGATTTTTAATTTTCAAAAACCACGGTTGATAATCAAAAATGCTTTCTGCATATTCGGTAGAAGAATAAACACGCAACCAACCTCGAATACCATAAGTCGAACCAAGTTTACCTACGACACCGATTTTTTGCTGTTCCATTCTAACCACCCATCGTTGTTCTAAATTAAGCAGCTTTTTGAGCTTCTTTTACTAAAGATGCAACACGATCAGATAAAGATGCACCTTTACCAACCCACTCATTTACACGATCTAAATCGATACGTAAACGTTCTGCTTTACCAGCAGCGATTGGGTTGAAAAAGCCAATACGTTCGATGAAACGGCCATCACGAGGGCAACGGCTGTCTGCAACGACAATTTGATAAAATGGGCGTTTTTTAGCTCCGCCACGAGATAAACGAATGGTTACCATAACCTTCCTCTAAAATATTGATAGTAAAAAAAGAAAACCCCGTTCGAAGTAGGGGCGTTTAGTGCTTTTTTCATATTGATGCTTTTTTACACAAAAAAATCTCAGATAAAAAGCTGTAGAATTTTACCGTTTTTGCCAGAAAAATCAATCTTTGAATTGCTTTATCTTCTATCTCGTAGTAGAAAGCATTTTAAAATTTGAATTTAAGAAACGACTAAATTAATAAAAAATATCTTGGTTGTAACATTCTGTTTATAAATTCTGATCCCTTTAGCCAAAATCTTTAGAGCAATGCGAAATACGACATATTTTCCTTATATTATTCTTAATTACTCTTTGAATGATCCAAAGCAAATTGAAACTCATCTTCTTACAAGAATAACAACAGGCATTTCAGTTTATTCCATTATATTTTCGCCCTGCTCTTGATTACAATATTATTTTATCCCATTGATATAATTATAAAAGTATGCAATCTATTAAAAAATAGAGATCGATATTTTCACATTAGCGATGCTTGTTTTGACGAGCAAGAAAATTAAACAAGCATTAAAAGGCATAATAAAAAATAAACCTACAATAACATTATTATAGGTTTACTTACTTATTAGAATTAATAAAACTGAAAAAATTCTTTTTTTAAAGTATTAAAATAAATATTTAACCCCTAAGTTACCTTTCAAATTAGAACGAGATAAATGACTTTGCCATGATAGTTCTCTGTGTAATGCACTATATAGATAAAGATCTTTACCTACTGCCCAATCTCCACCGATACCAATATCTAGCCATGTTCTAGGTAGATTAAGAGATAACTGACTAGTTCCCATACCTACCTTATTATTTGGGAATAGATCCTTCAAAATATCCGCTGTGAGCCACAATTTACTATCTCTATCTTTAGCGAATTTAGAATATTCTAGTCTGATACCACCACGTAGACGAATTTGTGAATCATCATGATAAGACACTTGATATTCTTTATTAGAAATAAGATTTGTTTGATTGAGTTGATAAATCGCTTGCCCCTGAGCTTGTAGCAACCAAGCGTTACGCTGATAGAGATTATAGCCAACTTCTGCGCTCAAACTCACTCCATAGGCTTTTAACTTATCACGTGTCTGATTAACAGACTTAAGATTATGCTCTGCTAAATAAACTTGCCCAACATAATCTGTATATCCCCAATCACGATCCTTAGTTCGATAAAAACCTAAAGAATAGAAATTAATTGAATCTTTACCCACTTTTGCAAAATGCGGTGTAAGGGTTAAAGGGTTTATTGAAAAGTTATCATAAAAGTTTGCTTTTGCAGCTTGGTAAGTGGCTACAACTCCGAGCCTCATATTCTCATCATCTACTTTTTCTTTTTTCAAATCATGCCCGATCTGAATACCAACGGAAGATAATTTGCTTCTAAATTGATGAGACCCTAGCTTTGTAGTTTGCCCAAGTAATCTTAACCAAGTATTCCCTTCACGAGTATCAGTTTCACCAATACGATTATGACGACGATCAATAGAGGAAAACGCAAGCTCTTGGCTTAATTGAGGCGCAAATAAGATACTGGCTGTATCTTCCGTATAACTTCCACTATTTGAATTATTATCATATAGCCACCCCCATACATAATGCGCTGTAGCATTGTCAGCAGTATTTGTTCCCGGCGCTAATCGTAAATAAACTAACTTGTTTTCTGCATTCACTGTTGCTTTACCATAAAAAGCAAAATTATTTAGCGTTTCATCTTCTGGGGAAACAAAAGAACCTTGGGCAACAGTGACTACTGGTGGTGAATATTTACTAATTCCATTTTCATCAAAAATATCACCTAATAATTTATCTTCTGGTAATCGAATTCGAGTATAACCGTATGCTTTGCCCGAAACATTAATTGTCATTCCTGTTAATGTCCCAACAGAGCCATCATCATTTTTATTACCATTATCCCATTGCTGATTTGGTAATGTAATCCAGATATTATTATCAGCAGCATATTCTGGAATTTCATCTAATGAAGCGATTGTGCCTGTTGTACCATACCAATTCTCGCCGACGGTAATAGTACGATTCATCATTTCTTTCAATCCTTTATCTGCATCAACATAAGCTGAAATAATCCATTCTCCCGGATATGCAAAAAAACTATTCTTAATATCAATTCCTCTCCCAACAGCAATTCTACCCGGAGCATTATTTTGTACTTTTAGATTATTGTGAAAGATAATCTTATTCCCAGCTCTTGCTTTAAAATCACCTGATATTAAAGCATCTCCAACACTATTAATATCAGTTCCTGATGTTATATTAACTCTATTATACAAGTTTATCTTAAAGCTTATATTCTGAGCAATGCTATCTCCTGAGCTAGTAATTCCTGTCTGATCCGGAGAAGCGCTATCCCCCCCCCCACCCGAAATCGTGGTAGCTGCATAGCTATAACAGCTTATAATACCTAACATGCCGAGCCCATAGCACTTGACTAAACGCCCTATTACTTTTTTCATAATATGATTCCTCATTGTTTAAATTTATACTTTTTTAATTTTAGTAATAAAGTATATTTGGTATTTCCTTGTTCTTATTTTAAATAAAATTAGTTAGAATACAACCTAATATCCTATATATTTATTTTCACTTCTAAACACTAAACTATAATTAAATACAATGTTAAACCAAACTATTAGCCAAATTATTGCCGATGAACTGAATGTTCAAAGTAAACAAATTCTTGCCGCAATTACCTTATTAGATGAAGGAAATACCATTCCATTTATTGCTCGTTATCGTAAAGAGGTTACTGGTGGTTTAGATGATACACAACTACGTCATTTTGAAACGCGGTTACTCTATTTGCGTGAATTAGATGATCGCCGCCAAACCATTTTGAAATCTATTGAAGAACAGGGCAAATTGACAGATGAATTACGTCAAGCAATTGAAAATACGCAAAGTAAAACGGAATTAGAAGATCTCTATCTGCCTTATAAACCAAAACGCCGTACTCGTGGACAAATTGCGATTGAAGCAGGGCTAGAACCACTTGCGGATCTCCTTTGGCATGAACCACATCACCGCCCAGAAACCACAGCACAAGATTACATCAACGCAGACAAAGGTATTGCTGACAGTAAAGCTGCTTTAGATGGTGCAAGATATATCTTAATGGAACGTTTTGCTGAAGATGCACAACTATTGGCAAAAGTACGTTCTTATCTCACTAATAATGCGGAAATTACTGCCAAAGTGATTGCAGGAAAAGAGGATGAAGGCGAAAAATTCCGCGACTATTTTGATCATCACGAATTACTGAAAAATGTACCATCACACCGGGCGTTAGCAATGTTACGAGGTAGGAATGAAGGCATTCTTACATTATCGCTTAATGCTGATCCTGAACAAGAAGAAAATAGTGCTAGCTACTGTGAAGAGATTATCCGTCAGCACCTTAATATTCAATTCACAGGGCAACCTGCCGATAGTTGGCGACAACAAGTTATCTCCTGGACGTGGAAAATTAAAGTTGCCTTACATTTAGAAACAGAGTTAATGGCAGCATTGCGTGAACGTGCTGAAGAAGAGGCAATTAACGTCTTTGCCAAAAATCTGTTTGCACTATTAATGGCTGCTCCAGCGGGGGCTAAAAATACAATGGGATTAGATCCTGGTTTACGAACTGGTGTAAAAGTGGCAATCGTTGATAACACAGGAAAATTGCTGGATACCGCTACTATCTATCCGCATACCGGACAAGAAGCACAAGCTGCCGCAACACTTTATCAATTAGGAAAAAAATATCATGTTGATCTGATCGCCATTGGTAATGGTACGGCTTCTCGTGAAACTGAACGTTTTGTTGCAACTTTACTCAAAGCGAAGCCTGATTGGTCTGCACAAAAAGTGGTTGTTAGTGAAGCAGGCGCGTCTGTCTATTCTGCCTCTGAATTTGCTGCACAAGAATTTCCACAACTGGATGTATCTTTGCGTGGTGCAGTTTCGATTGCGCGTCGTCTACAAGACCCGCTTGCTGAACTCGTAAAAATTGAGCCAAAAGCAATTGGTGTAGGGCAATATCAACACGATGTCAATCAAGCACAATTAGCTCGTAAATTAGATGCTGTGGTAGAGGATTGTGTAAATGCGGTAGGCGTTGATCTCAATACTGCGTCTGCGCCATTACTAGCGCGAGTAGCAGGAATGAGCAAAACATTAGCACAAAATATTGTCGCTTATCGTGATGAAAATGGGCGTTTTACCGACCGTGAACAGTTGAAGAAAGTACCACGTTTAGGGCCAAAAGCCTTTGAACAATGTGCTGGATTTATGCGAATTATTGATGGTAATAATCCTCTTGATGCATCTAGTGTGCACCCTGAAGCTTATCCTATGGTAGAGAAAATTTTACAAGCAACCCATCAATCCCTTGCTGAATTAATGGGCAATACTTCTGCAATCCGTCAATTAAATGCGACTCAATTTACTGATGAACGTTTTGGTTTACCTACTGTGACTGACATTCTGAAAGAGCTAGAGAAACCAGGACGTGACCCACGTGGTGAATTTAAAACAGCAACTTTCTTAGAAGGTGTGGAACAAATTAGCGATCTGAAACCGGGTATGATCTTAGAAGGAACTGTTACTAATGTTACTAACTTCGGTGCTTTCGTCGATATTGGTGTGCATCAAGATGGCTTAGTACATATTTCATCATTGAGCGAAAAATTTGTCGAAGATCCGCACGATGTGGTAAAAACTGGCGATATTGTTAAAGTAAAAGTTTTAGAAGTTGAAGTAGATCGTAAACGTATTGCCTTAACTATGCGTTTAAATGAACAAAGTGGTAAACCGCATTCTACAACGACTGAACCTAAAAATAGACTAGCAAAAAGATCCAATTTTCAGTCATCCTCTATGGGCAATGCATTTGCTGACGCACTAAAAAATTGGAAACGTTAGGCTGACTCTAGACTAATCTTATGAATTATCCTCATTTTATCTAAGTATAAAGTGAGGATTTTTTAACTAATTCATGATTTCTTGGCATAGTAGATAAAAAGGTTGGTATTTTGCTGAACTATGCCTCTATTAGACAAAAGGGTTGGTTTTATTATTTCTTAATAGTAATTACCTACTCTTTTTATTTAAAAAATCCTGTATAAACAATATCTTATGTTTTCTTGTTAAACCACTATGTGGACGTAATTTATCCTTAAGTTCTTTAAATAATCCTTCTATTCGATTTGTTGTCTTTTCTATATTTAATTCAGGATACTTTTCATAAGTAAAAATATATTCAAAATAGTGTTTAATACTCGCTAAAACACTTCTTACATTCCTATGTTTATAAGGATATTTTCCCTTTTCATTTGGTTTATCTGACCGTTCCTCTAAAAAGGTTTTATGTTTTATTTTCCAGTTGTATATCTTTAAATAAAATTCATTTTTTGAACTGTTTTTTAAAGTTTTTATAATCGTTTTTAATTCCCTTCCTGCAGAAGATTAATGTTTTTTCCTTAATGTTCTCATTACCATTGCCACTAAGTGAAATTGACATATTTGCGTTGGTGTGCCCCATAAATCTTTGAGTAATCCTCGTCGACCATCACAGGTAATTGATTGAATGATATAGCCTTTTTCTCTTAAGTGATTAAAGGCTTTCTTGTAGTAGATATCTTTTTCTGTTTTGACTATTTGGTGATAAACCACTTTTGCTGAATA
Source organism: Gallibacterium genomosp. 3 (assembly GCF_001678475.1). Classification (GTDB taxonomy): domain Bacteria; phylum Pseudomonadota; class Gammaproteobacteria; order Enterobacterales; family Pasteurellaceae; genus Gallibacterium; species Gallibacterium faecale. The sequence continues at coordinate 47,376 of NZ_JTJR01000025.1, read as the reverse complement.
GCTATCGATTAACACCAATACACCAAAATCACGACGAAAGAAGGTGGTATCAATAATTAGATTAAGAGCGTTATTTTGTGGGGAATTTAAACTGGATTTAGGGGCTTTCTCTATATGACGTTGAATAGTTCTAACTGAACAATGATATTTATAGGCTAATTGCTGATAGGTTTGTTTTCCAACAGAATAATCAAACCAAATTTGGCTAGAATTTAATTTAGATTTTAAGGTAAATAGTTTATTGCAAGTGATACATTTATAACTCTGAAGTTTATTTTTAAAACCATACTTTTGTATTTTTGATGAATGACAAAGTGGGCACGTTTTTTATTCATATCTGAAAAAATGAGTTAAAGCCTTGTACTATAAAGCTTTAACCCACTTTTTACCAACCTTTTTGTCTATTATGCCGATTTCTTACTGAATACTCACAATAGTACAATACTAATTAAAATTAATTAGCCACTTTAAATAACGCTCTCGCTTTTTCTAGATCCTCTAATGTATCTATATCAATTGAACGTTCTCTAGGCATAATATATGGGATTGAGTTATCATTAAAACTTAATGTTGAATCAACTTCAGAAATACTATTAATATAAATAGCACCATTCACAATATATACTTCCTCCATATCTTGACGACGAATAGAACTATTACTTTTACTAGAAGTTGATATTAATGGCAATAAATAGTTACTTTTTATTGTCCTCAACAAAATTGGTTTAACATCAGCTAAAGATACGCTAACGACTCCTTGCCTATTAGATTGGTAAAATAAATTTAATGCTGATAATATATCAATTTCTGATCTTAATGGACTCGTTGGTTGTAATAAAATTAAAGTATCAAAAGTTCTCCCCATATTTTTTAATTTTTCTATTGTATATACTACTGATTCTATCGTTGGAGAATGATCTAGAGCTAAATGAGTTGGTCGTAAAAAAGGCACCTCAGCACCAAATTTAAGAGCAATTTTTGCAATATCTTCACTATCTGTTGAAACAATAACAGACATAGATAAATTGCAGTTATTTGCTGCCTCAATAGTATGAGCTATTAATGGTTTATCTCCAACTAATGCTAAATTTTTAAAAGGAATTCCTTTACTCCCTCCTCTAGCTGGGATCAAAACTAATATACGGTCATTATTTATATATTTACCCATTACTCCCCCTCCTGTGTAATATCACACCATAATTTAATATATTCTTCAAATTCTCTGGTAGTATCTGGAATAAATATATCTGGATATCTTAAAGAAATTGAGTTAATTAGTAACATCAATTCCTCACTAATTTTATTACTATAAGATAATTGTAGTTCACAATTTTTTACCAAATTAGCTAATAAACAACAATGGATATTTATACTATCCTTAAAATATAATTTATGACTAAAAACTGCTGTAGAGCTTAAACTAAGCAATAGTAAAGAATTTGTATTTTTTCTAGATTTTGTTAATAATGCAAGTTCCCAAGGAACACCTATAGGAATATAATTATCAATTACAGTCCAACCTAATTCATAATAATTAATTTTTCCTAATCCAGATCTAGGATGTTTTTTTACATATATAGGAATATCTTGGTTTAGCTCTTTAATGAGCTTAGATATTAAGCTTAAATATCTTGATATAAAATCAATAATTTCTTGGGAACTATAAGGTTGTTCAAAGAATAAAATACTATTTTTGCTGAATAAAAAACTATCTGACTCATATTTAAAGATTCTTTTTAATAATGACAAGAATGCAGTATCATAAAAAGATAATTTAGGTATATCTGCCTTAGCTTTAATATTCTTATATTTTTCTTTCAGATGACAAAACATCACTTCATCTAATGAATTATATAAATGTATCTCATCTACATTATATTTATTTAATAATGCTGGGAGATAAGACGCTGTCCCCTCATCAAAACGATGAAGATTTATTCTATTTTGTAGTTTATTCCTATTTTTTAGTGGAATGGTATTGAATAATTTTATAAAAGGTTCATGCCAACAATAAATATCAAGATAATTTGAGATATTAAAAATTTTATTATTAACATTAAAATAATATGATGAGGAAAGAAAACTCTGAAAAAAGATATTATATACTTTACCAATAACTGTCTTCAAACTATTAATATTTATCATATTACTAGAGAAGATATGCTCAAATATATTTTCCTTTTCTAACCTATCTAAAATCCCTTGTATATTTGCAAAAGAGGATGTAATTAACAATAAGTCAGCTTTTCTTAATATATTTCTATTAATATGAAGATTTAATACTGTTAATAACTGAAATTCTGTGGCTACAATATATAATATCTTATCATTCATATCTATTAATTAAAGAATATCTAATAATTCCACTTCAAAAATTAGCGTACTAAATGGAGGAATTGATGCGCCTGCACCACGTTCTCCATAAGCAAGATTGTGAGGGATCACTAAACGCCATTTTGAACCTACCGGCATCATACTCAATGCTTCAATCCAACCAGCAATCACACCATTTACTGGGAATTCAGCCGGTTGGCCACGTTGTACTGAACTATCGAATACTGTACCGTCAATTAATGAACCAGTGTAGTGCACACGAACTTTATCAGTTTTAGCTGGTACCTTTCCTTCACCTTTAGTTAAAATTTGGTACTGTAAGCCACTTTCGGTTTCAACCACATCTTTATGTTGGCGATTTTCAGCTAAAAATGCTTTACCTGCTTCTTCAATTTCTTTAAACAATAATTGTTGTTTTTCTTCTACACGTTGTTGTAATTGTTGAATTGCTTCAGCTAATTGTTGTTGATCTAATGCGGTTGCATTTTGATTTAATACATCAAAAATTCCTTTCGCAATGGCAGTCGCTTCAACATCTAATTGACTTGCTAATAATTGTTGTCCAATCTGCAAACCAATACCATAACTTCCTTTTGCTTCTACGCTATCTAATGAAACTTGTTCAAAAAATTGTTGTGACATGAAATTTCCTTCTTAATTAAAAGTTTATTTTACTTTATGTGCGAGTAATTCACCCATACGAACAGCAGTATCCTGATGTAAATAAGGGGCAAATTCAACTTGATTTGGTGCAAACAGGTTAATAACTGTAGAACCTAAACGGAATGCGCCCATTTCTTGTCCTTTCTCTAAAGAAATTGCACCTGATTCCCCTTGAGCAGGATAATGCCAAGTTTGAATTTCTCCTGGGCGTGGAGGATTAATAACGCCAGCCCAAACTGTACTAATACTCGCTGTAATTGTTGCACCAACTAAAATTTGTACCATTGGTCCAAATTCTGTTTCAAACACACAAATACCCCGTTCATTACGCGAAAATAAGTGTGGAATGTGTTCTGCTAAAAATGGATTCACAGAATAAAGTTCGCCAGGAACATAAATCATTTGACGTAATGTTCCCGCACAAGGCATATGTACACGATGATAATCTCTTGGCGATAAGTAGGTTGTAATAAATTGACCATTTTTGAATCGCTCACTCAACTCAAAATCACCCGCCAACAAATCTGTTAAATTGAAATAATGTCCTTTTGCCTGAATTAAACGATCTTCTTCAATCGTACCTAATTGACTAACACGTCCATCTGCTGGCAAACATAAACCGTCTGGATCCTGATTAATCGGGCGTACACCATCTCTTAACGGACGAATAAAAAATTGGTTAAAAGAAACATAATCTTTCGCATCAGAATACAAGGCTTCTTGCATATTAATACGATATTTTTTTATGAACAGGCGAATAATCGCATGTGTTACAGCCCCCCATTGCTTCTCTGCTAACCATCCTGCTACACGAGTTACTAAAAATTGTGGTAATACATAATGGAATGCCACTTTTAATTTATCGAAATAAGTTATCGTCTTGTCCAAATGGAATTTCCTCTCTCTAAGTCATGAAAAAGTCATTCATCTTGCTGATGAACTGCGGATTATAACAAGTTATGCCTATTCTGCAATTTTCAAGCTGGATTAGCAATTTTTCTTCAATTATGAAACTCTCTTTTTAGCGAAAAACTTATAAAAAAAGCTGTAATTCCTTTGACTATTGTTGGATCTAACGTTAATATTTGCACCCTATGAAAAAGGTAAAACTACCCTTAACCGTCGATCCGATTAAATCAGCACAAAGACGTTTGAACTATGAGGGCCACTACTCTCAGGCTCAATTAGTGCGTTTAAAAGATGCGGTTAATCAAGTGCTAAATGATGTTGAAGCTGAACTTACATTTGCAATCGACCCACAAAAATTGGTTGTGATGCAAGGGAAAGCAACGGTTGATGTAATGTTGGAATGCCAGCGTTGCGGAACACCTTTTCCATATCATTTATCATGCACTTTTAATTACAGTCCAGTGTCTAACATGGATCAGGCTGATGTGTTACCTGAAATTTATGAACCAATCGAACTTAATGATTTTGGGGAAATAGATTTATTGGGAGTGATTGAAGATGAACTTCTCCTTTCTCTTCCATTGGTTCCAATGCATGAACCAGAACACTGTGAAGTGTCCGAGGATGAACAGGTCTTTGGAGAATTGCCAGAAGAATTGGCAAAGAAACCAAACCCGTTCGCTGTGTTAGCTAGTTTAAAGAAGCAAAAATAGTTAGGAGTATAGCCAATGGCTGTTCAACAGAATAAAAAATCTCGTTCAAGACGTGATATGCGCCGTTCACATGACGCGTTAACAACTGCTGCAGTTTCAATCGATAAAGAAACTGGTGCTACTCATTTACGCCATCATGTTACTGCTGATGGTTACTACCGTGGTCGTAAAATTAAATAATTTTCGTCAAAAGGTAATCAATTGAGTCTAACCATTGCGTTAGATATGATGGGCGGGGACTTTGGTCCCCGTATTACTGTCCCAGCTGCCATCCAAGTGTTGGAAAAGCATCCAACGCTAAGATTTCTTTTTTTCGGTGATCACACTGAAATTCAGCAATATCTGCCAACATCAAACCACTCGCTTTCTGAGCGCATTACAATTCATCATTGTAGTAGGCAAATTTATTCAGATACCCCTATTTCTCAAGCATTACGTTATAGCAAAGGAACTTCTTTACGTTTAGCGATTGAAGCGGTACAAAAAAATAATGCTGTTGCTTGTGTAAGTGCTGGGAATACGGGTGCTTTAATGGGATTATCCAAAATCCTTATTCAGCCTATTCCAGGGATTCAACGTCCTGCATTAACATCTCTTATTCCTACCATCAATGGACATCATACCGTTATGCTTGATCTTGGTGCGAATACAGAAGTCAGTGCAGAAATGTTATGTCAATTTGCCAAAATGGGCAGTATTTTTGCTGAAAATATATTGGATTTAGTCTATCCAAGAATAGCCCTATTAAATATTGGAATTGAGGCAATTAAGGGTTTACCCCATATTCGACAAGCCGCACAGCAGCTTGAACAGTCAATCGATCTCAATTATGTAGGATTTATTGAAGGCGATCAGCTATTAAACCATGTTGCAGATGTCATTGTGGCAGACGGTTTTAACGGTAATATTGCATTAAAGACCTTAGAAGGTACGGCAAAAAATATTATCCATCTATTAAAAGATAATGCCCAATCTCAACCTAAATGGTGTACAGCTTGGTTACATCGAATTCTTCGCCATTTATTAAAAGATAAATATCAACAATTACAATCGTTTAATCCAGATAAACACAGTGGTGCCTCTTTATTAGGTTTACAATCAGTAATTGTGAAGAGTCATGGCAGTTCAAATAGTGATGCATTCGCCAATGCTATTGAACACGCTATTTTCCAAGTGAATAAAAATATTCCAGAAAAAATTCTTAAGAGTTTGTCATAGACAGTAACAAATCTTTTGATTATCCATAAAATTACGATAATATTTCCGACAATTTTTCATATGACGAGATAATTATGTATAGCAGAATTTTAGCGACAGGTAGTTACCTTCCGCAACAAATTAGAACAAATGCCGACTTAGAAAAAATGGTCGATACTTCCGACGAGTGGATCTCAGTACGTACAGGTATTAAAGAGCGCCGTATCGCAGCAGCCAATGAAACTGTTGCCACTATGGGATATGAAGCAGCAAAACAGTGCTTAGTGGTTGCCAATATTGATGTCAATGAAATTGACTTAATCTTGGTAGCAACGACAAGTAGTTCTCATGCATTTCCGAGTGCAGCTTGTCAAATTCAGCAATTATTAAATATTGAAGATGCGATCAGTTTTGATCTCGCTGCTGCTTGTTCTGGCTTCGTCTATGCTCTCAGTGTTGCTGATCAATTTATTCGTACAGGTAAAGTAAAGAAAGCATTAGTTATTGGTTCAGACTTATTATCTCGCCGCTTAGATGAACAAGATAGAGGTACTGTTATTTTGTTTGGTGATGGTGCCGGTGCGGTAATTTTAGAAGCTTCTGACCAACAAGGTATTATTTCAACACATCTACACGCGAGTGGTAAAGATTCCGGTATTCTCTCATTACCAATTAATTTGCCTAATGCCGAAACGCCTGAATATTTAACGATGCAAGGTAATGAAACATTTAAAATTGCTGTACGTGAATTAGCAAATGTTGTTGAAGAAACCTTACAAGCAAATCAACTTGAAAAGGAACAAATTGATTGGTTAGTGCCTCATCAAGCTAATCTTCGCATTATTTCTGCTACCGCAAAAAAATTAAATATGGATCTTTCCCAAGTGGTAGTGACATTAGATCGCCATGGTAATACCTCTGCGGCAAGTATTCCAACCGCACTGGATGAAGCTGTAAGAGATGGTAGAATCCAACGAGGACAACTTTTATTGCTCGAAGCATTTGGTGGTGGCTTAACTTGGGGTTCAGCCCTCATTCGTTATTAATGAATTTTTAAAATTAACAAAGGTTATATCATGAAAAAATTTGCAATGGTTTTTCCTGGTCAAGGTTCTCAAGCAATTGGAATGCTTGCCGAATTAGCAACTCAATATCCAATCGTTGAACAAACATTCCAACAAGCTTCCGAAGTACTTGATTATGATCTTTGGGCATTAGTTCAGCAAGGCAGTGCCGAAGAATTGAATAAAACTTGGCGTACTCAGCCTGCTCTACTCGCAGCGTCTGTTGCTATTTTCCGTGTTTGGCAACAACAATATCCAGAATTAACACCTTCTGTTATGGCTGGACATAGTCTAGGTGAATATTCTGCATTAGTGTGTGCTGGCGTCATTGATTTCCAAGATGCTATTCAGTTAGTACAATTACGTGGCAAATTAATGCAACAAGCTGTACCAGAAGGAACAGGTGCAATGTATGCCATCATTGGTTTAGATAATGAAAAAATTATCCAAGCTTGTGAACAAGCCGCTCAAGGGGAAGTAGTTTCAGCAGTAAACTTTAATTCACCAGGTCAAGTGGTTATCGCAGGAAATAAAGCTGCCGTTGAACGTGCTGCAACACTATGTAAAGAAGCTGGGGCAAAACGCGCCTTACCTTTAGCGGTTAGCGTACCATCACATTGTGCTTTAATGAAGCCAGCGGCTGATCAACTTGCTGTTGCGCTAGCCTCTATCTCTTTTAAACAACCACAAACTGCAGTTATTAATAATGTAGATGTCAAATCAGAAACAGATCCTGATGCTATCCGTAATGCATTAGTTCGCCAACTTTATAATCCTGTTCGTTGGACAGAAACAGTAGAAAAGATGGAACAACAAGGTATCGAATTAGCCTTTGAAATTGGTCCAAATAAAGTATTAACTGGTTTAAATAAACGTATTAGTGCCAATATTCAATCTGTTGCAGTGAACGATATTGCTTCACTTGCTGAAGTTGACACACTAAAAACTCAAGAATAAAAAGGAATGATTATGCAAAAAATCGCATTAGTAACAGGCGCAAGCCGTGGTATCGGTAAGGCTATTGCTGAAGAGCTGATTAGTAAAGGCTTTACTGTTATTGGAACAGCTACCAGTGAAAATGGTGCGAATGCTATTTCTGCTTATCTAGGCGAAAATGGTAAAGGTTTGGTGTTAGATGTAACTTCTCTTGATTCGATTAACCATGTTTTAGAACAAATTAAACAAGAATTTGGGGATATTGATGTTCTCGTCAATAACGCAGGAATCACACGTGATAACCTCATGATGCGAATGAAAGAGGAAGATTGGGACATTATTCTACAAACAAATTTAAGTTCTGTATTCCATCTCTCAAAAGCTGTATTACGCAGTATGATGAAAAAACGTTTTGGTCGTATCATCAGCATTGGTTCCGTAGTGGGTTCAATGGGAAACCCAGGTCAAGCAAATTATTGTGCAGCAAAAGCCGGTATCATTGGTTTTTCTAAAGCATTGGCTAAAGAAGTTGCTTCTCGTGGTGTAACTGTAAATGTTGTTGCCCCAGGTTTCATCGCTACTGATATGACAGATGCATTAACTGAAGAACAAAAAGCCGCAACATTAGCACAAGTACCAGCTGGTCGCTTAGGTGAACCAAAGGATATTGCAAAAGCTGTGGCTTTCTTAGTCTCTGATGATGCAGGTTATATTACTGGTGAAACCCTCCATGTGAATGGTGGTATGTATATGAATTAATATGCTGTTATGAAATTGTAACAGCAATACATATTCTACGGATTGATCATCTTGAGTAAGGAAAAGCATAGCAATTAGCTGTACTTAATGATAGAATTGCCCGCGAGTATGTAACTTTGGTCAATGTATGCATACTGTTTTGACCTACTTGTTGGATGCGAGGTTAGACCTCTAAATTTAACAGTTGCAACTTAATTGATTATGCATACAATTTCTCCTCTTGCAGAACAAAACTAATAGGGAATAAACAAATGAGCATTGAAGAACGCGTCAAAAAAATTATTGTTGAACAATTAGGCGCTAAAGAAGAAGACGTTAAACCAGAATCATCTTTCGTTGAAGATTTAGGTGCTGATTCTTTAGACACTGTTGAATTAGTAATGGCTTTAGAAGAAGAATTCGATATCGAAATTCCTGATGAAGAAGCTGAAAAAATTACTACTGTTCAATCTGCTATTGATTACGTTCAAAGCAACCAATAATTTCAGTAGAATTTTTCTGTAAAAAGGATTATCCGCAAGATAATCCTTTTTGTTTATATGGTATCTAACAAATGAATCCATTAATTCTTGGTATCATTCTCTGCATACTGTCACAAATCTTATTCAGTTCATTATTTTTATTCAGTTATGCGATGCAGTCATTGAGTGGCTCAGTAATTTTTGCCCTACGTATTGTTGTTACGATGTGCAGTTTATGGTTACTGCTGTATTTCAATCCTCAAAAACAGAGCATTAAACATTTTATTTTACATACACTCGGTAATTCTATTTTACGTTGGAGTACTGTCTTAATTGGCACTTGTATTCTTGCAAGTCAGCTTTGGTTATTTATGTGGGCACCAATTAATGGAGAGGGATTAAATGTTGCTATGGGATATTTTCTGTTTCCACTGGCTATGGTATTTGCAGGAAAAATGCTCTGGCAAGAAAAATTGACCACACTCCAATTATTAGCATTAATCTTAGCTATCTGCGGTATTTTAAATGAATTATATCGTACCCACGCTTTCTCTTGGACTACATTATGGGTAGTACTTCTCTATCCACCCTATTACCTATCTCGACGTATTCTAAAAGTTCCTGCTTTATTAGGATTAACGTTTGATCTCACTTTGATAGCACCTTTCGCTTTATATTTTCTTTTACCACAACAAGATGTATGGCATACGATTAGCCATCAACCTCGATATTGGTTATTACTCCCTTTACTCGGCATAGTCAGTGCGTTATCTATGTCATTTAATGTGCGTTCCAGCACATTATTACCAATGAAATTATTTGGTTTACTCAGCTATATTGAACCAACACTACTCTTTATTTTATCCATTACGATACTTAATACTGCAATGCCTTCTGCTGCTTATATTACTTATGGATTTATTTGGAGTGCGTTATGCATTTTAGCCATCAATGGCTTTATTACGCCTACTAGAATTAAATTAAAATCCATCCAATAAATAGCTTTGCAAAAACTAAATGCCTAACAGTACCTATTCTTGTTCTTTCAAAAAACGGATTCTATGGCGTGCTTGGATATACTGTTTACGCTTTTGAATCCGTTTTAATAGCATTAAACGGCGGATTCTTAATGTCTTAAAATTCTTTAATGTTCTTCTTGCATTTCTACGCATACATCGCTCCCATCTCTACACGAAATTACCTGAATAAGATCAGATAAAAAAACACCTTACCATAAAGGTAAGGTGTTGTTGTGATTATTTCATCCTAATTTAACTTATTTTTTAGGACCTGCTGCAACTAATGCTTTACCTGCTTCGTTGCCTGTATATTTCACAAAGTTCTTAGTGAAACGTTCTGCAAGATCATCTGCACGTTTTTCCCATTCGCCTTTTTCTGCATAAGTATCACGTGGATCTAAAATTGCAGGGTTTACACCTGGTAATTCAGTTGGAACTTCGAAGTCAAATACTGGGATTTTCTTAGTAGGTGCTTTATCAATAGAACCATCTAAAATCGCATCAATAATACCACGAGTATCTTTGATAGAAATACGTTTACCTGAACCATTCCAACCAGTATTCACTAAGTATGCTTTCGCACCGTTAGCTTCCATTTTCTTCACTAATTCTTCAGCATATTTAGTTGGGTGTAAGCTTAAGAATGCCGCACCGAAACATGCAGAGAATGTTGGAGTTGGTTCGGTAACGCCACGTTCTGTACCTGCTAATTTCGCTGTGAAACCAGATAAGAAATAATATTTAGTTTGTTCTGGCGTTAAAATTGATACTGGTGGTAACACACCAAATGCATCAGCTGATAAGAAGATAACTTTATTTGCATGACCTGCTTTTGATACAGGTTTAACAATGTTATCAATGTGATAAATTGGATAAGAAACACGAGTATTTTCTGTTACACTCTTATCTGCAAAATCAATTTTACCATTTGCATCAACAGTAACATTTTCTAATAATGCATCACGACGAATTGCATTGTAGATATCTGGTTCATTTTCTTTAGAAAGGTTGATAACTTTCGCATAGCAACCCCCTTCAAAGTTAAAGATACCATCATCATCCCAACCATGTTCATCATCACCAATTAATAAACGGTTAGGATCTGTTGATAATGTAGTTTTACCTGTACCTGAAAGACCGAAGAAGATAGCAGTTTCTTTACCATCTTTGCTGGTGTTAGCAGAACAGTGCATTGAAGCCATACCTCTTAATGGAAGTAAGTAGTTCATATAAGAGAACATACCTTTCTTCATTTCACCACCGTACCAAGTATTTAAGATAACTTGTACTTTTTCAGTTAAGTTAAATACAACAGCGGTTTCAGAGTTCAAGCCTAATTCTTTGTAGTTTTCCACTTTCGCTTTAGATGCATTCATAATAACGAAATCTGGTTCACCAAAATTCGCTAACTCTTCTGCGGTTGGACGAATAAACATATTAGTTACAAAGTGAGCCTGCCATGCAACTTCCATTACAAAACGTAATTTCAAACGGCTGCTTTCATTTGCACCACAGAATGCATCAACCACAAATAAACGTTTACCACTTAACTCTTCAGTTGCTAATTTTTTAATTTCTTTCCATGCTTCTGGAGTAACTGGTTTATTATCATTTTTGTATTCATCAGAAGTCCACCAAATAGTATCTTTTGTTGTTTCATCTTTCACAAAGAATTTATCTTTTGGTGAACGACCTGTATATACACCAGTCATTACATTTACAGCACCAAGTTCTGTAACTTGACCTTTTTCATAACCTTGTAGATCTGCTTTTGTTTCTTCTGCAAAAAGTTGTTCATAACTTGGGTTATGAACAATTTCAGCTACATCATGAATACCAACTGAGTCTAAATAAGCTTTTAAATTTGACATAATAATTTTCCTTCAAATTGAATATAAAAAATCATGTTTTACATTCTAATCCTTTTTAGGAAAAAAAAACGTTATCTAGATCAAATTTCCGCGATTCACTCGTTAGAGGTAGTACATTTTTTTATTTTTTCAATTTTTGTTTAAGATTTAATCTTTCGTTTATTTATTCAACACTTGGCAAATTGGACAATAAAAACTCGTTCGCTGCCCTATCACAATAGTTTCAATCAAATGCCCACAACAAACACAAGGTTCATCTTTACGTCCATATACTTGCAATGATTGCTTAAAATATCCAGGACGCCCATCTGGTTGAATAAAATCTTGTAACGTTGTACCACCTTGCTTGATAGCTTGCTGTAATATCTGCTTAATCTGCATAGCAAGCTGTTCACATTGTTGTTGTGTCAAGGTACTGACTACTGTTTTAGGATGAATCTTACAAGAAAAAAGTACCTCATTTACATAGATATTCCCTACTCCAACAACGATTTCATTATTCATCAACCATGCTTTCACTACAGTTTGACGTTTGCGACTTTTAGTAAAGAGATAATCTCCAGTAAATGCATCGCTTAATGGTTCTGGTCCTAATTTGCTAAAAAGAGAAAATCGTTCAAGTGTTGCCGTCCATAGCCAAGCACCAAACTTTCTAGGATCGTTATATCTTAAGATCTTTCCATTAGTTAAGATCATATCTACGTGATCATGTTTATCCACAGGATCTTGATCTGACACAATTCTCAATGATCCTGACATTCCTAAATGCACAATGATATAGCCAATTTCCAATTCAATAATCAGATATTTAGCTCGACGTTTTATACCAATAATTTTCTCTGAGGAGAGGATAAATAATTCACGACTAATCGCCCAACGTAAGCGAGGCGTTCTTATAATAAGATGATCAATAACTTGATCTTGAAGATAAGGGAAGATCCCTTGCCGTGTGGTTTCAACTTCGGGTAATTCTGGCATTATCTACCTCCTAAATTTGAGATATAAAAAAAAAACTGCACTTATCTAAGTGCAGTTTTTCATAATTTGATTTGATCTGAAATTACTCAGTTACAATACTTACGTATTTACGACCTTTATCGCCTTTAACTTCAAATTTCACTTTACCATCAGCAGTTGCGAATAAAGTATGATCACGTCCCATACCAACGTTATTACCAGCATGGAATTTAGTACCACGTTGACGAACGATGATGTTACCTGCTAATACAGATTCACCACCGAAACGCTTAACACCAAGACGTTTACTTTCAGAGTCGCGACCGTTACGGGTTGAACCCCCAGCTTTTTTAGTTGCCATTTATCTGATCTCCTTTGAATTAAGCGTTAATTGCAGTGATCTTCACTTCTGTGAACCACTGACGATGACCTTGTTGTTTACGGCTGTGTTTACGACGACGGAACTTAACGATTTTAACTTTTTCGCCACGTCCGTGAGCTACAACTTCAGCCACTACTTTAGCACCAGAAACAACTGGCGCACCAATTTTAACATCTTCACCATTAACGATCATTAACACAGAATCAAATTCAACTGATTCACCTGTTGCCACTTCAAGTTTTTCTAAACGAACAACTTGACCTTCGCTTACTCTGTGTTGTTTGCCGCCACTTTGGAAAACCGCGTACATAGAAGAAAACTCCGCTAAATTGTAGTGCTATCTAATCAAACCCAATATTAGGTTATCTAAACTCAGCACTTTAAAATTCACATAATAGGTCGCGGATTTTACGGAAAAAAAAACAAAATAGCAAGCACGGATTTTCAACAAAATAAAAAATCTTGCTAAATTTCATTGTTTAATTTTAGAAATATAAATTTTTAGGGTAAAATCGACAACCGTCTTTATATAAAAGCATTACTGGCTCATGCTTATGCCATAATCAATGAAGGGATGTATGAATTTACAAGAAATTCAGGCACTATCAGCAAACGATATGAAATCAGTAAACAATATGATTTCACAACAATTACAATCTGATATTGCCCTTATTAATCAATTAAGTTTTTATATTGTTAATGGCGGTGGGAAACGGATCCGTCCATTAATTGCAGTTTTAGTTGCAAATGCATTGAATTATCAAGGTGATAAACATATTACCTGTGCAACCTTTATCGAATTTATTCACACTGCAACTCTATTACATGATGATGTAGTTGATGAATCGACTTTGCGTCGTGGCCGAGATACGGCTAATGCTATCTTTGGTAATGCAGCAAGTGTTCTTGTTGGTGATTTTATCTATACTCGTGCATTCCAACTAATGTCACAGTTAGGTTCGCTCCCAGTGTTACAAGTAATGTCTGATGCAGTAAATGTCATTGCAGAAGGTGAAGTCTTACAATTAATGAATTGTAATGATCCTAATACCACTGAACAAAGCTATATGCAGGTTATTTATAGTAAAACAGCCCGCCTCTTTGAAGTTGCAGCTGAATGTTCTGCCATTTTAGCTGATGCCCCTACTGAACAAGTTCAAGCAATGAAACTTTATGGTCGCTACTTAGGTACGGCTTTTCAACTTATTGATGATGTCCTTGATTATCGTGCTGATATTGAGCAATTAGGGAAAAATCTTGGCGATGATCTTGAAGAAGGGAAGCCAACTTTACCTTTATTACATGCTATGTATCATGCTGCACCTGAAGAAAGTCAATTAATTCGTTCTATTATTGAACATGGGCATGGACGTGAACACCTTTCAACAATCCAAGCCATTATGGAACATTGTAATTCATTAACTTATACCGTAGAAAAGGCGAAACTTGAAGCACAAAAAGCAATTGATGCACTGAATATTATTGCTGAAAGCCCATATAAAGAAGCACTCGTTTCCCTTGCAAAAATCTCTGTTGAACGAAGTTATTAAAATTAAGAATTATGTTTGATATACAACAACCTATCTCATCTCGTAGAAGAAAAAAGAAAGAAGCTAAAGATCCAAATGCACCGTTTGTGCGTCCAAAATTAACTTTACCTAATGGTCATAATAAATTGCTGTTGCACTCTTGTTGTGCGCCTTGTTCTGGTGAAGTTATGGAAGCCTTATTAGCCTCTGAAATTGATTTCACAATTTACTTTTATAATCCAAATATTCACCCCCAAAAAGAGTATTTAATCCGTAAAGAGGAAAATATTCGTTTTGCTGAAAAATATAATATTCCATTTATCGATGCTGATTATGATCGTGCTGAATGGTTTGAAAGAGCCAAAGGTATGGAAGATGAACCGGAAAGAGGAATTCGCTGTACTATGTGCTTTGATATGCGTTTTGAAAAAGCCGCTCAATATGCACATGAACATGGATTTCCTGTCTTTACCAGTAGCTTAGGAATCTCACGTTGGAAAAATATGAATCAAATTAATGGCTGCGGTCACCGTGCAGCAAAAAAATATGATGATGTCATATACTGGGACTACAACTGGCGTAAAGGCGGTGGCTCGCAACGTATGATCGAAATTAGTAAGCGAGAAAGATTTTATCAACAAGAATATTGTGGCTGCGTTTATTCATTACGTGACACCAATAAATGGCGTGAATCTCAAGGTCGTGCCAAAATCGAAATCGGTAAACTTTACTATTCTGCCGATTAATCATCTTTATTCAATTTAATTAATTTTTAAAGGATATTACTTATGCAACAGTTAAAGAATTTTTTTCTTATTGGTTTATTTACGCTTTTTTTAGCCGCCTGTGGTGATAAAGCAGCTGATCTAAAAACAGATGTCAATAATCTGCGTCAAACATTAGATACTGCTTTAAAACAAGAAAATGGCACAACCTTAATTCAACAACTTGAATCAGCACAATCCAATGAAGATAAAGTAAAAGCTTATAATAATATTATTAGTAGCTATCAAACTATTATCAAAACTATCAATGACTTAAAAATGAATACTGATGAAGCAAAGGCTGTACAAGCAAAATATAATGAAGGATTAACTCTCTTTGTAGATCTTATGAAAAAATCGTCTGATCTCATCATCCACCAACCTTCTCCAGAAGAAGTAAAAGCTTATACAGAGCTACAACGCAAAACCACACAAACTTTAGATAATGCAGAAAAGTCGCTTGCTGAGTTACAAAAACAAGTTGACGATACGGCGCAAAAAGCAGAATCAAAATAACTGATCAGGTTGATAGAGAAAAGCGATCAGTTTGATCGCTTTTTTATTATTCACCAATTCCATTTAACCGCTCAACTTCAATATCTGTAGTAAGATTTTCTAATGGAGGCAGCGTTTTTGTGGTTTTCGTAGATAATGCTTGGAATCGCTCTACCTTACCAAATAAACCTCGTTGTCCAGAAAATGAAGTGACTGTATCGTTATATTGTTTCATCACACTCGATAAGTTATTACCTAATTTTTGTAATCGCTCTGCTACGATACAGACTTGGTTATAAATATCACCCGCTTTATCGCTAATCTCACGAGCTTCTTGATTTCCTTTTTCAATGCGCCATAAGTTCGCCACCGTACGCAAGATTGGCATCAAGGTCGTATAAGAAACCAACACAATATTTTTCTCATAAGCACTATTAAATAAGTTCGGATCTTGTTTCAATGCTTCGATATATGCAGGTTCAATTGGAATAAACATCAATACAAAATCTGGACTCTGGATACCCTCTAAATGGCTATAATCCTTATCTGACAATGATTTAATATGTTGTTTAATCGCTTGAATATGTTCTTGTAGATGCAAATTAACTTGCTGTTCATCGGTCGCCGCAACCGCTTGTTCATAAGCGACTAAAGACACCTTACAATCAATGACTATATGTTTATTATCTGGCAATTTAATCAAGAAATCAGGATAACGGTGATTTCCCTCTTTATCTTTAAAATGTGCTTGTACTAAATAATGTTCATTCGCGATCAATCCTGCCGACTGTAATGCATTCTCTAATTGCATTTCTCCCCAATTACCTAGCACTTTTTTCTGTCCTTTGAGTGCATTCGTTAAATTATTAGCCTCTTTTGACATATTTAAGCCAATATCTAATACTTTCTTTAATTCTGCCTCTAATGACGCATTGCCACGTAATGTTTCAGAATGAACTTCATTAACTCGCTTTTGAAAACTCTCAATTTGTTCTTTAAACGGCTTTAATAAAGTATCTAGAGCAGTTTGATTCGATTGAGAAAAACTACGGCTCTTCTCTTCTAAGATTTGATTCGCTAACTGCTGGAATTCCAGTGTTAATTGTTTTTTATTATTTTCTAGTAATTGCTGTTGTTCACTAAAATGTTTCTCTTTTTCAGCTAAACTGGTCTCTAATATTGCTAATTGTTGCGAAAGTTGGGTTAATTGCTGCTGATATTCTGCCACGACCATTTCTTTTTTATTAAGTTGCCCACTTTTCTCTTGCAGCAAATTTTCTACCCCTTGTTTTTCTGCTTGTAATCGAACTTTTTCTTGTATCGTTGCCTGATACTGCTCGTTTAACAACTCTGTTTTTTTCAATAAATTATTATACTCTTCCGCAGTTTGTGTATATTGCAACTGAAAGAATTCTGCGCTTTTCTTACGTTGTACATTAATAATTAATAATCCAATGCAAATTAGCCCTAATCCTGCTATTGCAAGGTAAAATCCAGTTTCCATTATTACTCTCTTATCTAACTATCACGAGCGGTTAAGTATAACAAAAGCTAGCGAAAAGTGACGCAGCGATTACAATATCAACCCCATTTCTAATTGAGAATAGTATCTATGGATAAAAAGATTTACCTTGGCTCAAACAGCCCTCGCCGTTTACAGTTGTTACAACAGATTGGGCTCACTGTTGAAGTATTAAAAGCAGAAATTGATGAAACACCCTTAGCGCAAGAAAAACGTCATCACTAGCAAATCATTAGATAATAGCTAGAAATGGTATTATTCAAGGATTAGCGACAACCTTTATTGAGAATTTAACTTGAAGTTATAGTAGGCGATAAGGTTATTGTTATTTAGAATAATACAATTATCTATTTATCTCTCCAGAAACTAGCCAATTTAGCAATACTTAATCAGTAATAAATAACACCTTTGATAAAAGCCATATATAAGAAAAATATCGTACTACCATAACCAAACCAAAGGAAAAATTTAGTAAAAAAAGCTCTCAAAACCACATTTTTTCCTAAGGCAAACGCTACCATAAAAGGAAATGCAAGAGTGGAAAAAAGATGTAAATACATAATCCCAGCAAACACCCATATATCATATATATAACTATTTCCTTCCTTAAGCTCCAAAGCAAACTTCATAAAAATAAGAAGAGTAACTAACAATAAAAATAGAATAAGTTTTTTCTTATAATTTAGTGAGAAGAAAATCGCTAAAATACTCCCTAAAATAAAAAAAATCATTAAATTTCACCTTTATCTGTATAATTAATATTACTATCAAACTCAACATCGACTATTATTTTTATTATGATCAATACTTTGTATGTATTACATTATAACCAGTAAAATTTAATCAAAAAAAGGATCTACTTGGTAGATCCTTTTAATATTAATACCTTGAAAAAATACTTACATCATTAAATTATAGTTTGTACAGGTAATTGCTCATCAAGCCACACCGTCAGTTGATTATTTGCTGTGGATTGATAACCTATAAAATGATGTTCTACACCATCACTAACTAACTGTAATTTTTCAGATATTTTATTCCATTGAATATCATCAACAGCATTCAAAACTACACTGTTATTAGTATTACCATAAATATAAATTTCACCAATATCTATAATGTCACTATTGACTATAACAGTATCGCTATTACCTGCTAAATTAATTTCTTCAAAATTAACTAGTTGAGACTGACCATTTTCTACCTCAGAAGTGGAAAAAACAAATGTATTTGGAGTAAATTCTGTTTTATCTCCTACAACTAAAACATCATACCCCTCTCCACCATCAAGGGTATTATGACTTGTAGTTTCTCCTCCTTCTACAGAAATAATAGTAACTTTATCATTACCACTTTCCGCATATACATTTTTGCTAAAAGCAAGCGTATCTATTAACTCATTATCATTATTGTCAGTTAAATGATACTCTGTAGTACCAAAATTTTGATCAGTATCGAAACTACGCGATTCTGGTTGAGAAGTACCATCTTTTAAAATAATAGTATCACCAACTTGCTGACCTGCGCTATCTTTAAAAATCATTTTTACCTGAGAATTATCACTGAATAAAATATCTTCAAAAGCAGTGTCTGACGCAGCAAAACCATCTGGGTCAGCTAATTTTTGAAGATCTTGAATAGTTCCTCCATCAGTTAATTGATTTATTCCTAACAAGGTTCTTATATCATTTTCAGTACCAGATCCAGAGGTTACTACCCAATTCCCGTCTATTGATGGATTTTTTATAAAAGTAAGGGTTATAGTCCTATCCTCAGAAGAAAGCGACTTAACATCAGCTCCCGTTACACGTCCATTTTTTGCTAGATCTCCTATAGCTGTACTATTCCCATCAATAAGAATATTTGGGTTTAATTCAAAAATAATTTCCATTTTTTCAATTGATGTATTCTTAACTTGCTCAGTAGTATCTACTTTTTTTCTACCATCTTCTGAAATAACATTAGATGAGTTTTTTTCTTCAGAATCAGCAACACCATTGTTATTTGCATCATTTACTATCGGTAAATCGCTAGTCGATGAGGCATCGCCAGTGGTTAAACGCTCAACTAACCCAGCTTTACCCTCTGTACCCTCTGGAATACCCTCTACAGCGGTTTGCGCCGCTTGGTGAGATTGGTCTGCGGTATTTTTCTTCGCTTGTAGTTCCGCTAATTCATCTTCATTAACCACGCCATCCTCTTCTGCCGCTCTCTTCGCTGCTTCATATGTTGCTTTATCCGTTGCTGCTTGGTTAACTAATTGAGTCGCTTCAGTCACCTCTTGGCTGTCTGCTTTACCATCTTTATCTGCATCAGTCACATTTGGTAAATTGCTAGTCGGTGAGGCATCGCCAGTGGTTAAACGCTCAACTAACCCAGCTTTACCCTCTGTACCCTCTGGAATACCCTCCACTGCGGTTTGTGCCGCTTGGTGAGATCGGTCTGCGGTATTTTTTAGCTCTCTTAGAGTTACTAAGTCCTCTTCATTAACAATGCCATCCTCTTCTGCGGCTCTCTTCGCTGCTTCATATGCTGCTTTATCTGTTGCAGCTTGATCAACTAATTGAGTTGCTTCTGTTACTTCTTGATTGTCTGCTTTACCATCTTTATCTGCATCAGTCACATTTGGTAAATTGCTAGTCGGTGCGGCATCGCCGGTGGCTAAACGCTCAACTAACCCAGCTTTACCCTCTGTGCCCTCTGGAATACCCTCCACTGCGGTTTGTGCCGCTTGGTGAGATCGGTCTGCGGTATTTTTCTTCGCTTGTAGCTCCGCTAATTCATCTTCATTAACAATGCCATCCTCTTCTGCCACTCTCTTCGCTGCTTCATATGTTGCTTTATCCGTTGCTGCTTGGTTAACTAATTGAGTCGCTTCAGTCACCTCTTGGCTATCTGCTTTACCATCTTTATCTGCATCGTTCACATTTGGTAAATTGCTAGTCGGTGAGGCATCGCCAGTGGCTAAACGCTCAACTAACTCAGCTTTACCCTCTGTGCCCTCTGGAATACCCTCCACTGCGGTTTGTGCCGCTTGGTGAGATTGGTCTGCGGTATTTTTCTTCGCTTGTAGCTCCGCTAATTCATCTTCATTAACAATGCCATCCTCTTCTGCCACTCTCTTCGCTGCTTCATATGCTGCTTTATCTGTTGCTGCTTGGTTAACTAATTGAGTCGCTTCAGTCACCTCTTGGCTGTCTGCTTTACCATCTTTATCTGCATCGTTCACACTTGGTAAATCACTCGTCGGTGCGGCATCGCCGGTGGCTAAACGCTCAACTAACCCAGCTTTACCCTCTGTGCCCTCTGGAATACCCTCTACAGCAGTTTGTGCCGCTTGGTGAGATTGGTCTGCGGTATTTTTCTTCGCTTGTAGCTCCGCTAATTCATCTTCATTAACAATGCCATCCTCTTCTGCCGCTCTCTTCGCTGCTTCATATGCTGCTTTATCTGTTGCAGCTTGATCAACTAATTGAGCTGCTTCTGTTACTTCTTGGCTGTCTGCTTTACCATCTTTATCTATATCGGATAATCTAGAAGAATTCCCTCCACCTAGGGATAAGCTCCCTAGTAACAAACCTAAGCCTAAGGCTCCACCTAAAGTCCACCATAAACCATCATAGTTTTCACTAATTGTTCCTACTTCACCTGCAGTAAACGCAGTAAGTTCATTATCAACTTGAGTAATAATTACTTGACCAGCTTCAATACCTTCACTGGCTGGTACATCTAGTACAGCAAAACATTGATCATCTTCTGTACAAGCTTTCCAGAAGTCTTTAATTATTACTTCACTGTTATCTTGTTCATTATGTAAAACAAGATCCTGTCCATTTCGACTAGTCTTAAGATATTCTGGTGTTTTTCCTGTTTTTGAGTCTATTAATTGATAAGTTTCCCCTGGAATAGCATTCTCTATATGAGTTTTTCCTGGTCTTACTGTTATTTTAGTCTGCTTAATTTTTAATAATAAATCCATATACAATATTCCTTATTATTATTTCCTACTCATAATTTTTATCTATTTATTATTTTTAGCTAGGACTCATTACTCAAAAATACAAGCATTATTTGTGTCCCCCATACTAAAAACCCTTATCCTCAAAAAACCTAATATAAGGTATAAATATAATTTATATTTTAAATCTAAATATAAAAAAGAGGTCTCGGGGGGGGGGGGATTTTACATAGAAAATTTATGTCTGACAATTATGATATGATGTAAAAATACTCACTTTTAACTTATTACTATTCAATATGATTAAGTTATTAAATTTAATTTTAACAAAAATGAAAAGATAAAAATTCCCTAATATAAAATAAAAGACCTATAATATAACATACGCAATCGTTTTCTATAAAAAAACTTTATTTGTTAATTTTTTGTAAAATTAAAGAATTACCTATTAAAACAATAGTAATTAAGAAATAAGTATGCATAAAATCAATTTTATCCTATAATTCAAAACTTTTCATTTTAGGAAAATAACTGTAACTATTAAAAACAACTTTACATTTTGGGAGCTTATATGAAATATAAATCTTTTCTTTATTTCATACTGGGGTGCTTTTTATATTTCACACATATCACTTATGGCTATTCCTCTTCACAAACGCAATTAAAACGAATTCTTGCATACACATTTGCCAAAGATCCTGAATTGTTAGAAGCTCAAACCAATACAATGATTGCACATAGCCAAACAGAACAGGCAATCTCAGGTCACTATCCAACATTTTCAGTTTTTGGTCGCCAATCTTTAGATGATTATTCAAGATCTAATAACAATGATAATAATGATCATAAATTTACTCCCGGCGTATCTGCTTCAATGAATATTTACTCTTTTGGGGCTGTTGAGAAAAAAATCGCACACTCAAGTGCTAACGAAGAATCGTTACGTTATAAGTATGACGAAACCAGAGAGAATTTAGCTTATAAAGTGACTGAACTTTATTTAATGGCATTGAGATATAAAGATACAATTTCAGCACAGTCTAGAGGGTTAGTTCGCTTACAAAATATTATTCAAGAGATCGGAGCTATCGCAGATAACGACGAGGGACGTCGCTCTGAATTCGTACAAGCACAAGCACGTCTATTTGCTGTTGAACAACAAATGAATGCTACGGAACGTGACCTTGAAGATACATTAAGCCAATTACAACGCTATTCTGGAACTAAGGTTAACCAAAATGCGATTCAGGATCCTTTTGATACTTTAACTCGTAATGCATTAGAAAAACGTTACTCACAACCGCAACGTTTACACCCTTCTTATCAAGCGGCTAATGCTAAAATTAAAACAGCTCAAGCAAGTTTAGAAGCTGAAAAAGCAAGCCATTATCCAAAAGTTGATGTGGTGGGTCAGTTAACAAAAGATGAACGTCAAGTTTATCTCAATGTATCTTGGGATGTGTTTAATCGTTCTAATTCATACAGCGTTCAAGAAAAAGCACAAATGTTAAGTGCTGAAAAAAATCGTTTAGAACAAACTGTTTTAGATTTACAAGAAAAAAACAGAAAAGCGCTTATTAATTTAGATGAATATAATAAGCAAATTAAAACATTATCTAAACAAGTGGATTCATTATATGAAGTCACTCAATACTATAAATTACAATTTTCAATTGCTAAACGCTCTCTGCTTGATTTATTAAATGCTGAAAATGAATTATTAAATGCAGAATTAAGTAAGGTATCTACTGAATATCAATTCCGTCATTCTTATTTAGATTATCTTTATTCTCAAGGAATGACATATAAATGGGCATCAGATTTAAAATAAAATTAAAGAAATAATATTATGAAATTAATTATTGAAAATATTGCATTAATTACTCAGCTTCTTGGTTCACCCTTATCCGTACCAACATTAGCTTCACACTCAATTCGTCGCCAAGGGAATAATATTGACTTCTCTTCGCTATGTGAATATTTAAGAAGTGAAGGATTTGAAAATAGTATTTCTCAACGAGTATTATCTGATATTCCATCACTCGCAGTACCGACATTAGTTTTATTACAAAATGAAGAAGCGGCTGTGGTAACAAATATCTCTCCAGATGAAAAAGGTAATAGAGTTTATACAATTACACAAATGGATGGTATTACTCAACAAATACCTGAAATTGAATTAGCCAAAAAATATATTGGTTATTGTTGGTTTATTAAACCTCGTATGGCTAAGGATGTACGTTCTGAATTACCAGAATATTCTTTACCTAAAACCTGGTTTTTCAAAATTATTTGGCGGTTTAAGAAATATTATTATCAAGTCATTCTAGCAACATTCATTATCAATATACTGGCTTTAATTAGTTCTTTATATGTAATGAATGTTTATGACCGAGTTATTCCAAACCAAGCTTATGAAACCTTATGGGTTCTCAGTATCGGGGTAACTCTGGCAATTTTATTTGAATTTATGGCTAAGATGATTCGAGGTCATTTGACAGATATTGCAGGTAAAAAAGCCGATCTTATTATCAGTTCGATGCTATTTCGTCGGGTAATGGCATTAAAATTACAAGATCGACCTGTTTCATCAGGATCTTATGCTAATAATTTGCGTGATTTTGAATCTGTACGAGAGTTTCTCACCAGTGCCAGTCTATTAACCATTGTTGATCTACCTTTCTTAATTTTATTTGTCGGTGTGATCGCTTTAGTCGGTGGTAAACTCGCTTTAGTTCCTGCCATTATTATCCCGACTGTCATTATTATTGGGATTGTTGCACAAGCACCTTTATCTAAAGCAATTAATGAATCAATGCGAGAATCCTCTCAACGTCAAGGTTTAGTTGTCGAAGCAATCGAGGGCATTGAAACCATTAAAAACAATAATGCAATGTCTTGGGCACAAAAACGATGGGATTATTACACAGCCAAAAGTTCTTATTCATCCATTAAGGTTAAAGATACCAGTAACTTTGTTGTTAATACCATTACCGCATTACAACAATTAAATACTGTGTTCTTAGTCGTTGTTGGTACTTATTTAATTCATAGTGAAGATCCAGCTTCACGGATTACGATGGGGGCATTGATTGCTTCTGTTATTTTATCTGGCAGAGCATTAGCACCATTAGGACAAATTGCAGGATTAGCTACACGTTTCCAACAAGCTTGGATGGCATTAAAAGGTGTTGATGCAATTGTCGCTAAGCCTATTGATAAATCGTCAGATAGGGATTACATCAGCCTCAAACAAGTTACCGGACACCTACAATTTAAGCAAGTGAGTTTTAAATACCAACAAGATAGCCAACCAGCATTAGAGAATTTTAACCTCACCATCCAACCCGGAGAAAAAGTAGGGATTTTGGGTAAAATTGGTAGTGGTAAATCAACAGCTTTAAAACTAGGTGTTGGCTTATATGAGCCTACTTCAGGAAGTATTACTTTAGATAGCATTAATCTACAACAACTTGATCCTTATTTTTTACGTAATCAAGTTTTATTACTAGAACAAAATCCTCGCCTATTTTTAGGAACATTAAGAGAAAATTTAGATATTGGGCGAATGGACTCTTTCCCATCCGATCAAACTTTATTAGTCGCATTACAACGGTTTGGATTATTAGGTTTAGTGCAATCTCATCCAAGGGGATTAGATATGTCTTTAGGGGAAAATGGTTTGGGTTTATCCGGTGGACAAAAACAAGCCATTGCCTTAGCTAGAATGACCTTAAAAGATCCAAAAGTTGTATTGTTAGATGAACCAACTACTGGTCTTGATCAATATCATGAACAACAAGCCTTAGTTGGTCTATCGCAATGGGTACAAAATAAAACTCTGGTTGTCGTTACTCATCGTCCTCAAGTTTTACAATTAGTGAATCGAGTAGTGGTTGTTGAAAATGGTAAGGTTGTTATGGATGGGCCAAAAGATGCTGTATTGAAAAAACTCTCAGCACCACAAACACCTGAAATAGAAAAAAACAAATCATTAAATAGTTAAATCTAGAATGGATAATCAAAATGGCAATAGAAAAAGATCAGTCTGAAAAACATACAACTTTACCCGCAGAGGTTACTGAAAAAACTGAAAAAAATGTCGCATTAACCACAAAAGAAACTGTATCAAGTAAAGATTTACGACTACTTAATGATCTTCATGCGGCGTTACAAGAAGAAAAACATACCGGATTATTTGCAGTGATCTGGTTATTAGGTGCTTTTTTAATTGTTTTCATCATTTGGTCTTACTTTAGTAAGATTGAAGAGGTAACAAGAGGTCAAGGAACCATTATCCCAAATAGCCGTGAACAAATTATTCAGAGTTTAGATCCCGGTATCCTAGACCAGATGATGGTTAAAGAGGGTGATCTCGTTGAAAAAGGCCAAGTATTACTGAAATTAGATGATACTCGCAGTTCTGCAATCTTACGCGAAACAAAAGCCAAAGTAGATAACTTAGAAGCTATTGCTACTCGTTTGAAAGCGGAAATTTCTGGCAAACCATTAGTTTTTCCTAATGATATTCCGCAAGAAATGAAAGAACGAGAAATGGGTGTTTACCAAGCCAAAAAAGATGCATTAAATGAAGCGTTAAAAACACTACGTGAAAGTAAAGCACTCCTTGATTCTGAAATTGCGCTTACTGAACCGATGGTCAATAAAGGCGCTGTTTCTCAAGTTGAATTATTGCGAATGAAGCGTTCCGCCAATGATATAGCATTACAAATTTCTGAACGTGAACATAAATACATTACAGATGCGAGTAATGAGTTAGTCCGAATTCAAGGAGATCTTGACCAAGCAAAAGAAAATCTTGCAGCACGAGCTGACCCAGTAGAACGTTCTTTATTACGCGCACCGTTAAAAGGGATCGTGAAAAATATTCGCGTAAATACTATTGGTGGAGTCATTTCAGCTGGTCAAGATATTATGGAAATTGTACCAGTTGAAGATAATTTGTTAGTTGAAGCTTATATTAATCCAAAAGATGTTGCCTATATTCGTCCAGGTATGAAAGCAGTTGTTAAACTTACAGCTTACGATTATGCGATCTATGGTGGATTAGATGGTGTCGTAACTTTATTAAGTCCTAGTACGTTACAAGATAAACGTCAAGCAAGCGATCTTAATTTAAATCCTAACAACTCTTTCTATCGAGTATTAGTCAGAACAACTGGTAGCCATTTAACAGATAAAAATGGTAGTGAACTACCTGTATTGCCCGGTATGATTGCCACTGTGGATATAAAAACTGGTGAGAAAACTATCTTCCAATATCTGATTAAACCTATTACTCGGATGAAGCAAGCTTTACAAGAACGTTAATACAAAAAAGGGCTGATTATCCAATCAGCCCAATTTTTCTATACAATGGCTTAAAGCAATAATAATGCTGAACCCCATTTGATAATATCAAAGAAGAATTTATTCTCATTAGTCGCAATACCATCTGGATTTTTCTTGCTATCACTTGAGGCATTATTCTTCGCTTCATCAACAGCCATACCACTTTGATATTGCCCTTTGACCACTTTTAAATCATCGCGTGCTTTAATGCGTAAAGTAGCACAATCTGCCGCTGGCATTGGCTCAAATGGTGTATCTTTAAATTTCTTAAATTGAAATTGCGCATACCCCATTGATTTTTCATCTGCTTGAATCATTTTGACATATTCAGTGCCAATAATGCTTTCTAATGGATAGAAAAATACATATTGTGAATGAATATAAGCATCTTCTTTTGAAAAATGTTCTTGCTGAATCCGAGTTAAATTCGGATAGATACACTGCTCTGCTTGATGACTTGCAATTACCCAACGTTGTGCATCTTCATTACTTAATTCATAATCAGCATTCGCATATTCTGCTGGATAAGAATCCATATCTTGTGAGGCACAACCGACTAATAAAAGGATTGAAGTTGAGAAAAAAAGTTTTTTTAACATAAATTAATCCATTGAAGCTAATTTCTGTCTTACAATTTCAAATAAACAAACACCTGTCGCCACCGAAACATTTAATGACGATACCGAACCTTGCATTGGGATACTGACTAATTGATCACAATGTTCTCGTGTTAAACGGCGCATACCATCTCCTTCAGCGCCCATGACTAATGCAATAGCACCTGTTAACTTAGCTTGATAGATTGAACTATCCGCTTCTCCAGCTGTGCCCACTACCCAAACATTATAATCATCTTGCAATGTTTTTAGTGTGCGCGAGAGATTAGTTACACGAATCAGTGGTACTACCTCAGCTGCGCCACAAGCCACTTTTCTTGCCACAGAAGTTAATTGTGCTGATTTATCTCTTGGTACAATCACCGCATCAACACTAGCTGCATCTGCTGTACGTAAACAAGCACCAAGATTATGCGGATCTGTAATCCCATCCAATACTAATAATAACGGCTGTTTTTTATGATTTAATAACCCATACAGATCATTCTCTGTACATTCTTTTGGTGCTTGTACTCTTGCAATAATCCCTTGATGAACTTCACCATTGGCTTTTTTATCTAGTGCTTGACGTGTTAAATATTGTACTGAAATTCCTAATTGGGATAATTCATCCAACAAAGGCAATAGACGTTTGTCCTCACGCCCTTTCAGTACCATTACTTCAATTAATCGTTCCGGTGCCGTTGCTACAACCGCTGACACCGCATGAATACCATAAATTTGCTCACTCATAATTTAGTCTAAAAATACAATTTCTTTAGGGGATATAATTTTATCAATTAAACTATGTAAACGTATCGAAGTACTTCCATATTTTTTTATAATCGGTATGTGCTTTAAATTGAGTTTCTGAAACTCAATTATCATAGACGCATAATCTAAATTTTTTAATAAAATGGAAGTAAAGAATCTCGCTATAAATTCATTCCATTCAGTTTTATTTCCCCAATAATGCCCAATAATATGATTACAAGATTGTAATTTACCTTCACTATTAAGTGCCATAGAAAAAGAAAACTGTTCCACTAAACGTCGAGGACATTGTGTAGCACAAATTTCATCACAAATAGATAATGATAAATCAATAAATCTTTTTGTATCCTGTTTTGCTATACCAATTACACCGGCATTCCACATTGCACTATTTACATTAACTTCTATTCCACTAAATACTTTATTTTATAAAACTTTCCACATATTTCGGACTGTCTTACTTTTTCCTTCAACCAATAATTCTTCCTCTAAGTGCATAAAACTATAACCTTGAGAAAAACCATTCTTAATCTGTTCAATATCTCCAAATAAAAATGTATCTGAATCAACATATAACAGATCTGTTTCTGGATATTCATTAATCACAGTTTCTAATACTTTAATTTTTATACGCCAAAAGAAATCAAACTCCCCTTTCCATAACTGAAACTGCTCTTCATTAACATCAATAATCTCAACTCGATCATTAAAAATTCGATAAAAATAAGGGTTATCAGTGACAACAATTACTCGCTCAACAGCCTTTTTTGCTAAAAAACTTAATATAGAAAAAGCAGCCTGATAGTGGTTCTCAATCTTTGTTCCAAAAGAAAGTAAAACTAAATTCATTATTATCTATTCCTTCTCTTATTTTTTTTTACTTTTTTCTTACTACTTGTCTTCTTTTTCTCTTTGCACTTTTTCTCATCTATATTGGCTTGTTTACGTAAACGTTTCTGTAAACTTTCGGCATAACGCATATTTTTCAATAAGCGATCTTTTTCCGTTTTACCTAAACGTCTAGGCTGACGAGTAGTCGCCACCAGAGAAAAATCAACTGTTTTTTCTTCTAAACTTACTGCTTCAACACGGACAGTAACCTTATCGCCAATCCGATATAACACGCCACCATTTTCACCAATTAAACGCTGACCGCTTGGATCAAATCGATAATAATCATTATCTAATGTTGAAATATGAACTAACCCATCAATAAACAGCGTATCTAAACGCACAAAGAAACCAAAACCAGTGACACTAGAAATTGTTCCTTCAAATACTTCGCCAACATGATCCTGCATAAATTCACATTTAAACCAATCTGCCACATCTCTAGTTGCATCATCAGCTCTACGTTCTGTCATTGAACAATGATCACCTAACAGATCAATTTCATCTAATGTGTAATGATAGCCGCCACCTTGTGTTGTTCGTTTTGTCGCCCCTTTTTCTTTTGCCAATAAATACTTAATCCCACGATGTAACGAAAGATCCGGATAACGGCGAATTGGCGAAGTAAAATGCGCATATTCTGTCAAGGCTAAACCAAAATGCCCAATATTATCACCACTATAAACTGCCTGGCTTAACGAACGCAGTAACATCATTTGGATTAACTCTTTATCAGGACGCTCTTTAACTTGTTCCATTAATTTTGCATAATCCGCTGGTGTTGGTTTCAACCCCCCTTCCAAAGTCAAACCACACTCACGTAAGAAAGTACGGAATGATGTCAATTTTTCCTCGCTCGGCAAGGCATGGATTCGGAAGAGTGATGGCTCTTGATGACGTTCCATAAAATGAGCGGCACAAATATTAGCAAGAATCATACACTCTTCAATAATTTTATGCGCATCATTACGTTCAACAGGCTCTATCCGATCAATTTTACCTAAATCATTAAAAATAAATTTTGTTTCAATCGTTTCAAAATCAATCGCCCCACGTTTATGCCGTGCTGACAGCAATACTTTAAACATCGCATATAGCTCTTGTAAATTAGGGACTAACGCTTGATAACGTTCGCTAAGCTCTTCATCACCTTGCAAGATCCGCCACACTTTACTGTATGTCAACCGAGCATGAGAATTCATCACCGCTTCATAAAATTGATATTGCTGAATTTTTCCTGCCGCAGAAAGCTGAATTTCACACACCATACAAAGTCGATCAACTTGTGGGTTTAATGAGCATAAGCCATTGGATAAAACTTCTGGCAACATTGGCACAACCCGACTTGGGAAATACACTGAATTACCACGTTGGCGAGCTTCTTGATCTAATGGTGTATGCGGTCGTACATAATAACTTACATCAGCAATCGCTACCCATAATGTCCAACCACCTTTTTCACGTTTTTGACAAAATACGGCGTCATCAAAATCACGCGCATCTTCGCCATCAATCGTCACTAAAGGCAAATCGCGTAAATCAACTCGTCCTTGTTTATCTTTTTCGGCAACCGTTTCTTTCAAATCAGCAATTTGTGTTTTCACCGCGTCAGGCCAAACATGAGGTATATCATAATTGCGAATCGCAATTTCTACCTCCATGCCCTTCACCATATTTTCCCCTAATACTTCGGTGATACGTCCTGTTAAACGTGAAAAGCCAGTTTCTTTACTCTTTAATTCCACTACCACAACTTGTCCCATACGAGCTCCAGCTCGGAATTCATTAGGGATCACAATATCGTGGTTAATTCGGCTATCATCTGGCACCACATAACCGATACCATCTTCAAGGAAAAAACGCCCTACGATCTGTTTTTTACGTCTTTCTAATACACGAACAATGCGTACTTCTTTACGACCACGGCGATCGACACCATTTGGTTGTGCTAACACATAATCATCATGCAACACTTTTTGCATCTGACTATTAGGAATGAACCAGTCGTCTTTTGTGCCATCTACTTGTAAAAAACCATAACCATCTTTATGCCCAATGACTGTGCCTTTTAATAAATCCAATCTCTCTGGCAGCGCATAACGCTTTCTTTTAGTAAATACAAGCTGCCCATCATTTTCCATCGCACGTAAGCGACGACGCATCGCTTCTTGTAATTCTGGATCGCTAATTTCTAAAATCTGTAATAGCTCTTCCCGACTCATTGGGGCATTGTGATCTCGGATAACAGTGAGGATCAACTCACGGCTTGGGATCGGATTGCCATATTTTTCAACTTCTTCCGCATAGTGAGGATCTTGATACTGCATTGATAACTCCTTGATTTAAAACAAATAGATTGTGAATTTTATTCACAAGTAAAATATTGGTTCATCTCTAGGGCTGGTTTAGCCTTTTTATCTTGACTAATCAATTTTGCTGGCACACCAGCCACTGTTGAATATTCTGGTACAGAGTGTAATACCACTGAGCAAGCACCAATTTTGGCATAAGCCCCTACTTCAATATTACCTAGAATTTTTGCACCGGCTCCAATCATCACGCCACGGCGAACTTTTGGATGGCGATCCCCCACTTCTTTCCCAGTTCCACCTAATGTAACATCTTGTAAGATAGACACATCATTTTCCACCACCGAAGTTTCCCCAATCACAATACCTGTTGCATGGTCTAACATAATGCCACAACCAATTTTTGCTGCTGGATGAATATCTACATCAAATGCGACTGAAATTTGGTTTTGCAAATAAATGGCCAATGCTTTACGACCTTGCTGCCATAAACAGTGGGTAATCCGATAGCTTTGCAACGCATGGAATCCTTTTAAATAAAGTAAAGGGGTTGAATATAACTCAACTGCGGGATCTCGAACACGTACAGCTTCAATATCATATGCCGCACTTTCAATAATTTTAGGATTATGGTGATACACCTCATCAATAATTTCACGTAAAGAAATCGCCGGCATCGTAGAGCTAGATAATTTATTCGCTAATATATAGCTTAGTGCTGTACCAAGATGTTGATGTGCCAAAATAGTTGAATGGAAAAAACTGGCTAATGAAGGTTCTTGCTCAACTAATAATCCTGCTTCTTCACGAATACTTTGCCAAATTCGTTGCAATAACGCTGACATAACTGCTCCTACTCACTTTTCTTTTCTCGTGCAAGTAAACTTCTTGCCGCTTCAGTGGCCGTTAAACCACAAAATAACATTTGATAAATTTGCTCAACAATTGGCATTTCAACTTGCTGTTGTTGGGCTAAACGATAGGCTTCTTGCGTATTGTAATACCCCTCAACCACTTGTCCAATCTCTTGCATCGCTTGTTCCACACTATATCCTTTACCAATCATCATCCCAAAACGGCGATTACGTGATTGATCATCCGTACAAGTCAAAACTAAATCGCCTAATCCTGCCATTCCCATAAATGTTTGTGGTTCTGCGCCTAAGGAAGCCCCTAAGCGAGAAATTTCAGCTAATCCTCGGGTAATCAATGCAGTGCGTGCATTTGCACCATAACCAATCCCATCAGAAACACCAGCACCAATCGCAATTACATTTTTAATCGCTCCACCTAATTGCACTCCAATCATATCGCTATTTAAATAGACGCGGAAATGTTTACTGCAATGGATTCTTTCTTGGAGTTCCTGTGCAAATTTAGTATTAGAAGAAGAAAGTACAATCGCTGTCGGCAACCCTGCTGCTAGCTCTTTCGCAAACGTTGGCCCAGATAACACCGCTAATGGATAATGCTTGCCAATAATCTCTTCTGCTACTTGATGTAATAATCGTCCACTTTCGTGTTCTAACCCTTTACTTGCCCAGATAATACGGTGTGTTGGTAATAAAAATGGTTTAATTTGTTGCAATACTTCTGCAAACACATGGCTAGGTACCACTAATAAAATATCACGTGCAGCCTTGATCGCAGTATTTAAATCACTTTCTAACTGTAATGCATCCGGAAATGTTACCCCTGGTAGAAAACGACTATTTTGTCGTTGCGTTGCCATCTGTTCCATTTCAGCTTTATTACGTCCCCAAAGAATTGTCGGAAAACCATTTCTCGACAATGCGATAGCTAATGCTGTGCCATATGAACCGGCACCAATAACAGTTATTGGTGGGAAATGTGTCATCATAATCACCTTAACATTTGTTCTCTTAATTAAAGGAAAATAGACGAAAGAGAGAGGATTGCAAGAAAATTTTACAAAAAAGGAGATAAAAGCATCTTCGAAAAGATGCTTTTATTAACTAATTATTAATTTACTGTTGCAGGTGCTTCTTGTTCAGCTTGTTCTGCTTGTTGTTGGCGTTGTAAATATTCAATAAATAATGCATCAAAGTTTACTGGCGCAAGATTTAATGCTGGGAAAGTTCCACGATTTACTAAATTCGCCACTAATTCACGGACATATGGGAATAACATATTTGGACATTGAGAAGTTAATGCGTGTGCTAACTGCATTTCTTCTAAACCACTAATCGCAAAGATACCCGCTTGTTTTACTTCACAAATAAATGCAACAGTATCGCTACCTTCTAATTTAGTTTCTACTGATACATGAAGAACAACTTCATATAATCCTTCTGCTAATGCAGTTGTTTCAGTATCAAGATCAAAATTTAAAACCGGTTTCCACTCTTGTTGAAAAAGATGAGGTAAATTTGGAGCTTCAAAAGAAATATCTTTTACATAGATACGTTGAATCTGCAACACAGGTTGCGCTTGTTGTTCTTCGCTTGCTGGTTGTTGCTCATCTGCTGGTTTGTTTTCTTCTGCCATGGTTAATTTCCTTCTTTGATTATGTTAGCTTTTCTTAACAAGAGGTAAATTTGCGGCTTTCCAACCTTGAATACCCTCTTTTAATGAATAAACTTGTTTAAACCCTTGTTTATAAAGTTGTTCTGCAGAACCACGTGAAGTCATTCCTGAGGCACAAACAACAATCACCGGACTATCTTTATATTGTTCTAATTTACCAAGATTTTTCTCTTTAATATCTCTTGGTAAGATATTTTGACTTCCTGCGATATGACCACGTAAAAACTCTTCGGAACTACGCAAATCAACGATTACCGCATTTTCTTTATTAACTAATCGTGATAATTGTGCTTGCTCGATCTCTTTCGAACCAGAAACAGCACTTTTCACAAACACATAAATTGTTCCAACAAAAACAACAATCCACGCAACTACCATCACTGTATGTTGTGAGGCAAATGCGATCGCTTTCGGCATAAATTCTTCCATTTATTTAATCTCTTCTTAAA
This sequence comes from Gallibacterium genomosp. 3, assembly GCF_001678475.1. Classification (GTDB taxonomy): domain Bacteria; phylum Pseudomonadota; class Gammaproteobacteria; order Enterobacterales; family Pasteurellaceae; genus Gallibacterium; species Gallibacterium faecale. Next base: position 12,925 of record NZ_JTJR01000025.1, on the reverse strand, counting down.
TACTAGTCAAAAGTCGGATAAGTATAACCTTTCTCAATAGAGCTAAACAATCGAAACCTTTATTTTTCTTAACAAAATACAGATAAAAGAAAGCACCTTTCTGCTCATACAGAAAAGTGCTTCTTCTATTCAGTTAGTGATTAAAGATAGTATTTTTTAACAACTTTTAGATCATCACTTAATTCATATACTAATGGTTGACCTGTTGGGATTTCAAGATCCATGATTCCTTCATCAGAGATACCTTCAATGTGTTTTGCTAACGCACGAAGTGAGTTACCGTGAGCAGCAACTAACACTCTTTTACCTGATAAAAGTGCTGGTGCAATTTGATCTTCCCAGAAAGGTAATACACGATCTAAAGTTACTTTTAAGTTTTCGCAGTCTGGTACAACATCAGCTGGTAAATGTTTATAACGACGATCATTGTGTGCTGAATTTGGATCATCTTTTGCTAATGCTGGTGGTAATACATCATAAGAACGACGCCAGATATGAACTTGTTCATCGCCATGTTGTTCTGCAGCTTCTTTTTTATTTAAACCTTGTAAACCACCATAATGACGTTCATTTAAACGCCAAGTTTTAATTTGTGGTACCCATAATTGGTTTGATTCTTCTAACACAAGGTTACAAGTTTTAATCGCACGGGTTAATACTGAAGTGAATGCGATATCAAATTCAAAACCAGCTTCTTTTAATTTACGACCTGCTGCTTTTGCTTCTTCAACACCTTTTTCACTTAAGTTAACATCACGCCAGCCAGTGAAAAGATTCAATGCATTCCACTCACTTAACCCATGACGAATAAACACTAATTGCATAATTACTCTCCTAAAAATTAGATCAAAAAAACTGCGCCTTTTATAACAAAATTTGCTGCTTTTTAAAATAGAACAGCTCCGCTTTTATTGGAATTGCTGATCTTTAGCAAAAAAAACTCTAAAATAATACAGAATTGTTCTGTTTTTCCTACGAGATCGTTTATTCGTTATGGCTAAATTTGTTTTTTTATGGCGTAAATCTTTTGCTTTACTACGAAATAGTGCTTTATTCGTAGCTGCAGTGACTGCTTATGCGGCTAACGATCTGCAAGATATTCAACAACAAATAAAACAACAAGAACACAAAATAGCTCAGCAACAACAAGAGAAAAGCCAATTACAAACTCAGTTAAAACAACAAGAACAAAAAATTGAGCATATTAGTAACCAATTACAACAAAGCCAAGATGAGTTAAAAAACTTAAACAAAGATATTCAATCAACACAAAAACAAATTCGGCAATTACAACAACAAGAAAAAACACAAAAGAAACAACTAGAACAGTTGTTAGATTCTGCTTATCGTCAAAATTTACAACAACATGATTTAGAAAAAATGTTTTCTGAAGATGCCAGAAATAGTGATCGCCTAAATACTTACTACAAGTATTTCAATCAACAAAAAATGGCTTTGATTCAAGAACTCAAACAAACTCAACAACAACTTAAACAGCAACAACAATTAGTTAAAGAACAACAGCAACAACAGCAGCAACAAATTGCCCAACAACGACAACAGCAACGAGCATTACAAAAAGTAAAAAATGAACATCAATCAACGTTGGCCCAACTTAATCAAAGTATTGCAGTTAACCAAGATAAGCTCGCTCGGTTGAAAGAAAATGAAAACAGACTACGCCAAGAAATTATTGCCGCAGAACGTGCTGCTAAACAAAAAGAACAACAAGAATTGGCTAATTTAAAGCAGAAACAAAGACAGGCTGAAGAGAAACATCAAGACTACCAACCTACTGCTAAAGAACAACAGCTAATTGGACGAGGAAATGGTTTAGGGTCTGCGAAACGTCAATATGCTATGCCTGTTACTGGTCGTGTAAGTAATCGCTTCGGTTCAATTCAAATGGGTGAAATCCGTTGGAAAGGTATTGTTATCCAAGCCAATCGAGGTGCTAATGTACGTGCGATTGCCCCTGGTAAAGTGATCTTAGCAAACCGTTTACAAGGTTACGGCTTAGTGATTGTAATCGACCATGGTAAAGGTGATATGAGTATCTATGGTTATAATAGTGCATTAAATGTCAGAAACGGTGATGTGGTTCAAGCAGGAGAAACTATTGCACGAGTTGGGCAAAGTGATGATGGTCGCCATACAGCACTCTATTTTGAAATTCGCCGTCAAGGTGAACCTGTCAATCCAGCTCGCTGGTTAAGATAATATTGTAGGATAACGATGAAGAATTGGATACGCTATATCATTTTATGTTTGCCTCTATTCACAATGGCTCATGCTGCTAAATTAGCAATAGTGATTGATGATATTGGCTATCGTGTTCATGAAGATAGCGAAATCTTCTCACTTCCTTTACCGGTCAATGTTGCTATTATCCCAAGCGCACCTCACGCCAAAGCCAGAGCAGAACAAGCTCAACGACAAGGACGTGATACACTGATCCATATGCCAATGCAGCCAAAAGGAAATTTAAAACTAGAACCGAATGGTTTAATTCTTGGTCTATCTTCTACCGAAGTTGCCCATCGTATTGAATTAGCACAACGCATCGTACCGAATGCAATCGGGATGAATAACCATATGGGAAGTGCCGCCACCTCAAATATGCCATTAATGACAGCATTAATGCAGCAACTTGCCCAGCGAGGTCTCTCTTTTTTAGATAGTAAAACTATTGGAAGCAGTGTAGCTGACAAAGTTGGCAAAGCGTATGGCGTTAATGTGTTAGAACGAAACATCTTTCTTGATGATGATAATGCTTATACCAGCGTGTTAACTCAATTTCAAAAAGCGATTCAATATGCAAGAAAACATGGCACTGCAATTGCAATTGGGCACCCTCGTAAAAATACAGTTGCTATCTTAAAACAACAACTTTATAACTTGCCTGCCGATATTCAATTAGTCAAAATTAGCCAACTTTGGGGACAATCACCGGAACTTATCCAGCCATTTATTTTATGGTTTAGTGATATTCCAGCACCAACCTCACAACCGCCATTCCATTTCCAACAAAACTTGCGGGGTATTCCACAGTAAATTTTTTACAGATTCTTGAAAAGTCAGTTATATATTGTTAACGTTGGCAAGTATTAACGTATGTATATGATTTAGACATTACAAAGGATTCAAAAAATGCAGTGGAACAAATCCTTTTTTTCTGCCCTAATTGGGCTATGCATTTTTACCAATGCAATGGCTGATAAAGCACTTGAGTTACAAGTGAAAGGTATCGACAATAAAAAAGCGTATAATAATGTTACCGTCCACCTTTCCACACTAAAAGATATTCCTGTAGAAGACTCTGATCGTTATCACTATTTAGCCAGTAAAGCAATTGATGAAGCATTGCGTGCGGTGGGTTATTTTAACAGCAAAATTGATTATCAATTTGTGCCACAACTAAATCAAGCTAAAGATTTATTAGTCGCTAATGTGAAATTAGATAAGCCAGTAAAAATTGCTGAAACACAAGTACAAATTCTTGGTGAAGCTGAACAGGACGAAAACTTTCTTGCCTTAAAAAAGCAGTTGCCTAAAGCGGGAACTGTTTTAGACCAAAGTGTCTATGATGACTATAAAGCAAAAATAGAAAAAACCGCCTTAGCAAAAGGCTACTTTGATTCAGAATTTTTAACACACCGCTTAGCCATAATTCCTTCAGTTTATGAAGCTTATTGGCAACTCACCTTTGATAGTGGTAAACGTTACCATTATGGTGATATTAGTTTTAAAGGTTCACAAATCAAAGATGCCTACTTGCATAATATTTTAAAAATTCATCAAGGCGATCCTTATTTCATTAATGATCTTTCTGAACTCAGCACCGATCTATCTGCCAGCAACTGGTTTAAATCTGTGTTAGTACAACCTAATGTGAATAAGAAAACCAAACAAGTTGATCTGGAAGTATTAGTCCAACCACGTTTAAAAAACAGTTATGAGATCGGGATTGGTTATGGTACTGATGTAGGTCCACGCCTACAATTTGGCTGGAATAAACCCTGGATCAATAGTCGTGGCCATAGTTTTTCATCAAATTTCTATATTTCTGCCCCAAAAAAGACAATAGAAGCCACTTACAAAATACCATTACTGAAAAATCCGTTGAACTATTATTATGAAATCTCAACTGGGTATGAGGAAGAGAACGATAACGATACGAAGACCTCTGGCTTAAACTTAGCGGTATTACGTTATTGGAATCGTGCCACAGGCTGGCAAAACTCTTTTGGGGTAAGAGCGCACTATGATAACTTCACTCAAGCCGGCGTTTCTAACCATACGTTGCTTATCTACCCAACGGCTGGATTTAACCGTACTCGCTTACGAGGCGGATTATTCCCTTACTGGGGAGATTCACAAAAAATTACCTTAAACTGGGGAAATAAATTATTTGGTTCTGAAGTCGATTTCTATTCTGCTATCGCCTCCACTTCATGGATCCGTACCTATGCAGAAAATCATCGGTTTCTCGTAAGAGCAGAAATAGGGTATTTATCCACCAAAGATTTTGACAAAATTCCACCTGCATTACGCTTCTTTGCTGGAGGTGATCGCAGCGTTAGAGGATACGGTTATCACAAAATTTCTCCACGTGATGATGATAATAAATTAGTCGGTGGTAATCGCTTATTCACATCAAGTGTTGAATATCAATACCAAGTGTATCCGAAATGGTGGAGCGCTATTTTTTATGACACCGGTTTTGCTGCTAATAAGTTTACCTTTTCTGAATTACGCAAAGGAGCTGGTGTTGGGGTTCGTTGGAACTCACCAATTGGTGCAGTCAAATTTGATATCGCCACACCAATTAATGACAAAGATAATAGTAAAAATATTGAGTTTTATATTGGTATAGGATCAGAACTGTGAAACAACAAGAAAAAGAACAAGAACAACAATCATCGACTACCGATACATCATCAGCATCTTTGCCAACAACTAAAAAAAGTAAAGGTCGTCGTATTATTAAATGGCTTATTCTTAGTTTAATCAGCTTACTTCTGCTGATTATTATTCTGCTCGTTACCTTATTAAAAAGCCAAACTGCACAACAAAAATTAATCACGTTTTTAGATGAAAAACTTAATGATCTCTCAATCGAACGTGTCAGTGGAAATTTAGAACAAGGTTTGCAATTAGATCATTTAACTTATCGTACAGCAGGTGTTGATGTCAGTATCGCTCAAGCGCGTTTACAACTTGATCCTAATTGCTTACTTCATATGGGCGTATGCATTAATCAACTTAAACTAAGTCAACCTCAGATTGCCATTGATACATCACAACTACCAAAACAACCAGAACCTGAACAAAGTAGTAGTTCTGGTTTTGCACTACCTGTGGATATTGATCTTAAACAGCTTGAAATTGATAAATTTTCGCTAAAACTTGATAACCAACTACTGCGCTTAGAACATTTTTCATCCGGCTTACAGGCTTCAATGGCAAATGGCATCCATCTGTTACCCACTGAAATTAATGGATTACAATGGATAGAAACTCTAGCAGATGAAGTAGAATTACCAATTCAAGTCGAACAAAAATCTGATACAGAACAAACAACAACTACCCAACCAACCGATTGGGAAGCATTAAAGCAACAGTTGGCACAACCGCTATTAGATGCCCAACATCCTTTCCAACTACCAGTTACCTTGTATATTGAAAACTTGACTGCAAAAGATTGGTTATATCAGAAACAAACGACAAAAGGGAAAACAGTTTCAGAAATTAAGATCCCGACTATTGCTATTCAAGCCACTGCTGATCAACAGCAAATCAAACTTTCTACCTTACAAATAAACAGTACTCTGTTCGATCTGAATGGTACTGCAAACTTATCACAACAAGATAAATACCCATTACAACTCTCGTTGACTGGTAAATTACACCAACAAAAACAGCTTGATCAGCAAAAGAAAGAACAGGTGATCTTGCCAGAAACTGACTTCAATCTGACCGCCAATGGCGAATTATATGGCAAACTCAGCACTGCACTCACCGTTAAAGGGTTAGCTGACGCAACATTAAATGCTCAAGTTGCCTTATCTGAAGAGAAACTGCCTCTTTCTCTAGATTTATTGATACAACAAGCTAAATATCCTCTCTACTTACCAAAAGAGAGTAATCCTGCTACGGATCAGATTCGTTTAGTAAAAACACATTTAGCCGTCACCGGTGATCTATTGAATTATCAAGCGAATTTACAAGGAAATGTTGAGGGTATGCACTCTCCTACAGTAGATGTAGATTTAAAAGGATATGGTTCTATTGATCAATTTACCATTGAACAAGCCGCGCTTTCAGGCTTAAATGGTAATCTTGATTTACAAGGTAACGTGACATGGCGAAATGGTGTTACTTGGGATAGTCAACTCCAATTACAACATCTAAACGTATATCGCTACTTCCATAGCGTAGATTGGTTGGCAACAGTTTCAGGTAAACTTGCTTCATCGGGTAAAGTGGATGCGCAAGGCTGGCAAGTCAATGTGCCAACCATTGACTTAACCGGAAATGCCGATAACAAGCCACTTTCTATTAAAGGAGATCTTGCTTTAAGTAATACGCTGCCTTTATTGAGCAAACAATTCGATTTCCATTATGGCAATAACCACTTAGCATTTAATGGGAAATTAGCGAAAGATTCTCAATTTAATTTAACGGTTAATGCGCCAAATCTTACTGGTTTATATAAAGGTTTAGATGTTTCTGCAATAGGAACTGCACATATCACAGGCGATATTCAACAACCAGAATTAGATCTGGATCTAACGATCCCACATCTACATATTGCAGATCTTCTATTACAAAAAGCCACGATTAAAGGAAAAGTACAAAGTGATCAGCAAAACTTACGCGGTTACCTGGATCTTAACTTAGCTCAATTCAAATATGGCGAAAGTGTTCAACTTTCTCAAATTGATTTAAAAGCTAGTGGGGACGAACATCAACATACCTTACAGCTCCGTTCTAATGGCAAACCGGCATCTATTGATCTTGATTTACAAGGTAGCTTCGATCGTGATAAACAAACTTGGCAAGGAGAATTAAGCAATACACAGCTTGATACCTTAATCGGTAAATTTAATGCTGATAAAACAATTAAGATCAATTACTTAAATCAAGAAAAATTAGCAAAAATTTCTGCGCATTGTTGGCAAAATAACAGCTTGCCACTCTGTTTCCCGCAAGCATTTACCGCAGGTATTGAAGGTCATATTCCATTTAAATTACAGCAAGCTAATCTGACTTTCTTAAAACAATTTTTAACTGATAACACCCAATTAAATTCTCAATTTGATTTAGAGGGTGAAGTAAATTGGTATCAAGATAAACCTTTTGATTTAACGTTACATTTAGATAGTTCTCGTTTAGCATTATTACAAAAAATGGATTATCGCCGTTTCAATCTTGAACTGAACAAATTAACCTTAGACGGTAAAATTAAAGACAATAAACTTACCGCAAAAACTGAAATTAAAATTCGTGATAATGGAGGCATTAATACGAATTTAACTGTGGATCATTTAAATGCAACACCAGAATTGGGCGGTACAATCCAATTAAATCAACTCAAACTTGCTTTAATTAAACAATTTTTAAATGCTGGGGATCGTGTAGATGGTAATATTAATGCCAACTTACGACTAGCAGGTAATTTAAATAACCCTCAAATTCATGGGAAACTCGCCCTTACCCAATTAACTACTTCTATGCCAGCCTTACCATTTACGATTACCGATGGTTTTGCCAATTTAAATTTCAATGGTAACCACTCTACTATGGATGGCGAAATTGTGACTAAAGAAGGAACATTACGCTTACGCGGTGATAGTGACTGGCGAGTATTAAATAATTGGAAAGCCAATCTTTCAGCAACTTCTGACCAATTCTCACTGACCATTCCAGAAATGGCAAAATTGACTATCGTGCCAGATATTCATCTACAAGCTCAACCAAACCATCTCAATGTCGAGGGACAGGTCGATGTGCCTTTTGCAAATATTGAAATCGAACAATTACCAGAAAGTGCTATTGGTGTGAGTGCTGATGAAGTAATTTTGGAACAACAGCCAAAGTTATCGGCTAAACAAAGTTTGAAAAAACTAAGTGAAAAAGAAAACGCCTTTTTATCCACCAACATTATGATTAACCTTGGACAACGCGTCCAAGTTAGTGCCTATGGTCTAAAAAGTCGCCTAGAAGGTACGTTAAATGTACGTCAGCAAGATAATCAACTCGGTTTATTTGGACAAATCCATTTAATAAATGGTCGTTATGCTTCATTTGGGCAAGATTTATTAATTCGTAAAGGAGAAATTATCTTCTCCGGATTACCATCACAACCGACCTTAAATATCGAAGCAATTCGCAATCCAAATGCGATGGAAACCAATACCGTAACAGCAGGGATTCGTGTTTCAGGTTTAGCTGAATCGCCAACGATTCAAGTATTCTCCGAACCATCAATGTCACAAGACAATGCCCTCTCTTATTTATTAACAGGCCGTGCGTTATCCTCTGAAAATGCTGGATCAAGTGCATCCCTAGGTGCAGCTTTAATTAGTATGAGCTTATCTAAGACAGGTAAAATGGTCGGACAAATTGGTGAAACCTTTGGTATCCAAAATCTTAACTTAGAAACACAAGGTCTTGGTGATCAATCGCAAGTTGTCGTTAGTGGTTATTTAACACCACGTCTGCAAGTTAAATATGGTGTAGGATTGTTCGAACCATTAGCAGAATTAACACTTCGCTATCGATTATTACCGAAATTATATTTACAATCAGTATCAGGAACATCACAAGCTGTTGATCTTCTATATCAATTTGAACACTAAGCACGCAGGTAAATTATTATGAAAGAAATCGCCGTTGTAGATCTCGGATCAAACAGTTTCCATATGATTGTTGCTCGTATTGTTAATGGCTCAATCCAGATTCTTTCTAGATTAAAACAAAAAGTCCAATTAGCAGAAGGTTTAGATCGCAATCAAGTACTTAGTCAACAAGCTATCGATCGTGGTATTGCTTGTCTTGCTCTTTTCTCTGAACGTTTACAAGGCTTTCCTGCTGAAAATGTACAAGTCATCGGTACTTATACCTTACGTCGAGCAGTTAATAGTGATGAATTTTTACGTCAAGCCGCTCGTGTCTTCCCTTACAAAATTAATATTATTTCTGGTCAACAAGAAGCAAAATTAATTTATGCAGGCGTTTCCCACACACAACCAGAAAAAGGACGCAAACTGGTCATTGATATTGGTGGTGGTTCTACAGAAATGATTATTGGCGATGACTTTACGCCACTTATTGCAGAAAGTCGTCATATGGGATGTGTTAGTTTTGCTAAACGTTTTTTTAATGATGGAAAACTAAGCGTTGAACGTTTCCAACAGGCTAAGCAGTGTGCATTAGAAAAAATTGAGGATTTAGCGTGGGAATATCGTCAATTAGGTTGGGAAGCGACTTTAGGTTCTTCTGGTACAATTAAAACTGTGAGTGAAGTTTTATTAGCTCTCCACTTTAAAGACGGTTTAATTACCCTCCCACGTTTAAATGAATTAGTTGAGCGAACTTTAAAAGCAGAACATTTTAATCAGATTCATTTACCTGGCTTACACCATAATCGTATTGATGTTTTTGTACCAGGTTTAGCAATTCTCGTTGCACTATTTGAAACATTCCAAATTAAATCTATGCGTTACTCTGATGGTGCTGTCCGTGAAGGGGTAATGTATAACTTTGAAGATAAATTCCGCGTAAGCAATATCCGTGAGCGTACTGTTAATAGTTTAAATCAACAGTTTAATTTGGATCGTGAGCAAGCAGCGCGAGTTTCACAAGTCGCACAAATGCTAGCGAAACAATTTCACTCTTGGCAAGAAGAACGATTTGCTTATGAATTAAGTCAAATCCTATTTTATGCTGCATTAACCCATGAAGTGGGCATTGTGATTAACCACCGTAATGTTCAAAAACATTCCGCTTATATTTTACAAAATACAGAACTACCGGGATTTGATAGTGAACAGCAACGTTTACTCGCTATCCTCGCACGTTTCCATACTGGGACATTTAGAATTGCCGATATTCCGGATTGCTATCGCTATACGAATGATGATGTACTAACACTTATTTTATTATTACGTTTTGCCGTCATTTTCAATAAAACAAGACAAGCAACCGAATTAACAGAGATCCAGCTCTCCTATTCTGCTACGCAAAAATGGCAATTAGTTTTTCCTGATGAGTATTTAACTCGTAATCCATTACTAAAAACGGAATTACAGCAAGAACAAAAATTCCTTCTTTCTTTACAGATATCACTATATTTTTATTAAGAATTATTTAAAGATACAGTAAATAAATCTAGTAATAAAATTTAAAAATTATTTTATAAATAAAAAATTGCATAATTATGTTGATTAATAGTAGAATGTTACTGCTTACCTTTTAACCTATACATAGGTTATATAATGAAGCAAGCATATCTAAAAATATCCCCATTAATAGCTTTTCTTAGGGGGGGGGGAAAAAAGCCCCCATTGGTTATATAATATTTAAACTAAGGATATTAATGATGAAAACTTTACCTTTCAAACTGCTAGCAATTTCTACTCTTCTCTTTTCTGCTTCAACTACACAAGCATTAACACCTAACCAAATTGATACACAACTAACTGATGCATTAAGTGTACTCGGTACTGAAGTATAGAATTATAATAGCAAAAAAGAAGCATTTGATAACTCTAATAATAAAAAAGCCTTTATAGAATGGAATTCCCTCATTAAAGTACCTCAAATTCAGGCTATATTTACGGCAAATAAATTAGATCCAAATAACCCAGCTCAATCTGCAAATGTTTTAAGACAAGTCTTAACTCCTTTCAAACCTATTATTAATCAGAGTCAGCAGCTCTTTCCTAACTTAAAAGATTTAACCCAAGAGCAAGCTAATCAAATTTTTACTGACATAAAAGAATTACAAGATAGTGAGTCACGTATTTCATCTTTATATACAGCAGTAGTTCTTCCGTTACTAACTAGCCAGCCGATAGCGACTCAAACTTCCTCTTTATTAGGTAGCCAATATGCTGAATTACAATTCAATCTACAACAGCTAGACTTATCACTGCAACGTAAGGGCGGCGTATTCACAGATTTATCAAGCCAATATCTCAATAATAATACGACAAAAATTACCCAACCTTATTTAACATTAGGTTACCATATAAAACCAACAGAAAATGTAAATGTTGGGTTATTTACTAATTTATCTTATAACAATAAAACTCAACCTAAAAATAATACATCACCAACAAAAGATAAAGTTATTGGGTTAGGGCTATATACCAATTATCAACATAATAATTTAATCTTATCTGCTTTAGGAAATATTAATCGACATCATATTACAGTAAAAAATATTGATACAATTAATAACACCCCTGAAACACCATATCAATATAATGTTATTACTCAATCAGCTTCTTATCATACAAAAAGTATTGACCTAACATTAAAAGCAGCTTATCAATATCAGTTTAACCAACAACTAACTTTTACCCCATCAATCAGTTATCAATATGGTAAAACTGATGGTACTGACGTTAAAGTCAATTCTTATCTAGATTACCGCCTACCAGATATTGAAGTACATCTAGCAGGGCTTAATCTACTAACAGAATATAAATTTAATGATTGGAATATTGGTTTAGATTTAGGCGTATCCTATGTCAATACACATGGTGTTCCGCTTTATTATTCAGAAGTACTTAAGACTGTTACAGTACGCAGCGCATCTACAGACGGTAGTCTTGCTCCTAACCAAAAAACTTTTATTATTCCAGAAGATGTAAGCAGCCAAAATACATTTAAAGAATATAAACTATCAAGCAAGTTATCTATTGAAAAAACATTAAGTAAACAATCTCATATTGGTGCTTTATTAGGCTATAACCACTATACTAAAACTAAGTTTCATGGTTTAAATTGGGGAATTAATTACCGATTTGAATTTTAATATAATTGACTTAGTATAGTAGATAAAAGAGTTGTTATTTAACAACTCTTTTTATTTAAAACCGCCTTAAATATCATCTCATTTCTCCTGAATAAACTATTATAACTCTAAAAAATTAGTTTTAATTCACTAAACTACTCAAATTGCTAAATTATTTTGCAATCCTTAATAACAAAGAACTAACGTTAAGTTACCTTTCTGAAGATAAATAAGAAATTGTTTTTTCTGCAATTCTTCCTAGCTACATCAATAAAGAAAAATTACAAATCAAAGGCAAGAAAAACCAAAAATAATAGCAAAAGTATTAAAAATAGTTATAAAAAGAATTTGGTGTAATAGACAAATTTGTTGCTAAAAGCAGGCTTAAAGCCTTATAGTACAAGGCTTTAAGTCCTCTTTTTGAAATATGAACAAAAAACTATCCATTTTGCCAAAGTACAAAAATAAAGAAACAGGGTACATCAAATAATATTCAGCGATATTTTTGTCATCAGTGCCATAAGATATTTACCTTCAAGACTAAATTAGTCCCAAATAAAATTTGGTCAGATTACATATCTGGAAAGCAAACCTATCAACAACTTGCCGTTAAATATCATTGTTCAGTGAGAACTATTCAAAGATATATTGATAAAGCTCCTAAAACCGCTTTAAAACAGCCTTTAAATCGATACCTGAATATCGTTATGGATACGACTTTTTTCGGTCGTTATTTTGGCGTATTAGTGTTAATTGATTCGAATTCAACTAATGTAGTTTCCCCTCATTTTGTTCGAACCGAAAAAGTGATTTATTACCAGCTTGCACTGAATAGATTAAGAGCAAAAAGCTATATTATTCAATTAATTACCTGCGATGGTAAAAGAGGATTGATGA
>NZ_JTJR01000024.1 GCF_001678475.1 Gallibacterium genomosp. 3 | reverse complement strand
TTTTGTCTACTATACCAAAAAAGAGAAAAAAATAATAAAAAATGTGTGTGGAGAGCGACCACACACATAAATCTTGAGTGTCTAAAACCTCTCAAGAGAAGAGAGCTTGTTATTAAAGTGTTGGCATACTAAATGCAGCGCCTTGTTCTCTCACTTTATGATTTGGCCAACGGCTAGTTACAGTCTTCATACGGGTGTAGAAACGTACGCCATCTGGACCATAGGCATTTAATGGGCCAAAGATAGATGATTTCCAACCACCAAAGCAGTGGAATGCCATTGGTACTGGAATTGGAATATTAATACCCACCATACCCGCTTTCACATCGTGGCTATATTGACGCGCAGCATCACCATCGCTCGTGAAAATTGCACTACCATTACCATATTGATGGTCGTTAATAAGTTTAATCGCTTCGTCATAATTTTTCGCACGAACGATAGCAAGCACTGGGCCAAAGATTTCTTCTTGATAAATTTTCATCTCTGTGGTGACGTTATCAAATAAAGTACCGCCAATGAAATAACCGTTTTCATGACCAGCTACTTTATAACCACGACCATCAACAACCAGTTTAGCCCCTTCTGCAACACCTGAATCAACATAACCAGAAACTTTGGCTAAGTGTTCTTTAGAAATTAATGGGCCCATATCATTTTCTTTTTCACCCTCAGGTAGAATACCTGGGCCAATGCGTAAAGCTTTAACTTTTGGTGTTAAGCTTGCAACTAATGCATCAGCAACCGCATCATCAACAGTAACAGCCACAGAAAGCGCCATACAACGTTCACCTGCTGCACCAAATGCTGCACCTAATAACGCATTTGCTGTTGTTTCAATATCTGCATCAGGCATAATTAATGCATGGTTTTTCGCACCACCTAATGCTTGTACACGTTTACCGTGAGCAGAGCCAACTTCATAAATATATTGAGCAATTGGTGTTGAACCAACGAAGCTAACCGCTTGAATACGTGGATCACGTAATAATACATCAACGACTTCTTTATCACCTTGAACCACATTAAACACGCCATCTGGTAAACCTGCTTCTTTTAATAATTCAGCTAAACGAATAGAAAGTGAAGGATCTTTTTCTGACGGTTTTAATACAAAGGTGTTACCACAAGCTAAAGCTACTGGGAACATCCACATTGGTACCATAGCTGGGAAGTTGAAAGGGGTAATCCCTGCCACAACTCCTAATGGTTGCATAATTGAAAAACTATCAATACCACGACCGACATTAGCGGAAAACTCACCTTTTAATAAATGTGGAATACCTGTTGCAAATTCAACAACTTCTAGACCACGAGTTAATTCACCAATAGAATCTGAATAGATTTTACCGTGTTCATTAGTAATTAAACGGGCAAGACTATCAAAATTCTTCTCTAATAACTCTTTGAATTTAAATAAAATTCTGGCACGGCGTAATGGTGATTGTTGTGACCATGCTGGGAACGCATCTTGTGCAGCAGTAATGGCCGCTTCCATTTCACTTACCGTACTTAATTTTACTTGTTTAGTTTGTTCACCAGTAGCTGGATTATAAACAAAAGAACTTCTTTGACTTTGGCTTTCAACGATTTGTCCGTTAATAAAATTTGGAATAACTTGATTCATAATTATCCTCACGTTAGTTTGTTTAACATTCATTTGGCTGTGGCGATAACCATACTCCAATGAAATAAAAATTTCAAATAAAAATCTTTTTAAAATATATTTTTTGTTTTATTTTGTGATCTATGTTGTATCTTAAGAAAAACAAAGTTCAATGATGAACGTTTATCGCCTATACTTGGCATACTTTAAAACAAGGTGAAAAGAGGTTTTTATGAGTCAATTATTAGCAAAATCTAAAAAAGTAACTGATGGTTTTCGCCAACAAATTACCCCACAAAGTGCTGGCTGGGAGTACGTTGGATTTGAGTTATTACACTTATCAGCAGGTAAAACTCAACTTTTTGAAACAGCTGAAACTGAAGTTTGTTTTGTGATGATGAGTGGTTATGCAACGTTTGAAGTAGATGGGAAAACGTATGAACGTATTGGAAATAGAACAACACCATTTGAACGTATTCCACCTTACTCTTTATATGTACCACATCATAAAAATGTTCAAATTAAAGCAGAGAGTGAAACAGAAATTGCAATTTGTCGTGCCCCAAGCCAAGGTAATTTGCCAGTACGTCTAATTACTCCAGCAGATGTAGGAGTTGAGAAACGAGGTTATGGGAATAATAAACGTTTAGTGCATAATATTTTACCTGAAACAGAACCAGCAGATGCCTTATTAGTGGTTGAAGTCTTTACTGATGAAGGTTGTACAAGCTCATTCCCGAGCCATAAGCATGATCAAAAAGATTGTGAAACAGAAACATATCTAGAAGAAACGTATTATCACCGCTTTGAGCCTAGCCAAGGATTCTGCTTGCAACGTGTTTATACTGATGATCGTAGTTTAGATGAATGTATGGCAGTTTATGATGGTGATGTAGTTAAAGTACCAAAAGGCTATCATCCAGTCGCAACGATTGCTGGTTATAACAACTATTACTTAAATGTAATGGCAGGCCCGGTTAGAAAATGGCGTTTCACTTGGGAAAAAGATCATCAATGGATTAACACAGAAGAATACGCAAAGAAATTTGCTAAGTAGCTTCACTAGATAAAATTCGTCCTTAACTAACCTTAAAGCCAACTCTTGTAGTTGGCTTTTTTTATTCCTAAAAAATCATTATTTTGATTAAATAAAATCTATTTGATTGTTTTTAATCAAAATGTGATCCTCTTCACAAAAAGGATTTTTGTCATTAAATATACTTAATAAAAAATAATTCATCATTATTTATGATTTTTTTTGATTCAAAATAATCATTTATATAATCGATGAAATATTGAAATAAAAGGTAGTCGTATATCAGTAACAAAGGAGTATTAAATGAAACCAATTTTAGGAATAACGATGGGAGATGCTGCAGGTATTGGTGCAGAAGTGATAGTAAAAGCACTTGCTGATCAACATTTGTATGAGCTTGCTCACCCTCTTGTTATTGGCGATAAAAAAATGATGACTAGAGCAATTGAGCTATTAAAGTCACCATTAAAACTTAGGGTGATCAGTGAGTTGAAAGGGTTTTCTTCAGAGTATGGTTATATTGATTTAGTGGACTTGGATAATTTACCAGCAGATTTACCATTTGCTCAAGTTGATCCTCGCGCAGGATGTGCAGCTTATGAATATATTGAACGTGCTGTTCAATATGCGATGGCAACCAAAATTCATGCAGTAGTTACTGCACCACTGAATAAAGAAGCGTTACATGCGGGTGGCAAGATGTTTCCAGGGCATACTGAAATTCTTGCGACATTAAGTGGAACTAAAGGTTATTCAATGATGTTGGTGAGTCCAAAATTACGTGTGATTCATGTAACAACGCATGTTCAATTACGTAAAGCTTGCGATTTAGTGAAGAAAGAGCGGGTACTTACGGTGATTAAACTTGCAGATGAAAATGCCAAAATGTTGGGATTCAAAGTACCAAGAGTGGCTGTTGCTGGGTTAAATCCACATTCTGGTGAAAATGGTATGTTTGGGGATGAGGATAGTAAAGAGATTGTCCCTGCGATTGAAGAAGCTAGAGCATTAGGCATTAATGTATCAGGTCCAATTTCTCCCGATACAGTTTTTCATCGAGCTGCTAACTTAGATGAATTCGATATTGTGGTCGTGATGTATCACGATCAAGGTCATATTCCAATCAAATTATTAGGTTTTGATACAGGTGTAAATGTTACCGTAGGGTTACCATTTATTCGTACATCTGTTGATCACGGAACCGCATTTCCTATTGCTGGACAAGGCATTGCTGATAGTAAAAGTATGAGTGAGGCATTGTATCTTGCAGCACAAATGGCACAAATTAAATTTACTAAATAAATTATACACATAGTGTAAGGAGAACTGTATGTCAGCTAATCAAACGTCTCAATCAATAATTCCTTTGTATGATGGCATGAATAAAATACCTGGTGGTGCAATGGTTATTCCTTTGGTATTGGGGTCGATTATAGGCACATTTTTTCCAAATTTCCTCGGATTAGGCTCGTTTACCACGGCACTATTTAAGTCTTCTGCTGGACCATTAATTGCATTATTAATTTTTTCAACTGGTATGCAAATTACATTAAGAAGTTCTGGGCCTGTTTTAGCTCATACAGGAGTTGTTTTATTATTTAAAACAATTATCCCAGTAGCATTAGTTACTCTATTGGGGCTAATTCTTGGTAATGATGGTATTTTGGGTATTTCTTTATTAGCAATGCTTACTGTTGTAGCGAATTCAAATGGAGGTATTTGGTTAGCATTTACCGGTAAATATGGGGATTATCGAGATAGAGGAGCCTATATTGCATCTGCTGTAAATGATGGACCATTCTTTGTTTTACTTTTTTTAGGCGCATCTGGATTAGCTGATATTCCTTTTTCTCTGATGTTAGCCGCTGTATTACCTTTATTAATAGGTATGGTAATTGGAAATGTGGATACGAAGTGAACTAATTTAATGAAACCAACAGGAGCAATTGTGATTCCTTTCTTTGCTTTTGCACTAGGTACAGGGATTAATTTACATGCAATTGTTACTGGTGGAGTAACAGGAATTATTTTAGGTGTATTGTCATCAGTTTTAACAGGATTTTTAGTCTTTTTTGGTTATAAAGCTATTTTAAGAAGAGGCAATTTATCTGGGATTGGTTTCGCTGCTGGTACGACAGCGGGTAATGCAATTATTACACCAGAAATTGTAGCTCAAGCAGATCCAAGTTTTGCTCCTTATGTCCAAACAGCTACTGCACAAATTGCAGCAGCAGTACTTGTATCAGCTATTGTCGCTCCTTTATTGGCTGCATGGGTATTAAAACGCCAAGGTAGCTTAGTAGAAGATACAAAAGGAGAAATTTAAGATGAAAGAAAATCGTTTATTAGTTGTAGCTGATGACCTTACAGGAGCTAATGATACGGGGATAATGTTTGCTAGCAAAGGATATTCCACCATGTTAGAAACTGATGATGAGTCGTTGAATATGGCGGATTTTTCTCAAGCAAATGTATTTACAGTCTCAACGGATTCTAGGGCTTTGGGTAACTTGGCAAGTGATAGAACGTATAATGCTGTTGTTGCAGGAATTAAAAATGGCATTACACAATTATATTTGAAAATAGATTCTACAATGAGAGGATCTGTTACATATCAAATAGATGGTGCATTAAAAGCATGGAAAAGAGTCTATCCTAATGCAAAAGCTATTATTTGTTCTGCTTATCCTGAAATGGGGAGAACAATTCGTAATGGAGTTTTATATGTGAATGATGTTCCGGTTAAAGATACCCCATCAGGGAAGGATGCTATTTGTCCAGTGTTATCATCTAAAATGGAAGAGTTATTACCTAATGCAATACTTTTAACCGGTAAAACTGAAAAGGAACTGATAAAGCAAATATTATCATCTTCCTCTGATCAATTTATCATTGATGCAGTAACAGAAGATGATTTAGCAATCATTGGAAATGTTATTAATGAGCTGGGAAATAGTATTATTCCAGTAGGTTCTGCAGGTTTAGCAAATAAATTACATATGAAATTTAATGTTTATGGTGAGAGTAGCAATAGAAATCTATCATTAGGAAGATCTTTAATTTTAGTGACATCTATCCATGAAACTAGTCAGCAGCAAGTAGATGAATATATTTCTCATGCTGGTGGTAGTTCAATAGTATTTAATCCTTCACCATTACAATTGTTAAATCACGAAATATCTTCGAGTGCTTTGAAACAACAATTAGGAGCACTAATTAAATCTAGTAAAGATAACGTTATTATTAGAGCTAATCCAACAAAAGTACCTGTACAAGATGGAAATATAAATAGTATTGCTAGGATTCTTGCAAAGGATTTAGCTGAACTTGGATTATTTTGTCTAGAAAATGAGCATTTTGATTCACTAATTTTATTTGGTGGTGATGGGGCTGCGATGTTACTGGATAAGATGAATATTACTGAAATGCGATTATTATTTTCTATCGTACCAGGAGTTCCGCTATGCAAAATTGATAATACTAAATATCAAGGATTAATTGTGATGACTAAGTCGGGAGGATTTGGTAATAAGGATTTATTACGTATGATCAAAGAAAGAGTATAAATTTAGTCCAAGCCGGAAGGATTTGAGAAAAACAAAAATTTAGTGAATAATTAAATAATTGTATTGTAGGCACACATTAGATTTATAGTGTGTGCCTTTTATGATAAGAGAATAATATGTCACCCGATCGTTTAGAACAAATCCTGCTTTTCTTGAAAAGTCATAATATTGCAACTGTTGATCAACTTGTAAAAGTCACTAATGCTTCGCCAGCGACAATTCGTCGAGATTTAATTAAATTAAATGAACAAGGATCTGTTATCCGTACACATGGTGGAGTAAGCCTTAATCAATTTATTGCAGCGCAACCAACTACAAATGAAAAACAACTTAAATTTGTCGTAGAAAAAGGCAGAATTGCTGACCATGTTGCTTCTTTTATTAAAGCTGGGGATTCAATAGTACTAGACGCTGGAACGACAACATTATGTATTGCAAAGAAAATAGCCCATTTACCATTAAGAGTGATCACAACGGATCTGCATATTGCTTTATTTTTATCTGAGTATAAACAAATCGATTTGATGTTGACGGGAGGGTATATTGATAACTCTAGTCAATCTTGTATTGGTAATCATAGTATTCAGTTATTACAGAATGTATATCCTGATTTGGCGTTTGTAAGTTGTAATTCGTGGAGTTTAGACAAAGGGGTAACAGCGCCAACAGAAGATAAAGCAAATCTAAAAAGCAGCTTATTACAGAATGCAAAGCGACGTATTTTAGTGGCAGACAGTAGTAAATATGGCAAATATTCGCTGTTTAGTGTAGCAAGATTAGCGCGGTTTACTGATATTGTGACCGATATTAATTTAGATAAACAAGTAATTACTGAATTACAAAATGAAGAGTTTAAATTAGCACTTGTTTAGTCTTATTAAGATAAGAGTGTAATAAAAAAGCGTGTAAATTAAATGACTTGCACGCTTTTTTAGTATTAGTTGGAATCAATTATTTTTCGATGGCATCTTGGATAGTGATATCAATTTCTAACGAAACGATCTTGTGTAAAATTGAATGTAATTCATCAATTTTTTCACTAATAGCATTACCATTTTCATCAAAATAATTGTTTTGTTTTAAACAATTAATAAAGGCAGCAAATACTGCTTTATCAAAAAATTCTGGTGCATTAATACCATGTAAAACAGATAAACGCTGTGCAATAGATTGGCTTTCTTTTTCCAATTCAGCACGAGAAAGCGTAGTATTCGCTTTTAATAAACTCAATGTGATGTAATAACGTTGTAATGTTTCTCTGACACCAGCTGCTAATAATTGTAATGAACGACCACGTTTTTTGTTAATACTCAACAGATTTTCATGACGTTTAAAGATTTGTTGACGGCATAATTCATCAATAATGGTTAATAAATATTGATGGAGTTTTTCTTGAGGAATACTTAAGAATAATTCATTGGCTAAGAATGGATAGAATTTTTCTACCGCATCAAGCGCTAAATTAAGCTCTATGGCTTCATGGTGTAAGACTAAGCTGGCAATAAAAGATGGTAATACAAATAAATGTTGAATATTATTGCGGTAGTAGGTCATCAATACAGCCGAACTACGTTCTAAGCGTACAATTTCCCCAAAATTATCCTTTTCCACAAGAATTCCTACGCGATCTAATCCTAATACGTGTTGCAATAATGATTCGCCGTTTTCATTTGGCAAAATCACGTCGTCGTCATAGCAGGTATTACGTAATAATTGTAGATAAGTATCTAATTGTTCAATTAATAATTCTTTAGATAATGCACGTTGGCGAGAAGAGAGTAAAATCGAGCCCGTTAAGTTCATTGCATTAACCGCAGCAGCACGGTTGATATTCACCATAACTTGATTGGAAACACGATCAACGGCTTCATTAAACCATTCTGGGCGTGTTTTTTCATCAGTATTACGCCATTGTGGATAATGTTGGTTAATATAGGTATTTAACGTAATTGGCTCAGCAAAGTTCACATAACCTTTACCGAGGTTACGCAGCTTTTTGATTACTCGTAACACTAAGCCAGCATTTTCTTTTTCTTTCGCAGCACCACGTAATTCTTTGGCATAAGTATCTACCTCTAGAACATGCTCATAGCCAATATAAACAGGCACAACAGTAATTGGACGTGTTTGCTGCCCACTTTGTAAAGCCTGTAATGTCATTGATATCATACCGGTTTTTGGTGCGAGTAAACGCCCAGTACGAGAACGTCCTCCCTCAATAAAGAATTCAACAGAGTAACCACGATGGAATAATTCCGCCAAATATTCTCTAAAAATCGTTGAATAAAGGCGATTACCTTTAAAGGTACGGCGGATAAAGAAAGCGCCCCAACTACGGAACATACTGCCTACTGGCCAGAAGTTAAGATTGATCCCAGCTGCAATATGAGGCGGTACTAAACCTTGATGATAAAGCACATAAGAAAGTAATAAATAGTCAATATGGCTGCGATGGCAAGGAACATAAACAATTTCATGGCCTTCGAGTGCTAATTTACGTACACGATCTGCGTGCTCGACACTAATACCTTGATATAATTTATTCCATAACCAACGTAAAAAGCGATCAGCCACCCGCAAACTGCTATAATTAAAATTAGCAGCAATTTCTTCTAGAATTTTTCTGGCTTCTTGCTCAGCTTTTTCTTGAGAAATTTTCTTACTACTCATTTCATCAGCAATAGCAGCCACAATATTTTCATTTTTCAATAACTTAGAAAACATTGCGGAACGATTAAGTAAGCGAGGTCCAGTTGCTGAAATACGTTGTTTAGAAAAGTGGATTCGAGCAACACGAGAAAGCTTTTGAGCTAATTTTGGATCGCTGCCATCGGTGTTGATCATACGACGTAGTGATACTGATTGAGAAAAACGCACAAAATTATCGCGACCAAACCAAAGGATGGTGGCAAATTTTTCGATACCATTCAGTAAGCGTAATTTAGGTAAGCCTGATTTATCTTCATAACCTGGCGATCTTCCCCAAAGTACAGAAACAGGGATTAATTGCACATTTAATTCAGCAATATCATGGTGTAATTCCAGATAACGAGCAAAAATTTGTTCAGTTTCTTTTTTTACAGTTTTTGATTTAAAGAAACGCCTACCTTCATCTAAAAAGACATAGCGCGGTAACTTTACGCCATTAATATCATTTTCTTGCAATGGATCAGGTAATCCTAAAGCCAAGCAGTTTTTTTGAAAAATTAATAAATCTGTTTGAGAGGTATAAGGCAGAACATAAATGAGGGGTTCTGCAATATTAAGATTAAGTTCTTGAATTGGATTGTTTGGAATTGAATTACTTTTAACTAATAAAGAGAGCGGTAATTTTAGTAAATTGCGATAAAAATTGAGCAAAGCTGCCATTTTTTATTCCTTTTTAGTTTAATTTTATCTGAAAAACGGCGTAAGTTTAGCACAAATTCTGCAAATAAAACGATTTATCAGATCAAAGCTAAGCCATAAAGAAAAGGGGAGCATTGGAAAATAAGCGTTGCAATACAGTATTTGCTGTATATAATGACAGGTAATACTGTATAAAAGAACAGAGATAGATTATGGCAAAATTAACAAAAACTTTGACGGCACGACAACAAGAAGTATTCGATTTTGTAAAACAACATCTAGAACAAACGGGTATGCCACCAACACGTGCGGAAATTGCAAGAGAATTAGGTTTCCGTTCTGCGAATGCTGCTGAAGAACACCTAAAAGCATTGGCCAAAAAAGGGGTTATTGAAATTGTTTCTGGTACTTCAAGAGGTATCCGTCTAATTAATGAAAATGAAGATATAGTCAATGATGAAGAAGTTGGTTTGCCATTAATCGGTAAAGTAGCCGCAGGCGAGCCTATTCTTGCTACGGCACATATTGAAGCCACTTATCAAGTGGATGTGAATATGTTTAAACCAAAAGCAGATTTCTTATTGAAAGTACAAGGGATGTCAATGAAAGATATTGGTATTTTAGATGGGGATTTGTTAGCGGTACACAGTACAAAAGATGTACGGAATGGGCAAGTTGTTGTCGCTCGTATTAATGATAATGTGACTGTGAAGCGTTTTGAACGTAAAGGAAATATGCTCTATCTTTATCCTGAAAATAGTGAGCTTTCGCCGATTGTGGTGGATTTAAGCCAGGAAGAGGTTGAAATTGAAGGGATTGCAGTGGGGATTATCCGTAATAATGCGTGGATGTAAGTATAGTTATTGTGAGAAGATTACCTTTTAGGCAGCGATAGGCTGCCTTTTTCTTATCCTTTTTCTTATAAAAGAGAATTAATAGTGTAAATGAAGTGTATATTTTTTATTCATTCTAATATTTGTATTGTCACTTCATTAAATTGTTAATAACTCGTGTGTCAAAATCACATTTGTTTCTTAATTGTTAATAAGATGTTTTATCAAAAATTTTTTGAGAAATTTTAGATAAAATTTCGTTTATTTCTATCTTTGTATGAATCTTGTTCTATAAGCAAATTCTGCTTCTACCTCTTATTTACTGGAAAGGTGGATAACTTTTTTGAGGTAGATCACGAAACAGAGTTTTTTTATTAAAAATCTGTGAAAAAATAATTACCTGATCTCCAATTAATGGCAAAATAATTAAACTTTTTACTCGTAAATTAATTAACTTGGAGGAATATCGTGCAGACCGTTAATGTCGATATTGCAATTGTTGGTGCTGGTGGTGGTGGTTTGCGTGCAGCAATCGCAGCCGCAGAAGCTAATCCTAACCTTAAAATTGCTTTAATTTCAAAAGTCTATCCTATGCGTAGCCATACTGTTGCCGCAGAAGGTGGTGCAGCAGCTGTTATTAAAGAGGAAGACTCTTACGATAAACATTTCCATGATACTGTTGCTGGTGGTGACTGGCTATGTGAACAAGATGTTGTGGAATACTTTGTCCAACACTCACCGATTGAAATGACACAATTAGAGCGTTGGGGTTGTCCTTGGAGTCGCCGTCCAGATGGTGATGTAAACGTACGTCGTTTTGGTGGTATGAAAATCGAAAGAACGTGGTTTGCAGCAGATAAAACTGGTTTCCACTTACTCCATACATTATTCCAAACTTCTATCCAATTCCCTCAAATTCAACGTTTTGATGAACATTTCGTATTAGATATCCTTGTGGATGACGGTCATGCACGTGGTGTAGTCGCCATGAATATGATGGAAGGTACCATGGTACAAATTAATGCGAATGCTGTGGTTATTGCTACTGGTGGTGGCTGTCGTGCGTTCCGCTTTAATACTAACGGTGGTATCGTAACAGGGGATGGGCTTTCTATGGCATATCGCCACGGTGTTCCACTTCGTGATATGGAATTCGTACAATATCACCCAACAGGCTTACCAAATACTGGTATCTTAATGACTGAAGGATGTCGTGGTGAAGGCGGTATCTTAGTAAATAAAGATGGCTACCGTTATTTACAAGATTATGGTCTAGGACCAGAAACACCAATCGGCAAACCGCAAAATAAATATATGGAGCTTGGTCCTCGTGATAAAGTTTCACAAGCATTCTGGCAAGAATTACAAAAAGGTAATACCTTAAAAACTGCAAAAGGTGTTGATGTAGTTCATCTTGATTTAAGACATCTTGGTGAAAAATATCTACATGAACGTTTACCATTTATTTGTGAATTAGCACAAGCTTATGAAGGGGTTGATCCTGCGAAAGCACCAATTCCAGTACGTCCAGTTGTTCACTATACAATGGGTGGTATTGAAGTTGATCAACAATGTGAAACCCGTATTAAAGGCTTATTCGCAGTAGGTGAATGTGCATCTTCAGGTTTACACGGTGCTAACCGTTTAGGTTCTAACTCATTAGCGGAATTACTTGTATTAGGTCGTGTTGCGGGTGAATATGCAGCACAACGTGCAGTTGAAGCACAACCAGCAAATCAATCAGTTATTGATGCTCAAGCACAAGATGTCATTAAACGTGTTGATGCACTATTAGCTCAAGAAGGTACTGAATCTTGGTCAAGTATCCGTGATGAAATGGGTAACTCTATGGAAGAAGGTTGCGGTATTTATCGTACACAAGAAAGTATGCAAAAAACCGTTGATAAAATCCAAGAGTTAAAAGAACGTTATAAACGTATTCGTATTTCAGACCGTTCAAGTGTGTTCAATACTGATGTGCTTTACACTATCGAATTAGGTTACATCTTAGATGTAGCACAATCTATTGCTTGCTCAGCAATCGATCGTAAAGAATCTCGTGGTGCACACCAACGTTTAGACTATACAGAACGTGATGATGTGAACTATTTGAAACATACTTTAGCTTTCTATAAAGCAGATGGTGTACCAACCATTGAATATAGCGATGTGAAGATCACTAAATCACAACCAGCTAAACGTGTTTACGGTGCGGAAGCAGAAGCTGCAGAAGCAGCAAAAGTAGCAAAAGAAGGGGCAAAATAATGGCGAATGCATTACAAACAATGACGGTGGAAATTCTACGTTATAACCCTGAAGTAGATAGCGAACCGCATTTAAAATCCTATCAAGTTCCATACGATAGCCAAACCTCATTACTTGATGCGTTAGGTTATATTAAAGATAAACTCGAACCTGAACTTTCTTATCGCTGGTCTTGCCGTATGGCGATCTGTGGTTCATGCGGAATGATGGTTAATGGCAAACCAAAATTAGCGTGTAAAACATTCTTACGTGATTTTAGCGGCCATATGCGAATTGAACCATTAGCGAATTTCCCAATTGAACGCGATCTCGTGGTTGATCTTAGCCACTTTATTGAAAGTCTTGAGTCAATTAAGCCATATATTATTGGTAACCAAGCACCAGAGCTTAAAAATGAACCTCAACCTTCATCAGAATTGGCTAAATCAAGAACTAAACAAACGCCAGCACAATTAGAGAAATACCGTACTTTCTCTATGTGTATCAACTGTGGTTTATGTTATGCAGCTTGCCCACAATTTGGCTTAAATCCTGAATTCGTAGGTCCTGCCGCGATTACCCTAGCTCATCGTTATAACTTAGATAACCGAGACCATGGTAAAGCAGAGCGTATGAAGATTCTTAACGGCAAAAATGGGGTATGGAGTTGTACTTTCGTTGGTTATTGTTCAGAAGTTTGTCCAAAACACGTTGGCCCAGCTTCTGCGGTTAACCAAGGTAAAATTGAAAGTGCAAAAGATTACGTTTTTGCAATGTTAAAAATGCAAAAGTAAGGAGAGTAAAATGACAACAGTAGCAACCAGTAAACGCAAAAAATATGTGCGTGAAGTGAAACCAACTTGGTGGAAAAAGTTAGATTTTTACAAATTCTACGTATTGCGTGAAAGTACATCAGTGCCAACTATTTGGTTCTGTATTGAATTATTCTATGGCTTACTTTGTTTAGGCGATGGTAGTTTTGATACTAAATTTATTGGATTTTTACAAAATCCAGTAGTGGTGATCTTAAATATCATTACGCTTGGCGCAGTTTTATTAAATAGTTTCACATTCTTCAATATGGCTCCACAAATGATGAATGTCATTGTCAAAAATGAACGTATCGATGTGAACTTAGTAACCAAAGTATTTTGGGGTATTACTGTCGTAGTAAGCATTATTGCCTTAATTCTATTATAGGGAGAATAAGATGAACAAAGAAACTCCAAAACGTTCAAATGAACCCGTAGTTTGGTTATTATTCGGTGCGGGTGGTGCGATTAGTGCAGTATTTTTCCCTGTATTAGTGCTTATTCTTGGTTTCCTTCTTCCATTTGGAATTGTGTCGCCAGATAACATCATTGCATTTACGCATACTTGGATTGGTAAATTAGCAATTCTTGCTTTATTAATTTTCCCAACTTGGTGTGGTATCCACCGTATCCATTTAGGTTTGCATGACTTTAAAGTGCATGTACCCGCAGGCGGTGTGATTTTCTACGGATTAGCAGTGCTTTATTCTGTACTAACACTTTGTGCTGTGATTACTTTATAACTGACTATTAGTTAGAAACATAAATTTCTTATAGAATCCCTCTTTTTATTTTAGGAAAGAGGGTTTTTTTATAATAATAGTTAATAATTGGCTATTTTTAGGAAATCTTTCTATAATAAACAGGATAGTTGTCTAATCAGCTATTTCTTTTAATCAATTTAATCAATGAAATCAATGGATTACTCAACTGAATTAATAGATTATTTAATTAATTCGGGGGGGGGGGAATCTTAAATTAAACAAAATTGAGTGTAGGATATATTATGAATGATCTATTAAAAAAATTAGGAATTGCGATATTGGTATCGCTTAGTTTGTCTAATACTGTACTTGCTGAGATTGAAGATGAGTCTGGCGAGGAGTACGATGAGGTGGTTGGTCGTTCACCAGCTTCACCAGCTTCATCTGCTTTAGTCTGGGTTGATACTCAAGATATTTACTACTATATGACTAATATGGATCGCTTAACCAAAAGATTAGGTTCATTAGACGATTACCGTTTTGCTGATGATAAGACTAACGGACTATGGTTAAGAACCGAACAAGGTAAGTTTTCCCACCAAAAAGAACATTTCTATCAATTAGGATATAACCACTCATCATTACGCAACGATGATATACAATGGTTAAATGGTATTAGCCTAAATTATCTAAAAGGCTCTCATCAATCGTATGAAAAAGGTGTGTCATTACATAGCACTTTCTTTAATTATCAAAAACATTATTATTTGGATATGTTATTACATTATGGAGCTTATAAGACTAATATTTATGTTTCCTCAGATGATACTCTAAGTCGTTTTACGCATAAAGGTAAATTACTTAAGCTTAGCCTTGAGGCTGGTTATGAGAAAAAATGGGAAAATAACTGGTTTTTACGTCCACAAGCCCAATTACAATTCGCACATACAAAGGGTAAAAACTATATGTTAGGTAACGATAATCATCTATATATTAGTAATGCAAGTAGTTTGGTTGGACGTTTAGGCTTTGAATTAGGCAAAAATTTTAAAACAAATCACCGTATATTTGTACTAGGTAATCTGTATCATGAGTTCTTATCCTCTAAAGGGACACGATTACATACCAGTAATGCTGTAACCGATAACTCTCAATATCCGAAAGATTGGTATGATATTGGTATCGGTTATAGTTATAAAGGGAAGCATTTTACACCATATATTAATGCAGAGCGCTCATTCTATAAACATTATGGTAATAGTACACGTGTGAATGCGGGTATTTCTTACAGCTTCTAGTATAAATTTTGTATTATGGTATAAAATCCCTTATGATAGATAAGGGATTTTTTTTCATTTAATAAAATAAATAACTTTGATATTTATTTTTAAATTTAAAATAAATATTGTTAATAAGTTGATAAAAAATTGCGAACACTCGACTTTTTTCGCAGAAATAGACATTTTTTCAATAAAATAAACCGTAAAATATCATCTTTTTTTCCAATTTTGTGATCTATGTTATATCTCTTTTCTTCATTTTTCTTTAAAATTGCGCCCACTTTTATACTCTATTTGAAATTTTATCTATCAATTAAATTAATTAAGGAGCTCCTATGAGTATTGCTATTATCATAGCTACACATGGTGTTGCAGCAGAACAGTTGCTTCGTACAACAGAAATGTTGATCGGGGAACAAGAAAATGTTGCATTTATCGAGTTTGTGCCAGGCGAAAACGCTGAAACCATTATCGGTAAATACCAAGCTAAGTTAGCAAATGAATTAGCACGTTGTGACCAAGTATTGTTTTTAGTGGATACTTGGGGTGGAAGCCCATTCAATGCGGCTAACCGTGTAGCAGACGGTAAAGATAATATGGAAGTCGTAACAGGTGTTAATGTGCCGATGTTAGTAGAAACATTTATGGCGCGTGATGATGATCCATCATTAGAAGAGCTTGCTGAAATTGCGCTTGAAACCGGTCGTGGTGGTGTGCGCGCATTAAAATTAGAGCAAAAGCCACAAGCAACAGAAGAAGCTTCAGTAGCTGTACCAGTCGCACCAACTGCGCCTGCCGCGTCAGCACCAGCAGCACAACAACCACAAGTTGCAACTGCCGGTAAACATATGGCGATTGGTTTAGCACGTATTGATGACCGTCTAATTCATGGTCAAGTTGCAACACGTTGGACAAAAGAAAGCCGCGTTAATCGTATTATTGTCGTTAATAATGAAGTAGATAAAGATGATGTGCGTAAAACAATGTTAAAACAAGCTGCTCCTCCGGGTGTGACAGCACACGTTGTTAACGTAGAAAAGATGGTACGTGTTTACAATAACCCTGAATACAATGAAGATTGTGTGATGTTGTTATTTACTAATCCAACAGATGCATTATTCCTCATTGAAGCAGGTTTAGAGATTAGATCCGTTAATATTGGTGGTATGGCCTATCGTGACGGTAAAAAACAAATTACCAGTGCGGTATCTGTTGATCAAAAAGATATTGAAGCATTTAAGAAATTAGCTGAACTTAATGTTGAGCTTGATGTACGTAAAGTATCGAATGATCGTAAAGAAGATATGCTTGACTTGCTGAAAAAGAGCAACCTGATTTAATAATTAACTAAAGGAAAATGCTATGGAACTTTCTAGTATTCAAATTATTTTGATCTTCATCATCGCTTGTATTTCAGGGATGGGATCAATTTTGGATGAGTTTCAAACTCACCGTCCGTTAATCGCTTGTACCCTAATCGGCTTAGTATTAGGTGATATAAAAACCGGTATTATTGTTGGTGGTTCATTAGAATTATTAGCATTAGGCTGGATGAATATCGGTGCAGCGTTAGCACCAGATGCAGCATTGGCGTCTGTGGTTTCTACTATCTTAGTTATTGTTGGTGGACAAGAAATTACCACAGGGATTGCGATTGCTATTCCGCTTGCAGCAGCAGGCCAAGTATTAACTTACGTTGTTCGTGCAATTACCGTAGGTTTCCAACATTTAGCTGATAAATCTGTACAAGATGGTAATTTAAACCGCTTAGACTGGGTACATTGCAGTGCTTTAATTTTACAAGCAATGCGTATTGCTATTCCTGCGTTAATCGTGGCTTTAACTGCGGGTACGGATACCGTTCAATCATTATTAAGTGCAATTCCACCAGTAGTAACAATGGGGTTAAAAATCGCTGGAGGAATTATCGCTGTTGTTGGTTATGCGATGGTAATTAATATGATGCGTGCGGGACATTTAATGCCATTCTTCTATGCAGGTTTCGTTGTCGCTGCATTCACTAACTTCAACTTAGTGGCATTAGGGATACTTGGTACAATTATGGCAATTCTTTATATTCAACTTCACCCTAAATACAATCAAAGTAAACAAGTGGTGCAAGTAGTTTCAGCTGGCAATAATGATCTTGATAACAGATTAGATTAATGGGAGAAGTAGAA
Organism: Gallibacterium genomosp. 3; assembly: GCF_001678475.1. Taxonomy (GTDB): domain Bacteria; phylum Pseudomonadota; class Gammaproteobacteria; order Enterobacterales; family Pasteurellaceae; genus Gallibacterium; species Gallibacterium faecale. The sequence goes on along the minus strand of NZ_JTJR01000024.1, from coordinate 1,156 downwards.
ATGATAACCGAAATGAAAAAAGTAACTCAAAGCGATTTAAACAAAGTTGTGCTTCGTTCTAACCTTTTCCAAGGTTCATGGAACTTCGAACGTATGCAAGCATTAGGTTTTGCGTTTTCTATGGCACCAGTCATCAAACGTTTATACCCAGATGCAAATTCTCAAGAACGTAAAGATGCGATTAAACGCCATTTAGAATTCTTCAATACACAACCATTCGTGGCTGCGCCGGTGTTAGGTGTTACCATTGCGATGGAAGAAGAGCGTGCTAACGGTAAGCCAATTGATGATGCAGCTATCAACGGAATTAAAGTAGGTTTAATGGGACCTTTAGCCGGGGTAGGTGACCCAATTTATTGGGGAACTGCACGTCCAGTATTTGCGGCGTTAGGTGCTGGTTTAGCTTTAAGCGGGAGTATTTTAGGGCCATTACTTTTCTTCTCCTTATTTAACCTTGTTCGTTTAGCAACACGTTATTATGGTGTGACTTATGGTTATAAGAAAGGGCTTGATGTTGTTAAAGATATGAGTGGTGGTTTACTGCAAAAATTAACTGAAGGTGCTTCAATTTTAGGGCTATTTATTATGGGGGCCTTAGTTCAAAAATGGACGAGCATTAATGTGCCGTTAGTGGTTTCCGTTATTGAAAAACAAGATGGTACGGTAGAAACGACCACTGTTCAGCAAATTTTAGATAGCTTAATGCCAGGATTATTGCCATTAATCTTTACCTTTGCTTGTATGTGGTTATTGCGTAACCGAGTTAATGCACTTTGGATTATTATCGGTATTTTTGTAATCGGTATTATTGGTGCAGCAACAGGTATTTTAGGTTAAAAATGAAGTGTGGTGGGCGATAGCCCACCAGTTTTATATAAAGTTTATTTGATATTTTTGTTGTAATTATTATTTAGGTTTTTCGCGATAGTTTTTTAGGTTTCGCCCTAAAGGGCGACTTACTTTTCTTTATGCGTATAAAGAAAAGTAGGCAAAAGACAACGCGAAGCGTTGAATGTTGCTGAAAGCAACAGCCCGAAGGGTGAGCGAAGAGAATAATGTACGCCCTCGCACACTTGCTACTCCTCATTCCAATAAGATTTTCCGAGCGGCAAAAAACAGAGATTTTTCTCACTACGTTTGAAAAATGATCACTTTT
>NZ_JTJR01000023.1 GCF_001678475.1 Gallibacterium genomosp. 3 | reverse complement strand
ATTCGGGCAAGTGTGAGAGGAAACCCATTAGACACTTATCAGGATTTGTGACTAAATTTAGGTTTATCATCAAACTGAAGCAGCATTAACTTTTTAAACATTGCATGCGAATAAAATGAAGTCGCCCTTTAGGGCGAAACCTAAAAACTATACCCTTTAGGGAGAAATCTAAAAAACTATGCCCTTTAAAGTGAAACCTAAAAATATTTAAAAAACGCATATGATCATTAACATTACTCTACTAGGACTCATCCTCTTATATCTCCTATTTGCAATCTATGATCAATTCATCATGGATAAACGCTATGGCAAAATAGAACTAAAAGTGCGTTTATTACGCAAATTAAAAATAGAAAGTATCGTAATGTTGCTATTAATCTGGATCGCCGTATATCAAGCATTACCACAAGGGTTAGAAACTGTTACAATCTATTTATTAGTAATGTTATCTATTTTATTGATTTATCATGCCTTTATCCGTTATCCCGTATTTTTATTAAAACAAGAAGGCTTTTTCTTAAATAATCTTTATATTCCTTATCAACATATTCAAACTATCAATATTAGCGAAAATGGGTTTCTACAAATTGTGCTCAAGAATAATAAACAATTACCAGTCTATATTTATGATGTAGATGATGTTGCGAAGGTATTACAATTTTTAGTGAAGATAGGCAGAATTACCCAACCAATTGGAGGAAAATAAATTATGTTTTATCGCCTTAATGGTCAGGCACAACATTATATTTGGGGTGGAAAAGAGTATATTCCACAACTTTTTCAATTAAAACAAGATGATAAAATTTATGCAGAGTGGTGGTTAGGTACGCACCCTAGCGCACCGTCTTTGCTTGAAACCGCAGAAAAAACAGAAAATCTTGCAGAATATATTGCGGCACACCCAGCGGTATTAGGGGAAAAATCACAACAGCAATTTGGTAATAAACTCCCGTATTTATTAAAAATTTTAGATGTGGTGAAACCGCTCTCGATCCAGTTGCATCCAACCAAAAAAGAAGCCGAACAAGGATTTGCACGAGAAAATGCAGAGGGCCTTGATTTAAAAGATCCGAAACGCAGTTACAAAGACGATAATCATAAACCAGAAATGATGATTGCTTTATCTGATTTCTGGTTATTACATGGCTTTAAAAGCAAAGAAGCTATTTTTAAAACCCTCTATGCCCGTCCATCATTAGTACCATTAGGTGAGCAATTAGAGAATCAATCATTAAAAGCATTTTATGCTGAGGTAATGCAAGCATCTCAAACGCAATTAGAACAGTGGTTATTGCCAATTATCCAACGCAATCAAATGGCATACCGTGAAGGGCGTTTATCTTTAGATAATCCAGACTATTGGGTAATTTATGCTTTAGAAGCGATGGCGATCCCACTAGAGAAATTAGATGCTGGCTTACTCTGTTTTTATCTATTTAATATTGTCCATTTACAGCAAGGGGAAGGGATTTTCCAAGATGCTGGGATTCCTCATGCGTATTTAAGAGGGCAGAATATTGAATTGATGGCGTGTTCAGATAATGTCATTCGTGGTGGGCTAACACCAAAATATGTGGATATTCCAGAGTTACTGAAAATTATTGACTGTACAGAGATTACGCCGAAAGTGATTCCAGCAGCAGAAGAAAAAGTTGGCTATACAACCTACCATACGCCAAGTAAAGACTTTGCTTTAGCAAACTTAAATTATCAGCCTGATTTTGCAATGGATTTAGTTGCAGCGAGTGCAGAGATTTTATTAGTTATGCAAGGCAGCTTAACCCTCTCTAGCGCAGAAACAACATTAACCTTGCAACAAGGGGATTCCGTATTTATTGAAGCGGATACCGTCTATCATATTGTTGGTAAACAACCTGGTTATGCTATTGTGGCGAAATTGCCATAGGTTATTACATCTTCTCCTTACTCCTCTTCCTTAAGATGAAGAGGAGCGATCATTCAGCAACTTGAATAAAATTTGGCACATTTTGGTGTGATGGAATAATCTAAGGTGTTTTATCTTAGGATTTTGAAATAACTATTATTCACTAAATCAGCTACTTAACATCAATAAATTGAAATAACTATTATTCACTAAATCAACTACTTAACATCAATAAATTGAAATAACTGTTATTTACTAGACAAACTATTTAATTCCAACAAGTTGAAATAAAATTGCTAACTAGCCAAACTATTTAACTCTAACAAAGCGAAATAACATTACTCACTAGCCAAACTAGCTAACTTTAATAAATTAGAATGATATTACTGATGCGCTAAACTACTTAACTCCAATAAATTGGAATTGCTATCACTTATTAGCCAAAATGCTCAATGCAAACTAGCTAAATCTACTAACTTTATCTTTTCATAGAATGTTTATTCCTCTTTATGTAATGAATAGTAGAATAGTAGGATATATGCGAAATTGAGAATAATTCTTATTGACACAGATATTTCAATACGGTATGTTAAAAACGATTACTGATAATCACGTTTATTTAATATTATTTGCGAGGTACTATGAAAAAATCTCTTTTAGCTGCTAGCCTATTAGCAACTCTAGCAACATCCGCTTTTGCTGCCAATGAAGTTAATGTTTATTCCTACCGCCAGCCTTACTTAATTGAACCATTATTAAAAGAATTTGAAGCCCAAAGTGGAGTAAAAGTAAATCTAATCTATGCAGATAAAGGGTTAGTTGAGCGTGTAAAACGTGAAAAAGAGTTAACCCCAGCAGATGTATTATTAACTGTTGATATTAGCCGAGTAATGGAATTAGTGAACGCAGGTCTTGCAGAACACGTTCATTCTGCGGTGTTAGAAAAAAATATCCCAGCACAATATCGTGATAAAAACGATGAATGGTTTGCCTTAACAACACGTGCGAGAGCAATCTATACCTCAAAAGATCGTGTAGGTAAATTACCAGAAAACTTTACATATTACGATTTAGCGAAACCAGAATTAAAAGGTAAAGTGTGTGTACGTTCTGGGAAACACGCTTACAATGTTTCATTAGTTGCCTCAATGATTGCTCATGATGGTGAAGCAAAAGCGAAAGAATTTTTAGTTGGCTTAAAAAATAACTTAGCTCAAAAACCACAAGGCGGTGACCGCGATCAAGTGAAAGCAATTAAAGAAGGAATTTGTGATTACTCACTCGGTAACAGTTATTACTTCGGTAAGATGTTAGAAGATGATAAACAACGTGCTTGGGCAGAATCTGTTTATATTAATTTCCCTAACCAAACGACTACGGGTACACACGTGAATATTAGTGGTGTTGCGGTAGCGAAATATTCAAAGAATAAAGAAAATGCCTTGAAATTAGTTGAGTTTTTAAGTAGTGATAAAGCACAACACCTCTACGCTGAACTTAATCACGAATATCCAGTAAAACCGGGCGTTGCAGTATCTAAAATAGTTGAATCTTGGGGAACATTCAAAGCAGATACATTACCATTAAATGATATTGCGAAGAATTATGACAAGGCACTAAAACTGATTGATGAAGTTAAATTCGATCTTGAATAATAAGGTTTCATTTTAGCCTCCCAATAGGCGGTTGTTTCGGCAACTGCCTTTTTCTATTTTTATTTAATTGATATTGCTGTGTTTAAAATCAAAACTATTGCTGTCAACTTACTTACACTCGTATTGATTGGCTTTTTTGTTATGCCAATTGTGGCAATTTTGTATCAGGCTATTCAGGGTTCATTGGCAAGCTTAACTCATTTATGGCATACCGTATTAACAGACTATTTTATTAATTCGTTGCTATTAGTAACAGGGACGGTACTGATTAGCTTACTGTTTGCATTGCCTGCGGCTTATTTAGTTTCTCGTTATCAATTCAAGGGGCAATCTGTATTACAGTGGTTACTCTGTTTACCATTAGCGATTCCTGCGTATCTGTCAGCTTATCTCTATACAGATTTCTTAGACTATCCAGGCGTTGTACAACAATCGCTAAGAACAATATTTGGTTGGCAGAGTATTCACGATTATTGGTTCCCATCAATTCGGAGTTTGGGGGGAGCTTGCTTTATTTTAGCGTTATCGCTATACCCTTATATTTTTCTCTTAAGCCGTTTGGCATTAATGGAACAATCTGAAAATCTAACTCAAAGTGCCAAATTATTAGGTGCGTCCCAACGTCAAATTTTTTGGCGGGTAACCTTACCTTTATTACGTCCATCCATTGCAGTCGGTTGTGCGTTAGTCGCAATGGAAACATTAGGTGATTTTGGTACTGTTTTTTATTTTGCAATTCCAACCTTAACGACAGCAATTTATGACACTTGGTTGGGTTTTGGTGATTTACAAGCTGCCGCACAAATTGCGATTTCGATGTTATTCCTTATTAGTGTTTTTATTGTGATTGAACGTTATGCAAGGCGTAAACAGAAACATTATCAACGAGGTTGTGAAGCGTTACATCAATATCAGCCAATTAAAACTTGGTGGGAAAAAGGTTTAGTCGTTTACAGCTGGCTATTAGTGATGCTGGCATTTTTTATTCCATTATTCCAATTAATTTACTGGGCTTATCATTACTTCTCAGAGGCATGGACAGATAATTTCTTTGTTTATACCAAAAACAGCCTATCAGTTGCTGTAATTGCTGCATTAGTGAGTATCTTCTTTGCATTGTTCTTACATTTTATACGGCGTTTTTATCAAGCTATTTATGCGAAACAAGGATTACATTTAGCATCATTAGGTTATGCGGTACCAGGCACTGTATTAGCGATTGGCTTATTAATTCCGCTAACTTTTGCAGATCACCAACTGCACTCTCTTACCGATTGGCTAGGCTTATCCTCATTCGGGCTAGTCTTTTCAGGATCAATCTTTGCCCTAATTACTGCTTATGTCATTCGTTTTTCTGCGATGTCAGTCGGCAGTATTGAAACTGCCTTGAATAAAATTCCGCCGTCATTTGAAATGGCAGGAAAAACGTTAGGGCATTCTAATTTATCTGTATGGCGTAAGATCCATTTTCCATTATTACGTAAAGGGATATTGACCGCTTTATTATTGGTGTTTATTGAGAGTATGAAAGAGTTAAATGCTTCATTACTATTGCGTCCCTTTAACTTTGATACGCTTGCAACCCACGTTTTTACCTATACTTCAGATGAACAATTAGAACGTGCCGCATTACCAGCGATTGTATTAATTATTGTTGGCTTAATTCCTGTAATTATGCTGACCCGTTCATTATTAGCAACCAGAACTAAAGAATAAGATGAGTACATTATCAATTAGCCAATTAACTTGTGGATATGGCGGACAAACTATATTGCAAGATCTCAGTTTTACCTTAGAACAAAATGAGATTGTGTGTTTATTAGGGGCAAGTGGTTGTGGTAAAACAACCTTATTAAAAGCAATCGCGGGTATTTTACCGATTACCACAGGCACGATTAAATTAGCCAACCAAGAGTTATCAACTACGCCACTAGAACAACGACAAATTGGGCTAATTTTTCAAGATTATGCGCTTTTCCCACATCTAACTGTGGCGGAAAATATTACCTTTGGCTTACAAAAACAAAGCCGCCAACAGCAACAAGTGATATTAGCCAAAATGACGGCATTAGTTCGATTACAAGGGTTAGAGCAACGTTATCCACATCAATTATCAGGCGGACAGCAACAACGCGTGGCAATCGCTCGTGCTTTAGCTTGTGAGCCTAAGTTATTACTGCTTGATGAGCCATTTTCAAATATTGATAGCCAAGTGCGTTATCAGCTTATCGAAGAAATTAGAGCAATTCTTAAACAACAAAACGTACCAGCAATTTTTGTTACCCATAGCAAGGAAGAGGCATTTGTCTTTGCCGATAAATTAGCTTTAATGGATAAAGGAAAAATCGTGCAATTTGGTGATGCCTTAACCTTATATCAGCAACCTAATTCACATTTTGTAGCTGAATTTTTAGGTAAGGTGAATTATTTGCCTTGTCAAATTCAGCAACCGCAATTAGATTCAGCGTTTGGCTTAATGCCATTAACCACAGCGAGTTATGCTAATGGCTCGTTGATTCAGGATAACTGCAACGCTTATTTGTTATTACGTCCAGAAGAGATTGTGATGCAAGGCGATACGACTAAATCCGTTATTGCTGATCAACAAAGGGGAAGTGCAGTAGCAACAGTGAAACAGGTGAGCTTTTTAGGCGGGTATTACCGCTATCAAGTGGAACTGAAAAATACCTTATATCCCGCAATCTTAGTGATTCAAGCTCAACAATATTTTGTGGTAGGCAGTGATGTGGTATTAAGCCTTAATTCACTAAGGCAGGTATTATTTGCTACTGATGGTGTGGCAAAACATAAAAGATAAAAATATTGAATAAATTTGATAACAAAGTCTATTTAATATTTTTTAGATATTTTGTTCTAATTAACATTTAGGTTTCACTCTAAAGGGGGACCTCCTTTTATTCGCAAGCAAGCTCACTCTAACGAGCCATTGCAAACAACGTTCAAAAAGCTACGCTTTGTATCGTTGAATTTGCAAAGAAAAGGAGGCAAAAGAAAAGCGTTGAATGTTGCTGAAAGCAACAGCTCGAAAGATGAGTGAAGCGAATAATACCAACTCTCGCCACTTGTTATTCCTCATACCAATAAGATTTTCAGGCAAAAAAGTGATCATTTTTCAAACATAGTGAGAAAAATCTCTGTTTTTTGCCTGAAAATCTTATTTCTATTTGGGCAAGTGTGAGAGGAAACCTAATAAACACTTATTAAGATTTGTGATTACTTTCTGGGTTGTCAATAATCTGAAAAGCCGAATGAATGATTCATTCGGCTTTTGATAATTAATTAAAGGTTAGTGCTTATCTCCATTGATAGCCAACACCAGCATTCATACCCATTTTACCTTGGCTGTTTGAGGTGCCGCTAACTTTGAAGATAACTTTACCGTTATCAGATACCTTAGAGATACCAATTGCAACAGCATTCTCACCACCATAGTAACCACTAGCAACAGAAATCATATTGTAACCCGCTTGATTTGCTTGTGGTAAGCCTGCAACTGCCATTGCGCTTGCAGTACCTGCATTAGCATCACGGCTTACTTGGTTAATCTTACGATCTAAGTTGTTAGTCGTCATATCAAGTTGATGTCTATTCACCGCATCTGTTGGAGCAACACCATCTGCTACACCACGAATACGATTTGGTGTATCTTCGCCAACATTAAGTACATTAGTACCATCTTTATCTGTACTTGCTGTCATAGATACTTTGCCCCCAATAGTTACTTTATCAAATTCTGGCGTATTACTTACTTGTAAGGTATAGATAGTATTTTTGTTGTCTCCTTTAGTCGTATCAATCGACAGGTTTTTACCTTTAACTTTTACCTCTGTTTTGGCTGCTGCTGCATCAGATTTTACCTCAGCAATTGCATCATTAAGATTATTTGCTTTAGTACCACCAATAGTTTCCACAACAGTTTTGCCATTTTGGACAGTGGCATCTTTACCTAAAAGATCAGCAAGTTGTCCACCATTAACGGCTTGTTTGCTACGTTTAGTATTTTCTACCTTACCAGATTGTACTTTTCCATCAGCGACTTCAACGGTGGCTAATGCATCATCACTAATAGCTTGATCATTCAACTTGGTTGGATCTTTAACTGCTTTAATTCCGCCAATTTCTGTTGTTGCAACTGTGCCTGCAACGAAATCAGGTAAGCCTTGCTTATTGAGATGATAGAAATCGTCGCCAACTTGAACTAATGGTTTACCTGCTTTATCAACATAAGTCATCGGAATACCTTTAACATTAATTGTGTATTTAAAGGTAGTAACTCCAGAGTCAGTATCTTTATCAGTAGAGACTTCAGAAACTTTAACATTTGAGCCACTTTCGACACGAATAGTATCGCCTAAAGCCATTTTTTGAGCATCATCTTTATTAGTTGCGATATTAAGACCTTTTTCTGCTAAAGTTTTTGCTTCTGTCGCAGTTTCACCTACTTTCTCTAAGTTAGTCTTAACTTTACCAATTTCATTATCTACATATCCCTTATTCGCTGCATCACTATCTTCTTTAGGTTTAGCCACATTGGTGATACGAGAATTACCAACATCTACGGTTGGTGCTTTCGTGATAATTTCATTACCCTCTGCATCCTGACCTTTTTCACCTGGAGTTAAGGTAATCTTAGCTTCGACAGAGTTATCTTTATCCTTACCATCATTATCTTTCGCTTTACCTGAGCTGATAGAGTTAATACCTGATAAGTCTTTATTTAAGTCATACTTAATATTACCGTCTTTATCAATAGAAGCTGTGGTATTGTTGCCATCGACAAAGTTTAGACCTTTATCTAAAGAGGTATTTGCTTTTTCAATAGCATCATCTTTACCCTTATCATTAGCACTATAGGTTAATTTAATAGCAGCCTCTTCACCGATTAAATCTTTCTTAGTAATAATCTTAGAACCGTCTTTACCATCTAAGCCTTTATCACTATTTTTACCGTTCTTACCGTCAACACCGTTGATAATAACAACTTCACCTTTATCATTTACACCGATAAAGCCATCTTTACCTTTCCCATTAGCACCATCATCACCATCTGTACCATTGATAACGATCCCTTCAAAATGAGGAAGTTTCTTTATCTCAATACGAAGCGTCTCATCACCATCTTGATGGGTAATTAAGTTGCTTGCAGAATAATCAGATGCATAAGCCTTAGTACTTTCTACAGTATTATCTGTTGGCTTAGTTTCTGTTGTATAAGTCAATCCAGCAGCACCGATAATCTTAAAGGTAGTACCCAATGGACGGTGGATATTAACATTATCATTCCCCACAAAAGTTAAGCCAGCTTGAGCCACTGTTTGTAAGTCACGTAAAGTTACAGCACGACTTAATGACTTATCAGTACCATCAACATTCAATAATTTAGCTACTTCTGAGCTTGCTTTTTTACCAGCAAGTTTAGATTTAACGCTTGCTTTTTGAGTCTCTGTTACACTTTCAAGATCAAGACCTAAGTCTGTCAATGCAGAATTCACCTCTTCTTCTGTAAGAGTTACTTCAGCAAGATTATCTTTCAAGTTAGCGATTGTTACAGGCGAGGTTGTTTCACCATCTGGGTTCACCGCAGAAAGAATAACTTTATCATTGCTTAATGATTTATCACCTGTACCCGCAGTCTTAGAAGCTTCATTCAACTGAGCTAAAGTACTACCTTTAGCTTCTTTATCGTTTACTGAACCATCTGTATTAACCTTGTTAGCATCATACCACAAGCCATCATTCGCTTTGACTTTATTACCAACAACACTTGTATCATAGTACTTACCATTTTCAGCTAAAACACGATTACCATTTGTATCGGTGTAAACCAATGTACCAGCCACACCATCACGTAAACTTTGGACTTTGTTGACAATCGTTGTGCCATTTAAGCCATCTTTACCAGCTGGACCAACTAATGGAAGTCCATCAGCGCCATTCAGACCATGTTGACCTGGAACACCGCGTTGTCCTATGTCGCCAGCTTTTCCAGCTTTACCATCATAGCCATCAATCCCATTGATACCATTAGTACCATCTTTAGCTATACCGATTTTTTCAGCTAACGTATTGAATTGATCTCCTGTTATTGCATCTGTAGATCCTTTCGCTATATCTCCATTAGCAAGTCCTGTTAACTTAACATTATTTGCTGAAATACTAGGTGCTACCGCTGCTGGTTCGCCATTCTCTCCTGCAGATGTTCCAGCATTAAAGGTTAATTTAGCTTCATTAGCGCCTTCACCATTTCCAACTGATGTTATTCCTTTTAGAACTGGATTAACACTATATTTAACTACGCCATTTTCTTCTATTGTAGCTGTTGTGTTAGTGCCATTACTGAAGTTTAATCCCTCAGCTAAAGAAATCTTATTAACTCCATCTTTTCCATCTATTCCATTTCCATTAGCTTTATAAACTAGCTTACCATCTCCAGAAATACCGTCTAATTTAGCTTTAACTTCATCAGATAATTTAATATTAATTTTTCCATCTTCTATTGAAGTTTCTATATATGATTTCTTATCTGTTCCAGTTCCTGTACTTTGCCCAAGTATAGCTAATTTTTCACCTAAGTTTTTATGAACAGTCTTATTGTCATCGGCAGTAAAATCTAATCCTGCTCTAGCAAGTACTTGTAAATCAGCTGCTGTCGCTGCTTTAGAAAGACTAGCTTTATCTGTATTAGTTAGTAAACTAGTAACTTTTGCTTTTGCATCATCATTAGTTACTGCTGCTAATGGGGCAGCTTCTAAATTTACACCTAATGCACTTGCAAGGTTGCCAAGTGTTACAGATTTAGTTGTCGTTCCATCAGGATTTACTGAAGATAATATAACCTGATCTGCTGGAACTGCTTGAGCATCAGCTTTCTTTTTACCTGTTGCTGGATCTAATTCATAGTATTTACCATCAGTATGATCAAATACTAATCTTGTTCCATCCGCTTTTGTATAAACGACATTTCCAGCTACTCCATCTCTTAAAGCTTCTACTTTATCTGATAATGTTTTACCGTTTAAGCCGTCTTTTCCAGGTAATCCATTTGCTCCGTCTTTTCCATTTAATGGGTCATTTGATACTATCTTATTTTTTAATTCATCAAATGTTCCTTTCGTTACAGCAGAATCTGAGCTATCCCCATCTTTAATCCCTTTTAGAACTACTTTACTATCTCCATCTTCTCCAGCTGGTGATTTAGATATAGTTAAATTACCTTTATCATCTGGAGTTAATGTTATCTTATTAGTTCCATCAGGGCTTAAATTTATTGATTTAAATTCTGGAGCTTCACTTAATCCTATTAAGATATTTCCATCACTAACTTTAGTTTTTAAATTCTTAGCTTTATAATTTATATTATTATCAACAATATCCCCAGATTTAATATCTACTCTTCCTCCTAATTTCTTATTAGTTGGATCTTCTAAATCAGCACCAAAGTTTAATCCTTTATTTACTGCTGTAATTAAATCATCTATTGCACTTTTAGTTGTTGTTGGAGCTGAACCTTTTCCTGATCCTTCTACCTTAGTATTAAATGTTGGAGCTGTTACATTACCATTATTATCTACACTTCCACCTAAAGTTGTTGCTAAAGCTTTTAATTGAGCTACATTAACTGCATCACTATCATCACTTCCTGCTTTAACACCTTTAATGTTTTTATCATTTAAAGTTAATCCTGCATCACTAATATTTAATGTTGTAACTCCTGTATCATCTACTTTAGAACCATTAGTAATATTAGTTATACCTGTTAAAGTATCTTTTAATGCAAAGTTTACTTTTCCTTCATCTTCTATTGACGTTGTAATATTTTTATCACCAATAAAATCAAGTCCTTTATCGAATGCTACGGTTTTAGCATCCGCATCTGCTGTTGAATTAGCTCGATATGTTAATGATGACGTATTAGAAACGTTTTCTATGGATAATGCTTTTTTCCATTTTGCTATGTCATTATTACTTAATCCAGTCGCATCTTTTTTAGCAAATGTATCTGCTAAATTAGTTACTAAGTTTTCCTTAGTTAATGATACTTTAAAGGTATCTTTAGCTATTCCAGTTCCAGCAACTTTTTCTACTTCTATTAAGTTATCTGCACCAGTTGCATCAGCTTTAGCTTCAACTACCGCTTTAGCAGCTAATATTGCATCATAAACTGCTTTTGTCGTTGCAACTCTTGTGCTTGTTTTATTAGCTTCTGTAATTGATTCATTTTTATTGATACTTAAATCAACTTTAGCGGCACTTGCTTTAGTGACTACATCATCATCACCATTAATAGCAAAGGATATTCCACCAGCTTGCCCTAAAGTTTGATCATCAGTTTTACTATCAGAATCGCCCGTTAATTTAATTTTTTGATCTTTTAAAGCTATTGCTTTTTCTACATTAGTTTTAAAGTCTGGTGCTAACTTCTCTGCTGTAATTGCTCCGTTAGCTATTTTATCTCCAGTGACAGCGCTATTTTTAATCTTAGAGGTTTCAACAGCATCATTAGCTAACTTATCTTTAGTTACGGCATCATTAGCTAGTTTAGCGGTTGTAACTGCGCCATCTTTAATCTTAGAGGTTTCAACAGCATCATCAGCTAATTTATCCTTAGTAACAGCATTGTTAGCTAATTTAGCAGTATTAATTCCACCGTCTTTAACCTTAACTTTAACTGTGCTTGTAGTAGTATCCGCTTCAGTGACTATGGAATCATCTCCATTAGCGATTTTTAATTTAATTCCGCCATTTTGAGCCAATGTTTGAGTAGCTGTAGATTTATCTTTTTGATCTACTAAAGCTATAGTTTGTGTTGAATCTGCTGTAGCTCCATTAACATTATCTAACTTAGCCTTAGCTGTCTCTGTTAATTCAACTACTATTTTTCCATCTTCAGATTTAGTTTGAATATAGCCATTTTGACCCTTGATAGCTAAAGTTTCTCCTAATTTACGAGTAGTCGCTGTTCCGCTATCAGCAGAAAATCCTATACCTCCTAAAGCCTCTCTCCATTTAGTTTGATTTTCCCCTGTAATATTAGAAGCATCTAATTTTGCATAAGTTGCGTTAGGATTTGTTGCTAAATTATTTAATTTATCTTTAACGGTTTGATTTAAATCAATAGTAATAGTATCCGTAGCGGCTGAAGTTGTAATATATCCATTCTCAATACCTTTAATATTTACAGTACTTCCTAAAGTTCTATTAAATGCTGTTCCTGTATTTCCTGCAAAGGTTAATCCAGAATTAATTTTTCCTGCTAATGTAGAATCAAGTTTAGCTTCTGTTACGGCTCCATTTGCTAATTGAGTAGTATTAATTCCGCCATCTTTAACTTTTATAGTGATATCACTACCAGATCCTGATGTAGATATTGTCGTATTATCACCCTTAACACCAAAATTAATATCTCCCGTTTGACCTAGTGTTTGATCATTTGTTTTGTCAGTATTAGCCGTTAAGTAAATTTTCTTAGCTGAATCAGCTGCTTTTTGAATAGATGTATCAATCTTATCTAATTTAGTGATAGCATCATCTGATAAGCCAACAACTATTTTCTTCGCTGCTCCATTTGATCCACCCGTATTTTCTACTGATAAGTATTTACTAGAATCTCCTGTTTTAACACTTCCTGAAACTAATCCTGTTATAGTATCTTTTGCAGTATTATCTATATTAGAAAGAGAGATATTTGCATAATTACTATCATCTAAATTAATTTCAAAAGTTTTAACTTTACTTGTTTCATCTACCTTAGAGCTTACTGTTAATTTATCTGATGAACCCGTTTTTCTTATAACATTTACTAATCCTGTTATTACATTCTTACCATCATTCGTTAAATTACTTAATCCTGTATCTGCTTTTGCATCTACATCAGTTTTATTCGCTTTATTATCAATGTCCTTAAGTTTATTGGTAATCGCTTCAGCTAATTTAATCGTTAGGTTTTGTCCATTTGCAGTAGTTTCGATTTCATTCTCTGTACCTTTCACAGCGAACTGTTGTGTTTTTAAATCTACAGAACCAGTAGAAGACTTATCCCCATCAAAGTTCAAAGTACTGCTTAAGTTATTAATTTCCGTTTTAGTTGCATAAGTCTCATTAGCATTGTCTGCAAGGTTATCTAGCTTACCTAATTTAGTCTTTAAGGTTTGCGCAAGATCAATCGTAACTGCTTGGCTATTTTCTGTAGTGGATGTCGTAATGTATCCGTCTGTGCCATTTAACGCCAGTGACTGTTCGCTCAGTTTTACTTTACCTTTCACAGCCGTTGTAGTATCTGTAGTACCCGTTGTTTTACTATCTGTTGTGAAA
Organism: Gallibacterium genomosp. 3; assembly: GCF_001678475.1. Taxonomy (GTDB): domain Bacteria; phylum Pseudomonadota; class Gammaproteobacteria; order Enterobacterales; family Pasteurellaceae; genus Gallibacterium; species Gallibacterium faecale. The sequence continues at coordinate 6,926 of NZ_JTJR01000023.1, read as the reverse complement.
GCCAGTGTAACATCTTTTACTTGTTCAACCGTTGCGGCATCCTTATCTTCCACCCCTTTGGTTAAATTGGTAATTTTTGCACCATCACTTACTTTAATATTGCCGTTATCGGCAGTTAATGTCGGTGCATTATTAGCATTACCTAGCTTGAAAGTAGTTGCTGTAACAGTATTTGCTGTAACAGTACCTAAACCACTCAGATTTTTTGCAAGTTGGATAAATAAGCCATTCTCTCCACCAAAGACTTGGATATTATTTTTGGTGTAACCCGCTTGAGCATTGTCAGTGGTAGATTGACCATAAATTTTAATTGTGTCGCCTAATTTGACTGATTTACTATTACCAGCATCACCCGTAAATTGAATTGTGCCTAACTTGTCTTGCCACTTCGTTATATTGCTATCGCTGATATTAGAGGCATCTGCTTTAGCATAGTCAGTCGCTAAATTGGTCGTACCGGCTGCTTGTTTAATCACCTCCTCAGTAATTCCTACTTTAAAGGTTTTCTTTTTAGTTGCATCATCTACCGATGATTCAATCGTTAGCCCATCGATTGAGCCATCTTTTTTCTGAATATCAACTAAATCAGTGATAACTGTTTTACCCGCATCAGTTAAATTATCTAGTGTCTTATTCGCTTTCTTCGCTAACTCGTCTGTCACATTTGTAGGTAAGTTATCAATCTTAGCTTTTAAGGTATCCTCAATCTTAACGGTGTATTTCTTCGCACCACTTACTTGATTAGACGAATCAACTGTTAAACCACCGTTATCCACAGTTTCTACCACTTCACGAGAAGCCGCAATCGCTTCATGAATGGTACCTTTGCCTGTGCCACCAATATTTGTAAAGGTAATAGTACCGGTTGCATCTATCGTCGCATCCGTACCAAAGTTATCTTTTACTGATTTAGCAACATTACTTAATACAGTATTAGTTGCAAAAAGTTGTGAACCATTGATGGCATCGGTAGATGTCGCCGATATCAATCCTGGTGCCACTCCTTGTAAACGACGAGTTTGATCATCACTACCGATTGTTGCAATTCCAGCAATCTTACCAGCATCTGCAAAAGTTTTATAGGTAATATCACCAATAGCTTGCTCTGAATAAGTGTCTGTTCCTTTAGATTTCTCAGATCCGACAAAACCAACACGATCTCCTAAATACACCGAAGATTGTTTATTGGCAGTCACATTATTACCCAATACAAACGTCCAGTTAGCATCCGTTGTTACATTATTACTGTTACCAATCGCATAAGAATCGTGGCCTGCTACTGTACTAAATGTATCAGTGCTAGTTCCCTCTGCTGTACCCCATACACCTGAACGATCTGCTGTCGCCGCTATGGTATTTTTCTTACCAATCGCTACAGACTCAAAACCACTAATGGTATTTTCTTGACCAAAAGCAAGTGAGTCAGAATCCCCAACGGTATTACTGATACCAAATGCATAACCACGTTGTGCTTCTACAGTGTTTGATTTACCAAAAGCGCCCGAATCCAAACCTCTCGCTATTGAACCAGAACCAACAGCGGTACTATTACCTCCAACTGCCTGTGCGCTCGCCCCTAAAGCCGTCGCACCTTCCGTAATGGCTTTCGCAACGGCGCCAATAGCGATTGTATTACTCGCCGCAGCCGTTGTTACATTATCCCCAGTTCCCGAACCAATTGCAATTGAACTAACACCAGCCGCAACAGTTCCACGCCCTACTGCCAATGACATATTACCTTGTGCCTCTGCATTTGCACCCAATGCCGTCGCAAAATTACCACTCGCACCTGAATTTGTACCGACAACAGTTGCACCTGCTGCCGCTTTAACAACAGAACTCTCTACTTTTCCTGCATAAGCATTCGCACCAATAACGATAGAGTTACTACCTATTGTATTTACCGTATTATCAGATTTCGTCCCTGCTTGGTGACCAATCGCAATCGCATATTGGGGTGTACTACCTTCCGTCAAAGGAGCTACTGTCGCAGTAATATCACGACCAATCGCTACCATACCAGTAGCAGAGGATCTCACGTTCTTACCAAGAGCCACTGACTCTTTCCCAGACGCCAAGGCAAATGGGCCTATTGCCGTACTATTTGTCCCTGTCGCACCACTGTGATCTTTATCAAAGTTAGACGTTGTCAGACTCGTACCTTCAGGTATGCTTTCTGCTACTGGTGCATTTGCATTCACATTGAACCAGTTAACTCCATCACCAATACCTAAAGCATTTCTCCAAGCATTATACGCAGCAAGGTTACCCGTTTTCGTAGGTACATTAGAGCCATCAATCTTTATGAAATTTTCTGCTAATTTAGTGGCTAAACTCGTAGTGTCTAAGCTAATAGTAACATCATCATCCGCAGCATTGGTGCTAAGGTAGTCACCTGTTTTAATACCAAAGCTTGGATTATCATTAATTGACTTAGCTGTGGTAGTGCCTGTATCACCACTTAACGACACTGTTTTACCTTGCAAAGTAAACAATTGTTTACCAGTTACTGCATCTGTTGAACTATTAGATAAAGCAGCATCTGCTAAACCCGTTACTTTCTTATTATTAACCGTAATATCAGCATCATTAAAGCTTAGCTCTGCCCCTCCCTGCTTACCGATCGTTTCTGCTGTAATATCTTTAAAGGTCGGTGACTCTTTCACACCAATAGTAATCTTACTATTCCCAGTATCATCTTTCTGATAGAAGGTTTGGATATTATCACCGCTATACTTAGCATTATCCTTAACCGATGTCCAATCAGCGGTATTTAAAGTGATTCTTGAGCCAACAGCAGCTTTGCCTGATTTTGAATCTGTTTGATTAAGCACACCTTCATCACCTTCTAAGGTGTAACCATCATTGAGTTTTTGTGTTAATGTATTAGCAATCGAGAATAGCTGTGAACCGTTCACTGCGTCAGTTGAACCTGCTGCTAGTAAACCTGGCGAAACGCCTTGTAAACGGCGGGTTTTTTGATCTGTACCAATTGTTACGATACCAAGAATTTGCCCTGATGTTGCCTTACCATTAGCAAAATTATTAAAGGTGAAACCGTTGATTGTTTCACTTAGGTAGCTACTACCGTATTTAGATACAGCGGTATCATCAATCGCCTTAGAGGTATTACCTAAATAAACTGAATTGCCAAATCCTGCATTGGTAGTAACATCATTACCCAATACGAAAGTATCATTAGTACTTACTGTATTGTTATTACCAAACGCATAAGAACCGATACCCGATACATTGTTAGGGTCACCAAATGCGCCTGAACCAATCCCCGATATGGTATTTTTATATCCCACAGCAATGGATTTTTCACCAGATGCGGTATTTGCCGTACCAATTGCAATCGAGTTTTTTCCTGATGCTTTGTTTGGAATAGTCGAATTGCCGTCCGCTTCCGAACCACCAATGGCAATCGCATTTTCACCCGTCACACTTGCTTCAAAACCAATTGCTACACCATGTTTACCGCCAACATTGCCATTTGAAGCGGCTTGCGTATTGGCCTTCCAACCAACTGCAATACTATCATCACCTTTGGCACCATCGTTGTTATAGTTTGTATTTTGTTTAGCTTCTTCTGCTTGAGCTGTGGATAAAGCACCACTTATTGTTCTTCCTGCATCAGCAGTTTGAGCATTAGCAATAGTTGTTTGTAAGTTTTGCATTAGCTCTGCACGTTTATTTTCTAATGCCTCACCAGTCAGACCGTTAAGTTGCCTTTTTGCATTAGTAATTGCTTGATCGGTTGCTTTTAATGATGTTGCGGTATTAGCGACCTCTTCATTATAGAGTGCACCAAGTATATCTACTGCATTAGCATAATTATTATAAGCAGTCTCATCAAATACTTCGCCATTTACCTCTTTACGTGCTTTGAGGTAAGCTAACTGAGTACGCATTTCTACGTAAGTTTGATAGTTATCAGTTTTTTCAAGTCTTGCTGCTAACTGACCTGCCATACTTGTGCTGTTTTTACGTTCAATACTGAGATATTGAGAAGCGCCACCTTGTTTTAAAGAGTTAATTTCTGATTGGAATTTATCTTCAATAGTTTTAAGTTGTGAAACGTTTACTGCATCTGTATTTAAAGCACCTGAGGCGACGTTAGTAATACGCCGCTCTTGTCCCTTACGACCTACAGAGATTACCCCCGTCTTACTTGATGTTGGGGTTGCAATAGCACCTTCAGCAGCCCAAGGAGCAGTATTATAATCTTTCTGAGTATAATCGGTCACTGATTGGAAACCTAACGCGACAGAATTAGCGAAAGAAGCAATAGATTGGTTACCTAATGCCAAGGAAGAAGCAACGGTTGCTCTTGCACCAATACCAAAGGCTACTGAGTTAGTTGCATTCTCAGATATAGAAGTGTTCAAACCGATTGCTAAGGAGTTAGATGCTCCATTATTTATGGTAGCATTATAACCAAAAGCGATTGAGTTGTCGGCATTGTTTCCAATATTGGATGATACACCAATGGCTATTGATCTACGAGAGGATTCACCAATGTTAGCATTAACACCAATTGCGGCTGCGTTATTTGACGAGTTACCAATAGTAGCATTTTGACCAAATGCAATAGCCTGATAGGCATTATCACCAATACTTATGTTTTTACCAAGTGTTAAAGATGCACCTGATGATGAACCTAATTTACTATAAGAGCCTAAAACTAAGGAATCTCCTGTATTAAGATTAATGATGTTATTAGATCCAATTACTGTATTGTTATAACCATTGACATTAGGCTTATCTTTAGTTCCATTTCCACTTAAAATACGGTTATTAAGTCCCACTACTAAGGTATTTTTGGATAAACTTTTAATATAGTTATAAGAACCTACACTAATTGAGTTTTCTGCATCCACTAATGAGCCATAACCCACAGCTACGCCATTCTCTTTAAGCGCTAAAGAACGGTTACCAAGTACAATAGCATTAGATCCTTGATAGGATGATTTCTTAATATTTTCTGAGCCAACGGTTAAATAGACCTTGTCTTCTTTGACCGTATCGAATTTACTCTTTGTATCTCCACTACCATCAAAATAAGCTATAATAGCCTTTTTTACCTCATCTATTTGAGTAGGGCTACCTTCATCAGTAGTACTATAAGCCCTGATAATATCACCACCATTAGTTATTGATGTAGCTGCAGCAACATTATTCCCAATCGCAATAGAGTCTTTACCAACCGCAATGGCTTTATAACCATAAGAAACTGTACCTGAATTAGAGGCTTCGGTTAAGTTACCAATTGCCACTGAGTTAGAGGCAAATACGTTAGATTTTTCACCGATAGCAGTACCACCTGTTGCATCCTCTGATACAAAAGAACGAATACCGATTGCGGTTGATTTAGGTGCAAAAGCAAAAGAAAGAGAACCTACCGCTGTAGATACATCACCTGCTGCTACAGTACGCGAACCAATCGCAATAGAGCCACGCCCTTTGGCTAAGGTAGGTGAAAAGATACGGTAATCTTTACCAGTTCTTGCTTCAATAGTATTGTAAGAGGCATCAAATTTTGTACGATCTGAATAAAACCAAGAGTTAGCATATAAATCAGCGTAGATATTATGTAGAACATCAGTTGTCCCATTAGAGCCATTAGGTAGTTTTACTGAATACTCTTGTGCTGCGGTTGATGTCCAATCTAATGTTCCAATTAGGTCATCATTACCAATAGCGATAGAACCTTCACCACGGGCAAATACGTTAGAACCTAATGCCACAGATTGAGCTGAAGCGGCTGAAAAGTTACCTACAACAGTTGATTGAGTTCCTTTACCACGTGATTGGGCGCCGACAACAGTTTGCGCACTTCCTGAGCCATCAGTACCTGCCTCAGAACCAATCGCAATAGAACGTGCTGTATTCGTGAAAGCATTGTAACCAATAGCGACTGCATCAGTTCCGCCATTCCATGTACCTGCATTGTAACCAATAGCAACAGATTGATTGGAGATGGCGCCACAATCGCGACTTCTTGTCCCATTTAAATTCAGCATAACGGATTTGCCATCGGAATAATCACCACACCATAAATTATCAAAGCCAACACGAGTTCCACTGGTACCATATCCCCACTCCCAAGCTTGAACAGGGGTTGATGTAGTAAAAAATCCTCCGACTAATATCGCAGTATAAATTGCACTAAATGAAAAAATACGAGAAAGAGAGAAATTTGATGAATATACTATTTTCTCAGACTTTGCCTTACCATGATTTTTCGTTAATTCAGAAACGGCAACAAATACGCCACGGGTTTTATCAAAAATTACTCTAAAGATATGATTCATAAATATTCTCTATAACTGTCCAACTGTCTTAACTACTTAACTAAAAGATTGGTTCGCCTAAATGATGAAACTGATTAATTATTAGTCAATGTATTAAAAGTCCTAGATTATAGCAATAGTATAAATTTGTGTAAATGAGGCGGGGGGGGGGGGGGATTTTTGTAAATTATTTAGCCTTATTTTCTTAAAAATGGATGGACTGTTTTCCTTTATATTTTAATTATTTGCTATTTTTTATATTATTAAGAATCAAAAATAACTAGTTACTATACGTATCATTATTTTTATGTATTTAATTGAAAAATAAATATTTTTTATTTATGATAGATTGATTCTATTATACTGATAGTGAATATTTTAATAATGTGGGTTAGAGGGAGGGGTAGAAAGAAATTCTTGTTAAAAAATAAATGAAAAAAACAAAAAATATAATAATAAGTGTAATTGTTTTTTTATATTTTGGTTTTTATTTGCTTCAATATTACTATTTTGTGAATTGTTTTTACTTTAAATAGATTAGTTTTGTAAGTATTGTAAATTAATTGCTTTATAGGATTTTTATCATTGTTTACTAATGACAAAAAATAACTCTAAGTAATCAATGGTGTT